>JAHBWH010000267.1 GCA_019637115.1 Myxococcales bacterium | reverse complement strand
CGAGCTGGTCGCTCGACCCGAACACGCTGCGCGAGGGGTTGAGCACCTTCACGCGCGGCCAGTAGATCGCGGCGTGCTCACTGAGGTTCCCGAGCGCGGCGGTGTTCAACACGTAGTCGACGATGCCCGCTGCGCCGAGCCCGGCCGGCGGGTCGAGGACGGCGAACACCAGGCCCTCTCGCGGGCCCTCGCAGTAGGCGACCATCGCGTTGTGCACCGCTGCGGTGGCGCGCCCGGGGACCAGCAGGAGGCTCAGGTCCTGGATGGTGTCGAGCGCGCGGAGGCCGGTCTTGCCGACCTCCGAGCCGATGAAGTCGGTGTCGGTCAGGCCCGTGAGGCCGTCGTCGCCAGCGGCGAGTCCGGCCGTCTGCACGCCGAGCGCGGGCGCGCCGGGCAGCGCGAGGTCGGTGACGCGCACGAGCGCCGAGCCGCCCCGCGGCGCGTTGATCACCGCCTCGACGTGGCGGGCGGCGCCGGGCGTCATCGTCAGGTCCGCGAAGACCTCGCGGTAGACGCCGTCCTCGACGACGGCGAGGTCGAAGGTCCCGGCCTCCCCGCTCGTCGGCGGGCGCACCTCGGCCTCGAGGCGGTTCGCGTAGGCGCCCGGGTCCTTGCCCTCGACCAGGAGCGCCGCCGCGGCGCCGCCGTCGCTGCCGCTGTGGGCGGCGTTGTCGAGGCCGAGCCGCTCGTCGAGGGTGGACTCGGGCTGCACCTGCAGTGAGGCGAGCGCGCCGGTGCTCACGGTGCGGAGCCGGAGCGCGCCGGCGACGACGTCCACGACGAGCCCGGGGATCGCGGCCGCGACGATGCCCGCGAGCACGTCGGGCGTGACCTCGGCGGACATCGCGACGTTGCCGCCGCCGAGCACCTCGCCCGCGGGGAACGCCAGGACCACGTTCGCGTCGCCGCCCGTGACCTCGAGCCCGACGTCGGTGCCGCCGAGGTCGGTGCGGATCCGCAGCTGCCCCGCGTCCACGCTGACGCTCACCAGCGAGAGCTGCGCGTTCATGCGCGCGGCCACCTCCTCGACGCTCTGATCGGCGGCGTCGAAGGTGACGGTCTGGTCCATGCCCATCACGCGCAGCTCGAGCGCCTCGCCGCCGGCGAAGCCGGTCGGGAACACGCCCGCGCTCACGAGCTCGGCGCGCGTCGCGACGACGGTCGCGGTCACCGGCGCACCGCCGTCGACGGCCACCACGAGGGTGTCGCCGTCCTGGACGAACACGCGGCCCACGGGCGCGCCGAGCAGCTCGGCCGGGGTCGGGACCGCGGCGTCGGCCAGCAGCGTCGCAGAGCCGCGGACGGCGGTCTGGCTCAGCTGGTCCTGCACGTCGCCGTAGTGGACGGTGCGCACGACCCAGAGCTGGGTGCCGCCGTTCTCGAAGAAGCCCATCGCGGCGAGCGCGAGGTCGGCGTCCGGTGTGAAGCCGCCGAAGGTCGCCTCGAACTCCTCGAGCGACGAGCACAGCACGGGGACCCCGATCGGGCCGCGCTCGGTGAGGCCGACGGCGCCGGCGACGGAGGTGGGCACCGAGGGGATCCCGCGGACGCGCGGCTCCTCCTCGACGACGACGACCTTGGACGAAAGCAGCTGGGCGCTCATCGGGACTCTCCTCGCTTGCGGCGAGCCGGCTTCGACGGCGGGGCGTCGGGCTCGCGCGGCTCGTTCGAGCTGGGCTTGGTGGGGGTGTGGCGGACCTCGAGGTCGCCGCTGCGCGCGAGCGCACGCACCTCGGCGGCGCCGATCAGCTCGTCGGGCAGGTCGGTCAGGGCCTGGCCCGCCGGCAGCGTGATCGAGCCGGCGACGCGCCGCGGCGGCCGGCCGGGGAGCGTCACGCAGGAGCAGCGCGCAGCCGTGCACACCTCGGCGTGCGGCAGGTTGAGGGCGAGGCAGCGCCCGCTGCGGTTGATCAGGGTGAGGCTCACGCGGCACCTCCGTGGGCGACGGTGGAGAGCTCCGCGCCACCCTCGGCGACCGCCTTGCCGAGGTCCATGGGCAGGCCCTCGTCGAGGTCGAAGCCGCGGACGACGAACCCGCAGGTGAAGACCCGCACGTCGCCCTGGCCGTGGAGGTTGGTGCGGAAGTCGCCCTCCGGGTCCATCTCCCAGCGCACGCGGCCGAGCTCCGGCCGCGCCGCGTCGCGCGGGAGGATGAGCCACCGGTTGCGGTTCAGGAACGACGCGACCGAGGCCATGAGGTTGAGGAGCTCGGCCGTGCGGTCCGACGCGGCGGTCAGCGCGAAGGCGAGGTCGACGGTGAGGGCCGGGCGGCGGCGCCGGAGCTCGGGGCCGAGGACGCCGGCCACGACGTCCTCGTGCGGCACGTTCGTCGCGTAGAAGCGGCTGTCGCGGACGGTCGGCCCCGACAGCACGAGCGCGGGCAGCTTCGCGAGCGGCACCACGCGCAGCTGGTCGTCGGGCGTGTCGTCGTAGTCGAGCGCCACGGTCATCGTCGTGTTCTCGGCGACCTGCGCCTTGAGCATCCGCAGCAGCGCGCGGACCAGCCGCGTGACGGTCGCCTCCGCGACGAGCGGGCCGCGGACGAAGCGGTAGGCGCTCGGCAGCGTGGCGAGCTCGCCCGGCACCGGGACGCCGGCAGCGTCGAGGTTCTCGACGATGACCGGGACGAGCGCCTCGGGGTGCGCGGGCGTGCGGACGTCGGCGATCGACACGCCGCCCTCGACGCGGACCGAGACGACCTCCGCCGGGGCCGCGCCGAAGCGCACGGCGAGCTGCGGCGCGAAGTCGAGGCCGACGAGCCGGACGAGGTCGCCGCCGCTGGTCGGGCCGCTCGCGGGCGTGACGCTGCTCAGGGTCGGCACCGCCATCACACCCCTCCCATGCCGCTGTGCGCGGCCACGCGGGCGAGGAAGCGCCGCTGCGCGCCCGGCTTGATGCGCTCGAAGGCGGGCCGCAGGAAGGGCCGCGCGGGCACCTGCACCACGACCACGCCCGCGCCGCCGCCCCCGCCGGCGCCGATGGGCTCGCCGGCCTCGCGGAGCACCGCGAAGACGAAGCGGCGCATGGCGTCGGTCATCGGGATCACGATCGGCGCCGAGCCGAACTCCTGGATCTCGGCGACGTTGGCGAGGCTCTGCCCGTCCTTGCCGCGGGCGGTGCGGGGCACGCCGACGAACGCCTCGTCGCCGCGGACGATGGTGGCGACGCCGTTGCGCAGATCGGCCCGGACGATGAGCGACTTGCTCCCGCCGAAGCCCTTGAGGCGGCGCGCCGCCAGCGTGGTCTCCTTGGGCGGCGCCAGCGGGGAGCCGCCGGGCGCCTGGCGGGTGAGCCCCTGGACGATCTCGCGGCGCAGCGCCTCGGCCTCCTGCCGCAGCGCGAGGCCGATCGCGGCCTTCAGGCGGAGCGGCCCCGCGGCGAGCAGCGCCCGGGCCCGGCGCCAGTCGCCGGTCTTGGTCACCGCCGTCACGCCGCACCTCGGTGCTCGAGCTCCGGCGCGTGCTCGCGCAGCCAGGCGATCGCGAACTTGGCGGCCGGCGTGATGATGCCGCCGGCCTTCACCGTGCGCGCGGCGGCGATGAGCGTGGTCTCGGCGACGTCGATGTCGGCGTCGCGCACCCCGTAGCTGCGCAGGCGCTCGGCGAGCTCGCGCGGGCTCGGGAGCTGGCCCGTGTGCCAGTAGTGCAGCTCGAGGTTGCAGCGGTAGGCGTCGGCCTCGTAGGCCGCGCGCGCCGCCGGGCTCGCGAGGTAGCGCAGCGAGAAGGTCACCGCCCCGTCGCGCACGAGCTGCTCGACGTGCTGGTGCTCGTGCACGCAGATCACGATCTGGCTCCAGAGGCTGTGCCGCGGGGTCGGCGTGCCCGGCGTGAAGGGCACGTAGATGCGGCGCCCGATGGTGGTCGTGAAGCGCTCGAGGAACGTGGCCTGGTCGAGCACGCCGATGCGCTCGAGGAACCAGCCGACGAGCTTCATCTCGGCCGCGCTCGACTTGTCGACGATGCGCGTGCCGTAGCGGGCGCGCATGGCGTCCCAGAGCGCGGTGACGTGCGCGGGGGTGGGCTGGGTGGCCATGGTCACTCCCCCTCCGCCGGGCAGGCGTCGGCCGCCGGCAGGCAGGCGTGCCCGGCCGGGCCGAGCTCGTCGGCGGGCACGGGGCAGCACATCCAGAGGGGCTCCTCGTCGCCGAAGACCGCCGCGCAGTCCTCCGCGAGGTCCCACTGGCCGTCCGCGTCGCAGACCTCGACCAGCGTGCCGGTGCAGCGGGTCTCGTTCGGGGTGCAGACGGCGAAGGGGCCGCACGCGGTGAGCGTGGCGGCGAAGGTGATGGTGGCGAGCAGGTGCTTCATTCGACCCTCGTGGGCGCGAGCTGCCGCGCCTCGAAGGTCACGAGCAGCAGGTTGCGGTGGGGTCGGCCTCGACCCAGCCCGAACCCGCGCGGTTGCGCCTGGGTCACGAAGAGCCCGGGCGGCGTGCGGATGGCCTGGACGAGCAGTCCTCCAAGGTCGTAGAGCCCGGCGAGCCGATCGTTGGGACGGATGAGCGCGTCGCCGGTCGCCGCGTCCACGAGGCCGAGCCGCTCGAGGTCGCGGAAGTGGAACACGAGGCTCAGGTCCGAGCGGGGCGAGTCGCCGCTGGCGAGCAGGCGCAGGTCCTCGAAGACCTTGGGCTCGACCTGGCACGGCACGCGGATGGGCGGCAGTTCGACGCGCTCGCGCTCGGCGACGCCGTCCCCGTCGCGATCGACGAGCACCAGCTCCTTGAAGTCGAGGTCGAAGCCCGAGACGAGCGGGCCCGGCCCGTCCGGATCGCCCGCGGCCATCGCCGCCGTGTCCAGGCGGCGGAGCTCGGCCAGGAACGGGAAGATGAGCCGGCCGCGCATCAGACTGCCCCCAGCGGCGCCGGACGCCGGTAGCGGAGCAGGACGGCGTCGAGCTCAGGGTCACCGAAGGGGCCCGCGGAGGCGCCGGGCGCCGCGAGCTTGTAGCTCTGGTCGCGGGTGCGATCCTCGACGACGCGCCAGCGGTTGCGGGCGTCGAAGCCCGCGTCGTCGGCGAGCGGCGCGAGCCAGCGCAGCACGAGCAGCGCGCAGGCCCGGCGGATCGGCGCGGGGACGCGACCTTCGGGCGTCCCGTCCGGCTCGGTGTAGCCGAAGAGGCCGGCGGCGACGACGTTGCCGCGCCCTCGGGGGAACACGCCGTAGCGCCGGGTGAGGCGCGGCGCGTCGAAGCCGGGCTGGACCGGCGCGCCGACGATGACGAGGTCCGCCGGATCGAGCGACGCTGGCGCGCCACCCACGACGAGCTCGTCGAGCCGGATGGGCGGGACGGGCAGCTCCAGCGTGGGCGCGCCGCGGCCGTCGAGCACCAGCCGAGCGTCGCGGGGCTCGAAGAACCAGCCCGTGACGCGGTCGATCTCGGCGGTGGCGGCGTCGATGAGCGCGGCGAGGCGCGCGTCGTCGGCCTGCGCGACCGTCACGCCCTCGGCGCGCAGCTCGGCGACGGTCGCGTACACGGCGGCGCCTACTTCGAGCGGGCGCCGCGGCGGCCCCCGCCGCCCGGCGGCTCGAGGTCGTCGGTGGTGACCGCGGGCGCCTCGGGGGTCGCGACGGGGGCCTCGGTGGCCTTCTTGCGCGTGGTCGCGGCGGCCTCGTGCTCGGCGTCGAGCGCCTGGGCCTCGGCCTCGGTGCACACGTCGAACGCGAGCGCCGCGTGCTTGTCGCCCGGCACCTGCCGCACGCCGCGGAGGTACTCGGCGACCTCCTTGTCGACGCGGTACCAGCCGCGCTCCTCGTGGAACTTGATGCCGCGGTACGTGAAGCGGCGCAGCACGCAGCCGCGGCGCGGGTCGTAGGGCTTGAGTCGAACCAGCAGGGTCTGCATCGGTCAGTCCTCCCTTGCAGCTCAGAGCTGGACGTTGATGGCCTTGGCGACCCCGGGCTCCTCGGCGAACTTCACGTCGAAGCGGAGCGTGGCCACGATCTTGAGCGTGCCCTCCGAGATGTCGCGCGCCGACTCGACGCGGATGTTCCGCCAGATGCCGACGTGGATGTTCTTCGGGTTGCACAGCAGGATGACCGTCTGGTCGCTGCCGGCGCCGAGGTTCTCGGGGAAGAGCGGGATGGGCTGGAGCGGGACGCCCGAGTAGAGCACCGGGGTGTCGCCCTCGAGCAGCCGGTCGCCGACCGCCGTCGCCCGCTCGGCGAGCGTGTTCCGGTAGTCGAGGTCGGCGTCGACGCTCGTCATGAAGCGCATCGCCTTCTTGTCGCGCAGGTGCTCGGACGGGATCGTCTTGAGCATGTCGCGCAGGAGGTTCTTCGAGATGGCGGCGCCGCCGGCGTCGACGACGTTGCTCGTGGCCTGCTTGAGCGCGCCGTCCATCACCGCGAGGAAGGGATCGGCCGACAGCGTGTCGCCGTTGATCAGCACCTCTTCCATGTCGCGGCTGATGGCCTCGGCCATCATCTCCATGATCGTCTGGCGCAGCTCGCCGCGCTCGATGCTGTCCTCGAGCACCTCGTCGGAGAGGCGGACCTCCGCCTTGAAGAGCTTGGCGTCGAGCTCGACCTGCGAGAGGTCCGGGCGCGCCCGGTCGGCGAGCGGCAGCGCGGTCGCCTCGGCGCCGGGCCGGAGCACGCGGCGGCCGAACTTGATCTTCGAGAGCTGCTGCTTCGGCGACTGCATCGGCACGACGGTCGCCAGCCGCATCAGCGGCGAGTCCTTGATGAGCAGGCGCATGAACTTCTGCGCCTGCGCCGGCTTCAGGAGGCCTCCGTCGGCGGTGAGATCCGCGAGCGCCAGGTCGGCCTTCTGCAGGATGGTGCGGTTGTCGGTGTAGCTCATGGGCGGGGCTCCTTACAGGTCGTGGAAGGAGACCGCCTTGTCGACGCTCTCCCGGTCCATCGGGTGGTTGAGGTCCATCGGCCACCCGACCTCCTCGGGCTCGGCCTTGCGCACGCGCTCGGTGCTCGGCGCGCTGTTGGGCAGGCCGAACTGCTTCTCGACCCGGGCCAGGCGCTGCTGCTGCTCCTTCACCGTCTCGGCGAGGGCGCGGAACGACTCGGTCATCGCGGCGAGGCTCGCCGTGAGCTCCTGCGGCAGCGCGGGCGCCTTCGGGAGCTCGGGCGCGGGAGCCGCGGGGCTCGGCGCCGGAGGAGGCTTGGCGGCGCTCAGGCTCGCGAGCTGCGCGAGAGCCTCGCGCGCCGCGGCGAGGTGCGCCTCGAAGGAGGTCTCGCGCGTGTCGTCGTCCTCGCCACGCTCCGTGGATTCGACGTCAACGCTCGCCTCGGGCGGAGCGCCGCCCGCCCTGGCGAGCAGCGCCTCGGCGGTCGCCTTGAGCTCGGCCGCGAGCGGCGCGAGCCGGGCGTCGGCCTGGTCGGCGCCGAGCGACCCGAGCAGCTCCACCGTGCTGGTCAGCCCCTCGAGGGCCGCGACGGCGGTGGTGAGGAGCGGGTCGGCGCTGGAGCCGGGGGCGGCGTAGGGAGCGGCGCCGGTGTCCTCGGCCGCGGCCTGGTCGTTCAGGTCGCCGGCCTCGTCGACGGCGTCGGTGTCGGTCTGGGTGTCGGCCATGGGCGTGTCCCTCTTCACGATGAGAAAGCGGTGCTCGTTGGCCGCGCGGTCCACGAGCGAGACCTCCTCGACGACGATGTCGAGCAGGCGGTTGACGGGGCGGTCGGCCTTGCGTCGCGGGGTCATGCGGCCTCCGAGGCGGCGGCCGGCGGCTCGCCCTCGGGCGCGTCGTCGGCCGGCTCGGCGCGCGCGGGCTCGGGCACGCGGCGGGCAGAGCCGCCGATCGAGAAGCCGGTCAGCTCACCCGCGCTCACGCGCTCCCAGAGCTCGTCCGACTGCACGCGTACGGCGAGCAGCCACGTGCCCTTGGGCACCGCCACGTCGCCGACCTGCAGGTCGACCGGCGCGAGGTAGCTCTCGAGCACCTTCACCTGGTCGTTGACGCGGAGCTGGTGCATCAGGCCGAGCCCGCCGAACTCCTCCATGAAGCGGTGTGCGGCCTGGCGGACCTCCTCGTGGGAGTAAACGTCGCCCTGGGCGTCCACCTGCTCGGGGACGAGCACCACGCCGAGCACGTAGCGCTCGTCGTCGGGGTCGAGGTCCTTGAGGAGCGGGCAGACCTTCTCGATGGGCGGCGCCGACGGCCGCTCGGCCGCGGGCTCCCAGTCCTCGAGCCAGGCGTGGGCGCCCGTGTGCTTCTCGACGAACTTGTAGTTCGCGACGAGCAGCTGGGTGAGCACCGAGGGCCCGCCAACGCCGCGCATCGCCCCGATGGTCCGCGGCGTGCGGATGCGCTTGATGTGGAAGCCGGCGTCCTTGAGGAGCCCGGGGAGCTTGCCCCGGACGCCGTAGGTCATGAGCCACTTGCCCTCGAGCGCCTTGAGCACCTCGAAGAAGCGCTCCTCGTCGAACTCGGACTCGCCGACGTCGACGTTGTAGCCGGGGTACGGCGGGTCGAGGAAGAAGACCGTGTCGGCCCCGTCGTAGCGGCGGACCACCGGCGCGTAGTCGCCCGAGTAGACCTTCACCTTGGCGAGCCGCGGCGCGTGCTGCTCGAGCCGCGCGATGGTCTTCGCCTCGATGCCCTGCACGTTCGGGCTGAAGGTCCGCCCGCGCATCTTCCCGTAGGAGAAGTGCGTCAGGTACAGGAAGCGGTGCAGCTGCTCGAGCTCGCCGCGGGGCTGCGCGTCGA
>JAHBWH010000266.1 GCA_019637115.1 Myxococcales bacterium | reverse complement strand
ACACGGCCTCGGACGCGGCCTCGGCCTCGGACACGGCCTCCGACGCGGCCTCCGACGCGGCCTCCGACGCGGCCTCGGACACGGCCTCGGACACGGCCTCGGACACGGCCTCGGACACGGACATGGCCTCAGGAAGGGATTCGTGGGGGATTCGGAGCGACGGAACGACGAAGGCCGCGCTCTCGAGCGCGGCCTTCGTCGTTCGCTCCGTCGAGCTCAGAAGTAGTAGTTCAGGCGGATGGTCCCGTTGACCAGGTCGTTCGCGATCGTGCGGATCTGGAGATCCGTCTCGGCGAGGCCGACCACGCTGGGATCCAGATTGGGGACGGAGTTCTCTGCGCTGCGGCTGGTGTACCGGAGTCCGAGCCCGATCGTGAGCTGCAGTGAGAGGTTCGGCAGCCCGATCGCGCCGAAGTGCAGCTCGCCGCCGACGCGCACGCCCGCGTCGAGCTGGATCGCCGACAGGCCGATGTCCGCTGAGGCATCGTCGCCGGGGACGAAGAGGGTCGCTCCGCCGTAGGCGAAGCCGAGCTCCGGGATGATGAGGAACGTCGCGTGGCGGCTCTTGGCGGCCGCGATGGGCACACCAACGTGCAGACCGAAGCCGAAGCCTCCGTTGATCCCACCGTCGCGGACGCGCTCAGAGTCGCAGTTGGTCCCGGGGCAGGTGTTGAAGGTTTTCCGGGTCGTCGTGCCGAGGCCGATGCCCACGTCGAGGCCGACGGTGCCGAACCACGCCCGGATGCCCACGGTGGGGAGCGCGAGGTTCAGCGCGCCGCCGCCGAGGTTGGCCGGCGCGACGTTGATGCCGTTGAGCCCGAAGAACGAGATGCCGAAGCTCACCGAGTCGTGGTCGGTCTCGGCAGCCGGGCGATCGACGCCCGAGCGCGGCGCCCCGCCCATGCCGGGCGGCCGCTCCTCTTCCCCTTGGCCCCAGGCGCTCTGTGCCGGCGGGGCGGGCTCGGCCGGCGGGGGCGTGCCCCACTGCTGCTGGGGAGGCGGCTGCGGCTGCTGGGGCGGCGGCGTTGGCTCCGCCGGCGGCGGCGCCCAGCCCTGTCCCGTGTCCCCGCTCTCGGGGTCCCATTGTGCGTTCGCGACGGCTCCCGTCAGGAGGGAGAGGACGACGCTCAACCAAGCTACGTTGTTTCGGCTCATGGGTTCCTCCGCGGTGAGCCGCCCCTGACGACTGACCACGGCGGCGGCACATATCACGGATTTGTCGCGAATCGCCATACGCTCCGTGCCTGGGCTTCACCCCCTGTGAGAGCGCTCATGGCGGGGGTGATCGATCCGGCCACCGGAGAAACCCCGGTGAGCCGCTCCGAGCGCCGCTCAGCAGGCATCAAAACGCCTCGTTCTTCCGAGGAGGCCGCGTCTCGAGCGAGGCTCGAGGCGCCGTCCCGAGGCGCCGGCGTGCTCGAAGAGCAGCCCGGGTCGGCGAGGACTGCCGCGCCGCTGCGCGCGCCCCGCCGGAGGGTGATATGACACCTGCGTGGAAGGCCTCTCCGACCTCGAGCGGCGGGTCGCGGAGGCGGCCGCCGCGCGCGACGCCGCGACGTCCCCCGCCGAGCGGCGCGCGCACGGCGTGGTGCACACGCCAGCGGCGCTCTGTCGCCACATGGTGCGTCGGGTGGACGCTGCGCTCATCGAGACCTTGGGGCTGGCCGAGGGGCTCGCCTCGCCGCGGGTGACGCTCGTCGACCCCGCGTGCGGGCCCGGCGCCTTCATGGCGGCCGCGCTCGCTGCCCTCGAGGGGCGCGGGATGCCCGCAGCGATCGTCGGCATCGATCGCGACGTCGGCGCGCTCGCGACCGCCCAGAGCGCCCTCGCTGCGCCAGGTCGGCCGCTGCGCTTCGTGGAGGCGGATGCGCTCGAGTCGCTGGCGCCGCTCGAGGCGGATGTGCTCGTCGTCCTCGGCAACCCGCCCTGGGCGGGCCGCAGCGAGAGCCGAACGCCGCTCGTCGACGCGCTGCTCGAGGACTTCCGCCGCGACGCCGCGGGCGTGCCGCTCGGCGAGCGCAAGATCGGGGTGCTCTCGGACGCCTACGTTCGCTTCTTGCGCTGGGCCGCCGAGGGCGTGCGCCAAGCCCCAGGCGGGGGCGTGCTCGCGCTCGTGACCAACGCGAGCTTCCTCGACGGCCCGGTGCACCGAGGGATGCGCGCCGCGCTCGCGCGCTTCTTCGACCGGCTGGAGATCGCGGATCTCGGCGGCAGCGCCCTGGTCGCCAAGCGGCGCGAGGGGGACGCGGGCGAGCCCGCGCGAGACGAGAACCTCTTCGGCGTCCGACCCGGCGCCGCGATCACGATCGGCGTCCGCCGACCCGAGCGCGACGAGGGGGCGCTCGGGGAGGTGGGCCTCGCGACCCTCCGCGGCGCGCGCGCCGAGAAGCTGGCCGCGCTCGCGGCGCCGCTCCGCTTCGCGCCCATCGATCCCGCCCGCCCCTGGCGCGTGCGCGCCGGGGCGAGCGCGTGGCCAAAGGGGTGGCGCTCGCTCGCCGCGCTCTTCCCCTTCCACCGCGAGGGGGTGCAGACCAACCGCGACGGGCTCGTCACCGACGCCAGCCACGAGGCGCTCCTCGGCCGCCTCCAGACCTTCGCGCTCGGCCTCCACGACCCGCGCCTCGACGCCTTCACGACGAGCCGCGGGCACTTCGATGTGGACGCGGCGCGCCGCGCCGTCGCCGCCGCGCTGCAGGCGGATCCGCGAGGCGAGGGCTTCGTCGAGGAGGTCGCCTACCGGCCCTTCGAGCGGCGCTGGCTCGCGACGCTGCCCGCCGTCTGCCACCGCTCACGCGCCGACCTCCGCGCGGCGATGGCCCGCTCGACCTTCGCGCTGCTGTCGGTCCGCAAGGACCGCGGAGAGCGCGGCTGGACCCACGCCGCAGCGAGCGCGATCGTGCCCGACAACTGCTTCTTGTCGGCGCGCTCGTCGTGCCGCACCCGCGCGTTCCCGACCCACGACGCCGAGGGCGCGCCCAACCTCTCGGCGGAGGGGCGCGCGTGGCTCGGATCGGAGCGGTCCGCGCAGCTCCTCTGGTACGCGCTCACGTGGATCTCGAGCGCGACCTACCAGGCGCGGTTCGAGGGGCTCTTGGCGGAGGACTACCCCCGGGTCCCTCCGCCGGGGCCTGCGTTCGACGCGCTCGTCGAGTCGGGGCGGGCGCTCGTGGAGGCGTTCGAGGCCCGGCCTCCCTTCGAGGACGGATGCGCCGTGGACGTCGGGCATTGGCGCGTGCGCGGGCCGTCCGCGCTCGCGGGCGCGCTCGCGGACGCGGACGCGCGCGTCGCGGAGGCGCTCGCCGACCTCGGGTGATGGGCCGCGCGCGCCGCGATTGACCGAGGGGTGACGCTCCCGGAGACTGCCGGCGATGACCTCGCGCCAATCTCGGTTGAGCACGCAGCTGAAGCGCGCGCCGACGCGTTACCGGCCCATCGCGCGCCTCGCCGCGGGCGGGATGGCCGAGGTCTGGCGCGCGGAGGCGATCTTCGAGGACGGCGGCTCGCACCCCGTCGCGATCAAGCGCGTGCTGCCCGAGCTCGGCAAGCCGCTCTTTCGCTCGATGTTCGAGGACGAGGCCCGCCTCGGGATGCTGCTCCAGCACGACAACATCGTGCGCGTGTACGACGCCCGTGACGTCGGCGGCACGTTCATCATGGTCATGGAGCTGGTCGACGGGGACACGCTCAAGGGGCTGCTCGACCCGGCGTGGGAGCGCGGCGCGGGGATGCCGGTGCCCTCCGCGCTCTTCGTCGCGCGCCAGCTCGCGGCGGCGCTCGACTACGTCCACACCCTGACCGGCCCCGAGGGGGACCACCTCGGGATCGTCCACCGCGACGTCTCGCCGCACAACCTGTTGCTCGGTCGCGACGGCGGCGTGAAGCTCACGGACTTCGGGCTCGCCGACGCGAGCGTGCACGCGAGCGCCCGCTCGGAGGACATGGTCGGAGGGAAGCTCGGCTACCTCGCGCCCGAGATCGTCCTGCAACAGGGGAGCGATCACCGCATCGACAACTTCGCGCTCGGCATCGTGCTCTGGGAGATGCTCGCGGGGCGCCGGCTCTTCCAGGGGCACGATGACGGCGAGACCGTCCGGAACGTCGCCCGCTGCGAGATCCCTTCGCTGCACGCGGCTCGCCACGTGCCCAAAGACGTCGACCGCTACGTGCAGCAGCTCCTCGCCCGCGATCCCGCCGCGCGCCCGCCGAGCGCGGCCGCCATCGTGGCGTCGCTCGACGCGCTCCTCGCCCGACACGGGGCCGGCGTGAGCGCGGACGACGTGGCGCTGCTCGTCGGCCTCCACGTGGCGCGTCGGGACCGAGACGCTCGGGCCGAGCTCGCGGTGCACGAGCTCGGCCTCGCCGAGCTCCTCGCCGCCGAGCTCGAGGACTTCGTCGCGCAGCAGCGCGGCGGCGAGGCACCGCTCGATCCCCGCGAGTTCGAGCTCGGGCTGACGCGCGGCGTACGCGGGAGCCTTCGGCCGATGCGCGGCGACTTCGACTGACGTACTCTCTCCGCCGATGTCCTCGTGGCTGCACGAGCTCGGCGCGCGTGGCGGACCGCTCGGAGAGGTCGCGGCGCGCTTCTGCGCGTGGCGAGGCGAGGGGGCGTCCATCCCGCGGGGGGCAGACGCGATCCGCTGGCTCGCGGACGCGATCGATCGCTGGCTCGACGAGGACGAGGCCGACGACGAGCGCTTCGTGGAGGGGGCCGGCGCGTTCCTCGGCGCGGTCTTGGTCGATCGCCTCGGCGCGGCGCACGTCGCGCGCGCCGGCGTGCACCGGGTCGACCTCGGGGACGACGGCTTCTTCGATCCCTTCGGCGCGATCGGCGCCGCGCTCGAGGCGGACGACCCCGACGCCGAGCTCGCCGCGCGCGTCCGCGCGGCCGAAGCCGAGGCGCGAGGCGAGGGGCCGGTGGCCTTCGTGGTCGGCGCGTTCCGTCGCGCGCTCGCGGAGGCTCGACCCGACCTGCGCGTGGAGTCGCGCTTCGGGCTCGAGCTCTCGCTCAGCGAAGGCCTCGAGCTCGACCTGCACCGCGTGGCGGAGCTCGCGGGGGCCGCGGGCCACGCGCGGGAGGCGCTGGTGCGCGGCGCGGTGGCGAGGCTCGTCTCGCTCTTGCCGGGGGGCGAGGGGGCGGACGTGTTGGTCCCTTGGCGCGACGCCGAGCCGCGCCTGCTACCGCGGCTCGTCGGCCCGCGCTTCCTCGCGCAGCTCGCGGAGCGCGCGGACGCGCTCTGGCTCGTCCCCTTCGGCCACGACGTGCAGGTCGCGCTGCAGCTTCGCTTCGAGGGGCGCGCGCGCTACGTGCGGCGCGACGAAGAGGCGCGCTGGGCGGCCGAGGGCGCCGAGCCCTTCGCCGCGGCGCTCGTGGCGCTCGCGCTCCGCGCGGGCGAAGCGCGGTGGGCGGCGCTCGAGGGGGGCGCGCTGCGGATCGCGCGCACGGGCGACGGCCTCGACGCCGCGCGCCTCTTGCTCCCCGACGTGCGCGACGGGCTGCGCGACACCTTCGGCGGCAGCGTACGCATCGGGGTCCCCCATCGCGACACGTTGATCGCGGGCGCGGACCCCGCGCTCGTGGCCCACCACGTGCACGACGCGTTCTCGCGAGCGCCTCACCCGATCAGCGAGGCGCTCTTCCGCATCGAATGAAACCGGAACCCCCGTCGGTGCAGGCAGTGGGGTGGGGCGGACCTGACGGCGCGCGCGGCCGGTGCGGCGTCCGGACCGTGAAGCGCGGTTCGTTCCGCGCGGTTCGTCCCGTGCGTTCGCCGCTCGACCGTCGCTTCCGACCTCCCGCATCGCGCGTCGCGGACATCCTCGCTCGTGGTTGCAGACGCGATCACGTCGGCAGGAGGTCTCGGGCCGCGTCCTCGAAGAATCGTCGAATCGTCGACCACCGTCGCGCGCTGAGGCCCTCGGGAAACACTGGCTCTCGCTCGGCGTCGTCGAAGAACGTCAGCGCGCGCCACACGTGATAGAGGTCGGCCTGCGAGCGTCCGAATCGACGCTTGTAGACCTCGCCCGCTTCGACGAGCGTCACGCCCGCGTTCACGATCGCCCAGAGATCCCAGAAGTCGCGCCGCAACCCGCGCTTCGCGATCGCCGCCAGCTTCATCGCGGCGAGATCGCGCAGCCCCGCGGTCGGCGCCCCCCCGGGACCCACGATCGGCGGGTCGACCAACGGGTACGGGTACCGAACGATGTCGACGGGGACGTCGCCGACGGGAAGGCTCAGCGCAGCATCGGTCTCCGCGAGGATCGCGACGTCGGGCGAAGCCGTCAGCGCGCGGTAGGGCTCGAACGAGAGCTCCGCGAACGAGAAGAGGTTGAGGTCACGCGAGCGGCGATGCCCGAGGTGGACCGCGACAGCACAGCCGCCAGCAAGGTAGACCGCGGGCTCGGGTCGCGCCGCGATCAATCGATCCAGGGCGCGTCGCTGCTCACGCGTGAGCGCGGCTCGGGCCATGCGTCCTCCTGCGCTCGCAGCGCGGCGCGCCAGAAGCACCACGTGCGACGGCTGATCTCGGGGTGAGCCCCTTCGGCGAAGAACGCGCGGATGCGTTCGAGCCCGTAGCGACGCACCGCCCAGCGGACATCTTCGAGCCCGCCGTGCTCGAGCACGCGCGCGAGGATGGTGGTGGCATCGCGCTCTTCGTCGAGTCGGCGACGATCGAGGTTCCAGAACAGCCAGTCGAGCGATTTCGGCGGCGCGGCCACGACCGTTCATAGCACGCAGCGGCGTGGCCGCTGCGGCGATGAGGCTCGAGCTCGCCCAGCGCTCACGGAGTGCGAAACGCTCGAAGACGCCTCGGGACGGCGCGCAGTGTCGCCCCGCACGCGCGGTGCGCGAGAGACGAAGCTGCGGTGGCGCGGCGCTCTTCCGCGCGAATGGCGAAGCCCCCGCCGCACCTGCGACGGGGCCTCGAGCCGACAGGGGGCGCCAAGTCAGGGCGTGAAGCGGTAACCCGAGCCGACGGGCGCTGCGTCGGCGGTGTCGAACGACTGCTGCGAGCCAGCCGTGCCGCTCAGGTTCTCGAGACCGATGGTCGCCGAGTTCCCCGTGAACCGAGCCGTGCTGGCCGAGGCCGCGCAGTAGTGCACCTCGACCACGCCCGAGGGGAGCACGTGCGCCTGGAAGCGAATGTTCGATCCGGCCTCGCCGACGATCCGCGAGGTCCATTGGACCACGAAGCGGGAGTCGACCTGGGCGACGCGGATTCCGCCGCCGTCGTTGTGGAGGTCGTCCCAGAACGGAGCGATGAAGCCGTTGGGCACCGCGGCGTTCGGGATCGCGACGTTGCTCCATGCGGCGCTCGGAGTCCCGGTGCTGCTCGCGTAGAGCTGCAGCAGCCCGTTGGTGCTCACGGCGTAGTGCGAGACGGTGGTCGCGAAGAACGAGAACGAAAAGGGCAGCGGGAGGATCGCGCTGTTCCCGTCGTCCGCGGTTCCCGACGCGATGGCGACGAGCGGCGCCGCGCTCACGTCGAGGCACGCGCCCGCGATGGCGCTCCGCGTGTACGCGCGCGTACACACCGAGGGCGTCCCCGTGCATTGGAAGTCGTTCTCGGTCGTGCAAGTGGCCGAGCAGCCGTCGCCTGGGGTCGTGTTGGCGTCGTCGCATTGCTCCGACCCCTCGATCACGCCGTTGCCACAAGCGGGCAGCGCCGTGAACGTGAACGCGATGTCGTAGAGCGCGTTGCTGGCCGTGTTGTACGGGCGCACGCCGAGGACGCGGACGAGCGGCTCGCTGCTGGTGTTGTCGACGGTGAGCTGCTCGGGGGCGGAGTCCGTCTGGAACGTGCAGCTCGTCGCCTCGCAGTCAGTGACCGTGAAGAGCACGATGTCGCCGGGGCCGACGAGCGAGGTGAGCGCGCGCATCCGCTGACCCGCAGGGATGGTCACGCGGTAGTAGAGCGCCGTGCTCCCCGTGCCAAATCCGCAGCCCGTCCCGGTCGGTCGAGGGCCGCCGAGGCGAGCGTTCTCTCCGCTGAGCGTGGTGCTCGTCGTGATCTCCGTCGCTTCGGTGCAGAGCGCGTTGGATGGGAGCGGCGTCGTCGCGAGGCTGAGGTCGTAGGTACCGAGGACCGTCGCGGAGCTCGCGCCCACGGCGATCGAGCGCGTGGTCGGGCTGGTCGAGAGGTTCCGGAAGACCAGGGTCTCGGCCACGCCGGAGCCCGCCGCGTTCACGTTCGAGAGGCAGCTGCCACTGCAGTCGGCCAGCGAGCGCAGCGAGATGTCCCACGATGAGCCCGTCGGGGTGGCCGTCACCGCGAGCGAGGTCATCGCCGGGATCGTCACCTCGTAGTAGCGGACCGGGCCGACGGTCGAGCCGCAGTTCGTACCGGTGGGCCGGGGACCACCAGCGCGGAGATCCTCTCCGACGAGCCCGGCGGTCGTGAGCGCGGTCGGCGCCTCGCAGAATGCGTTCGCTGCCTGCGCGACGCACGAGCCTGCGCCCACGCCGAAGCAGTTGAAGCCCGCCTCCGTTCGGCAAACGGCCGAGCAGCCGTCGCCGTCGAAGGTGTTGCCGTCGTCGCAGGTCTCGCCAGCGGCGGCGTCGAGGACGCCGTTGCCACAGACGAAGCTGCACTCGCTCGGCGCGCCGGCGCACAGGAAGCCTGGCTCCCGCTCGCAGGTGGCGCTGCAGCCGTCGCCGTCGGCGTCGTTGCCGTCGTCGCATTGCGCGCCCAC
>JAHBWH010000265.1 GCA_019637115.1 Myxococcales bacterium | reverse complement strand
GGGAGGGTGGCCCCGTCTGAGCCATCACCCGCAGGGGTCAGGGGGTGCCTCCATACCCCGAACCACGCGCCTGCACCCAGTCACCGCCGCGTCCGTCACGGCCCCGTCAGGCGAGGACCGAGAACTGGACCCCGGGGCTTGCTGTATTAGCGTCGCCGCATGCGGCTCAGGCTCATCGTTCTGCTCGCGCTCGCTGGTTGTCCACGCGAAGAGGTCGCGCCGCCGTCGGCGCCCGAGCCTGCGGAGGTCGAGCCCGCAGCGATCGAGCCCGCAGCGATCGAACCAGCAGCGCCCGTGCCAGCGGCGCCCGAAGCCCCGACCCTTCGTGCCGGCGAGGCGGTCGCGATCCCGGCAGGCGTCGTGCTCGCAGGCAGCCGCCCCGGCGCCTCGGGTCGTGAGCCGCGCGACGAGGCGGATCTCGTCCCCGTCGCCGTGCCGGCGTTCTCGATCGATCGCCTGCCCTTCCCCAACGACCCCGACCAACCCCCGCGCACGGGCGTGACCCAGCCCGAGGCGGCCGCGCTCTGCGCGGAGGCGGGCAAGCGGCTCTGCCACGAGCTCGAGTGGGAGCGCGCGTGCGAGGGGCCCGACGCCGCGCGCTCCTTCCCGACGGGCGACGCGCTCGATCTCGCCGCCTGCGCCGCCGACCCGCTCGCCTGCGTGACGCCCGAGGGCGTCGCGCGGCTCGGCACGGCCCTCGGCGAGTGGACCGCGAGCCCTGGCTCGCGCGGCCTCGGCGCCGATCTCTACGTCTTCCGCGGGAGCTCGAGCGACGAGCTCGCCACGCATCGCTGCGCGGCGCGCCGCGGCGCGCGCTCGAGCACCCGCGGCCCGAGCCTCGGCTTCCGCTGCTGCGAAGGCCCCGCACCCGAGCTCGAGTACCCCACCGAGGCACGCCTCGCGCGCTTCACCTCCATCGAGGCGGATCGCGAGCGCCTCCGCGCCGTGCTCGCGGAGATGCCGGAGGTCGCGCGCTTCGCCCCCACCTTCGAGCCCTTCGATCCCGAGGCGATGCTGCGCGCCCTCCCGGAGGGGCTGACGTCGCTCCGCGGCTGGGAGCTCCCCACGACCCCGGTGCTGCGCTGGTCGCCGCGCGCAGGCGAGGTCGTCTGGGTCTTCGCGGGCCGCGCGGGGAGCGACGCCCTCCTGGTCGTCGCCCACCCCTTGCCCGATGGCCGCTTCGTTCACGGCGCGAGCTACGTGATCACGGGCGAGCCAGGCCCGATCGCGTTCGCCTTCACCCCGCCGAGCGAGGAGCTCCTCTGGAGCAACGCCTGGGGCGCCGCAGGCCAAGGCGGCGCGATCGTGGTGGCGGAGGACAGCCGCATCACGATCGTCCAGCGCTGACGAGAAACTCGACTCGCACGCCAAGAAATCACAGCGAAAATCGGCGGCGCTCACCCCGCGAAGGCGCGGGCGCGGCGCTGCTCACGGAAGAGCACGGGCTCCATCTCGCGCTGCGCGTCGGCGTCTTCGAGGAGCGTCAGCTCGTCGGGCTCGCTCACAGCGCGCGAGAGCGTGAGCAGGCGCTCCATCGCCGCGGCGGGCGCGATGCGCCCGAGGTTGCGGCCCGGCAGCGAGACGAAGGCGGTCCGCACTTTGGCGCGCCGAAAGACATCGAGCGCGAGACGCACGCCCTCGTCGAAGGTCTCGTCGTCGAAACCCGCGCTGGGGCCGAGACCGACGAGGAAGACCTTCTCGAAGGTCAAGCGCCCCTCGCCGGGCAGGAGGCAGACCTCGCCGCGGCGACCCATGACCCGCCCCTCGCGCAGCTGGCGCGAGAGGAAGCCGCCATACCGCCAATCGACGAGCCCCGAGGTCCCGCGCAGCGGCCGCTCGTCCTCGAAGAGCGTGACCAGGAGCGCCTCGGCCTTCGTCCGGTCGAAGCGCCGGAGGTCGGGGGCGAGGAAGCGTAGGTCCACGGCCTCAGTCCTTGCGGAGGTCGTTCGCGATGCGGTCGAGCACGCCGTTGACGAAGCCGGGGCTGCCCTCGCTCCCAAAGCGCTTCGCGAGCTCGATCGCTTCGTTCAGCGTCACCCGGCGGGGCACGTCGGGGAGCGAGAGGAGCTCGAAGGTCGCGAGCCGCAGGATGTTGCGATCGACCCGCGTCATCCGCTCGATGCGCCAGTGGTGGCTCACCTCGCGGATCGTCGCGTCGATCCGCGCGAGCCCGTCCTCGACCCCGCGCACCAGGATGTTGGCGAACTCCGCCACGCCCTCCTCGACCTCTTGGTCGGCGCCGAGGTGCGCCCAATACGCGCGGATGGCGTCCTCAGCGCCCACGCCCGAGACGTCCATCTGGTACAGCATCTGAAGCGCCGCCTCGCGGCCCCGTCGTCGCGCGCCCATGAGTCCTCAGATCTTGGCATCGCCGAGCTGGGCGAGCAGGTCGACCATCTCGATCGCGGTGAGAGCCGCCTCCCACCCCTTGTTGCCGGCCTTGGTGCCGGCGCGCTCGACCGCCTGCTCGATGGTGTCGGTCGTGAGCACGCCGAAGACCACGGGCACGCCGCTGGCCGCCATGGCCGCAGCGGCGCCGGAGGCCGCCTGGCCCGCGACGTAGTCGAAGTGCGGCGTCGAGCCGCGGATGACGGCGCCGAGCGCGATGACCGCTGCGTACTTCTGTGAGCGCGCGAGCCGGTCGACGATGAGCGGTAGCTCCCACGCGCCCGGCACCTTCGCGAGGTCCACGCGCGCGGCCTCGACGCCGTGGCGGTGCAGACCATCGAGCGCGCCCTCGACCAGCCGGTCGACGACGAAGTGGTTGAAGCGCGCGGCGACGATCGCGAAGCGCGCGTCCGAGGGGGCCACGTAGCGGCCTTCGTAGAGGGTCACGAGCTCTGTCCTTCCCGCAGCACCACCTGCTCGACGACCTCGAGCCCGTACCCTTCGAGGCTCGGGATGCGGCGCGGTCGGTTGGTGAGGATTCGAATCTTACCGAGGCCGAGGTCGGCGAGCACCTGCGCACCGAGCCCGTACTCGCGGAGAACCTCGCCGCTCTGCGGCCGCGGACGCTCTGTGGACTCCCCGAGGAAGAACGCCAGCTCGTCGTCGAGCGGCAGGCTCCCGGGAAGCACGAGGACGACGCCCTTCCCTTCGTGCTCGATGCGCGCGATCGCCTCTCGCATCGAGACGCGCGTCGGCTCGTCGAGGCCGACCATGTCGCCGAGGACGCTCCCCGTGTGGACGCGGACGAGCGTGGACTCCCGATCGACCTCGCCGTGGACGAGCGCGAGGAACTGGCGCGAGTCCGTCAGGACCTCGTAGACCCGCGCGCGCCACTGGGCGCCCGTGCCGAGCGAGACCGCTCCCTCTCGCGCGATCCGCACGAGGCGCTCGCGCGAGAGCCGGTACTCGATGAGATCGGCGATGCTGATCAGCCGGAGCCCGTGGCGCTCGGCGAAGGCCTGCAGGTCGGGGTACCGCGCCATGGTCCCGTCCTCGTTCATGATCTCGCAGATCACGCCAGAGGGATCGAGGCCGGCGAGGCGCGCGAGATCGACGGATCCCTCGGTGTGGCCGGTCCGCTGGAGCACGCCGCCGGGCCGCGCGCGGAGCGGGAAGATGTGCCCCGGGCTGACGATGTCGCTCGCGCGCGCGTCGGGCGCGACCGCCGTGCGCACCGTGTGCGCGCGGTCGGCGGCGCTGATGCCCGTGGTCACGCCGTGCCGCGCCTCGATCGAGATGGTGAACGCCGTGCTGCGGCTCGAGCGGTTGGCGTCGACCATCATCGGAAGATCGAGCCGCTGGCAGCGATCCTCCGTCAGGCTCAGGCAGATCAGTCCACGGGCGTACTTCGCCATGAAGTTGATCGTCTCGGGCGAGCAGAGCTCGGCCGCCATCACGAGATCCCCCTCGTTCTCGCGATCTTCGTCGTCCGTCAGGATGACGAGCTTCCCCTGACGGATGTCGTCGAGGGCGGCGAGCACCCTCTCGATGGCGTCGGTGCGCATGGGGCGGTCCTCGATGGGCTTTCTCGGCGGGGTCATAGCGTCGGGGGGAGGAGGGGTCCAGGCGGGGGTGTCCGTGCCGTATGCTCGGTCAGCCGGGTCGGGGCGCTGGGTCGGGGGTCGGGGTCCAGGTGCTCGGTCGGAGGTCTGGGAGCTCTCAGCGTGCTCGGTCCGTCGGGCGGGTCACGTCGCCGCGGAAGAGCACGTCGTCGCCGATTCGCTCGACGACGACCCGCGTGAGCTGCCACGCGTTCGCGATGGACGCGAGCCCTTCTGCGCCGCTAGCCCCCTCCGCCAGCGCGGGGGCCAGCGCGTCCCCCACGATCCGCGGCGCGACGAAAACGGCGACGCGGTCGACGTGGCCGGCGGCCAAGAGCGAGGCGTGGACCCTGGGTCCGCCTTCCACGAGCAAGCGCACCACGTCGCGCGCCGCGAGCTCCCGCAGCGCGTACCCGACGTCGAGGCGGCCATCGGCGGCCGTCGGCACCTCGAGGAGAGTCGCCCCCGCGTCGCGCAGACGTGCGCGCTTCGTCTCATCCGCGCCAGGCCCGTGGACGAGCGTCGTCGCCCCGCCTTTGCCGAGGATCCGCGCGGTGGGCGGGGTGCGCAGGTGGGTGTCGAGCGCGATCCGTCGTGGGTCGATGCCCTCGACGTGGCGGACGTCGAGCTGAGGATCGTCGGCGAGCACCGTGCCGACGCCGACGAGCACCGCGTCGCTCTGGTCGCGCAGCCGGTGGGCCTCCGCGCGGGCCGCCTCGCCCGTGATCCATTTCGAGTCGCCGGTGCGCGCGGCCATCCGACCGTCGAGCGTCACCGCCGCCTTCAGGGTCACGAAGGGCAGCCCCTTCGTGATGTGCTTCGTGAAGTCCGCCAGCAGCGCGACGCACTCCTCGGCGAGCACGCCCGCCTCCACCTCGACCCCCGCCGCGCGCAGGCGAGCGCTCGAGCCTGGGACGTGCGGTGCGGGATCGACCGCGCCGATGACGACCCGTCGGATGCCGGCGGCCAAGATCGCCTCGGTGCACGGCGGGGTCCGGCCGTGGTGGTTGCACGGCTCCATCGTCACGTAGAGCGTCATGCCCTCGGTGCGATCGGCGGCCCGCAGGGCGGCGACCTCGGCGTGCGCCTCGCCCGCGCGCTCGTGATGACCCACCGAAACGATCTCGCCCTCGGGCGTCGCGATCACCGCGCCCACGTGAGGATTCGGGCTCGGGCGCCCGCGCCGCGCCTCGGCGATCGCGCGCGCCATCAGCGCCTCGTCGAGCGCGCGACCCGACGCGCCGCTCATGACGACGGGCCTTCGCCCGAGCTCGCCTCGGGCCGGACCGAGGGCGTCGCAGCCTCGTGGCTACCGCTCGCCTCGGTCCCCTCGAGTAGGCGCTCGAGCTCGCTGACGAACTCCCGCGCGTCCTGGAACTCGCGGTAGACGCTCGCGAAGCGCACGTAGGCCACCTGGTCGAGCCCCTCGAGCTGAGAGAGCACCTCGCGGCCGACGTGCGAGGAGAGGATCTCGGTCTCACCGCGCTCGACCATCACGCGCTGGACGTTGTCGACGATGCGCTCCAGCGCGTCCGCAGAGATGTCGCGCTTGGCGCAGGACCGCCGGAGCCCCGCGAGGATCTTGTCGCGGTCGAAGGGCTGCCTGCGCCCGTCCTTCTTCACGACCAGCGGCAGGGCCTGCTCGACCCGCTCGTAGGTGGTGTAGCGTCGCCCGCAGGCCTCGCACTCACGGCGACGACGGATCACCTCGCCAGCCTGCGAGAGGCGGGAATCGATGACCTTGTTTTCCAAGGTGGCGCAGTAAGGGCACCGCACCCGCGGTTCCTAGCAGTCCGCCCGAGAACTTCAACGCTAGAACAGGAAGATCACGCCCGCCCAGGTCATGGCGACGTAGGTCATCATCCCGAGGGCGAAGTGCAGCGTGGAGAGGGCCTGGAGCGCGCCGTAGTTGTTCGCCCGGCTCATCCCGAAGCGGTCCCCGTTCGCGATGACGACGCCGAGGAGGATCTGCGCCGCCATGCCCGCGAGGTGCACCCAACGCAGCCGCTTGTGTCGCCGCAGGTTCTTCGCGTACTCGCTGTCGCCTTCGGAGAGGTTCAAGGGGTCGGGCATCCGCAGCGAGAGGCCGAAGGTGACCGAATAGAGCACGGTCGTGAGCATCGAGCTGATGAGATGCGGCAGGGGTTGTCGCGAGCACGAGGACTGGCCGAAGACCGCCCTCCCCTCGACGCAGGGGGTCGAGTCGAGGCCCGAGAACATGCCGTAGAGGTTGTAGTACTGCAGGTAGCCGAGCACGACGGTGGCCGTCATGGAGACCCACGTCGCGATGCCCATGATGCGGTGGACCTTGGCGAGGCGGCCGCGCTGCTGCATCAGCTCGGCCGTCGTCGGGGCGGCGCGGGGCCCCGCCTGGCCCGCGGCCTCCTCGTCGGGCGTCGGCGCGACGGTGAGCAGGCTCCCCGCGATGGGGACGCTCGCGCTCGGCGTCAGGGTGGCGGTGTCCAGGCTGAGCTGGAAACCGAAGAGGGGGGTCGCGATCACGAGCGCGGCGAGCGTTCCCATGGCGGCGAGCTTAGCGCCATCGGCCGTTCTTCGCGACCGTCAGTTCGTGCCATGCGCCCGTCGCCCTCACCGACCCGCGCGGAGGGTCGGCGGGCCTGCTCACGGGCGCACACCCGTCGTCACATAGGGATCGTCGATGCGCCCGACGCCCTCGTCGAAGTGCGTCTCGAGGAAGGTCAGCCACGCGGCGATGCCCTGCTCGGAGTCGCCGACGTTGTCGTGGGTGGCCTGCACCAGCTCCCCGCCCCGCCGGATCACGTCGAATTGGAGGAAACCCGCCGTCCGCCCGCCCGGCCCGTTCCCCGCGACGGGCGCGACGATGGGTGAGACGTCGACCACGGGCAGCAGCTCGACGCCGACGATCGGCAGCTCCATCGCGCGCATCAGCGTCCACGAGGCCCGGTTGGGGACCACGCCGTCGTCGAGGACGACGCCCGCGAGGACGTCAGGCCGAGCGTCGCCAACCAAGCGCGCGACCTGCACGTGCGGGCCCCAGACCGCCGCGTCCCCCGGATCGAGGAAGGTCTGCAGGACCGGGAAGAAGCGGTCGACGTCTCCATCGGTCGTGCCCCGCGGGCGCAGCAGTCGGGTGAGCGCGCCGAAGGTGTCGCTCTCGCCGATGATCGACGAGACCCGGCCTCCGGGGACCACCAACACCGCGGCGTCGAAAGCATCCGAGGTGGCGAGGAGCTCGGGTCCCATGATGCCGCCGAGCGACACGCCGAGATACGCGAGGCGCGAGGCGTCGAGGTCCGCGGTGCCGTCGTCGTCGAGGTCGAGCCCGTGCTGAATCAGGCGCACGAGCTGGAGCTTGTCCCACGCGCTCTGGCGGAAGTGGTCGCGCAGCCGAAGCGGCGCGAGCGCGCGCGTGTCGAGCTCGCCGATCGTGAAGAAGCGCATCACCGTTGGCACCACGTCCGTCGCCGCGTCCGCGGGCACGTCGGGGTGGTCTCCGTGGCTGACGGCGTCGACCGCGATCGCCGCGAAGCCCCGCGGGGCCGCGTGGCTCGCCAGCCGGTTCCCCTGCTCGCGCCCGGAGCCGAGCCCCGACCCCCACACGATCGTCGGGAAGGGCCCCTCGCCCTCGAGCGGCAGCCAGACGGTCACCGGCAAGACGTACGGGCGTCCACGGCCGAGCCCCCGGTACACGCCGTCCTCCTCGCGGAAGTCCTGAGCCTCGAACGAGAGCCGACACCGTCGGAAGCTCGGCTCGTCGGCGCACGTCGGCGCGGTGGCGGGGGAGATCTCGCGTGCGCGGATGTCCGCGGCCACCTCGAGCGAGCCCAGCGTCATCGTCGCGACGGGGTAGACCGCGAGGGCGACGATCGACGCACGCGACACCCCGAGGGCTTCGAGGGAGGCGAGCGCGGCGGCCGTGCGTTCGTCGGGCGACGCCAGCCACGCCGCGGTGCCGGCCGAGGGCTCGAGGCAGCCGCCGGCAGCGTCCGTGAGCGCGCGCGTCACGAAGGCCGCTGCCCAGCTCTGCTCTGGCAGCGGGCGGAGCGGTCGCAGCACGAGGGTCTCGCCGCGGTCCGTCGTCTCCGTCTCCACCGGGACGAGGCGCGGCGCGTCGTCGAGCACCGCGAGGCCCACGCCTACGGCGGGCGAGGCCGTCGCGAGGCCGGTCGGGATCGGCCCCGAGAAGGCCCGACCGAAGCGGAAGAAGACGCCGGAGGTGCTGCCGAAGCCGTCGAGCGACGGGAGGTCCTCCACGAAGATCGGCGTGTAGCCCGCGAGGCGCGCGAAGAGCGCGTCGAAGCGCGCGGGGTCGGCGTAGAGGTGGAAGCCCGTGGCCCGCGTCGCGTCCTCTCGCAGCAGGGTCGGGTCGGGCCATTGGTGCAGGTCGGAGCTCTCGGGGTCGAAGAGGCCAACCGTGCAGATCGGGCCAGCGTCCTGTGCCGCGTCGAGCGTGGCGGCGTCGGCCGGAGGCCCCGGATCGTCGTCGCCGCAGCCCGAGAGGCTCGCGACGACGAGCGCCAGCGCGGTCGCCCACGAAGATCTCATTCGATACACGTGGATCATTCTCGATCCGTTCGCCGAAGGGTCTCACCGTCACACTCGTAACGACGGAGGGCGACCTCGCGCTCGAGGTGGTGGGCCACGAGGAGCGCCGCGCCCGTCCACACGGCCCGGCTGTTGCGCGGCGCCACGCTCGCGGAGAGCAGCGCTTCGAGGCGGTCGCGCGGCGCGTCGAGCGCCTCGTCGCTGCCGCCCGGGAGGATGAGCGTCGCGCGGCCCTCTTCGCACCGGATGGA
>JAHBWH010000264.1 GCA_019637115.1 Myxococcales bacterium | reverse complement strand
GGCGCCGGAGGCCCCGAGCGCGCCAGCGCCCGAGGTGGCGTCTGCGCGCTCGGGGATGATCACCTTCCGGACCGAGCCGCCTGGCGCGAGCGTGCGGATCGGCGACCGCGAGGTCCCCGGCGTGACCCCGACCGCCCTCGGCGAGCACCCCGTCGGCGAGCACACGGTCGAGCTGCAGCTCGACGGGCACGTGGCGTGGGCGGGGCGGGTCGTGCTCCGCGAGGGCGAGCCCGAGACCGTCGAGGCCACGCTGCGGCCGCTGCCTCGCGTCGCGGAGCGCTCGACCGGCGGCTCGATGCGGCCGTCGACCCCGCGCGAGCCGCCTCGGGAGGTGCGCGAGCCCACGGAGCGCGCCGCGAGCGCGAGCACCGGACGGGTCTCGATCAACACGCGCCCGTGGTCGAAGGTCTACGTCGGTGAGCGGCTCCTCGGCACCACGCCGATCGGTAACGTCGAGGTCCCGGCGGGGACCCTGCGGCTGCGCATCGTCGACCGCGACGGCGCCGAGCACGAGCGCACGGTCCGCGTCGGCGCGGACGCCGACGAGCGGGTCTTCTACGATCTCTCCGGCGAGCGCTGAGAAGGTCCGCGAGTTGACCGTCACACGCGCGGTGCGGGAGCGGTCACATGCGCGGCGCAGGAGCGGTCACACGCGAGCGATCCACACGCACAGCGCGAAGCGGCGCGGGAGCGGTCACATGCGCGGCGCAGGAGCGGTCACACGCGAGCGAGCCACACGCACAGCGCGAAGCAGCGCGGGAGAGCGGTCACACGCGCGGCGCGGGAGCGGTCACACGCGCGGCGCGGGAGCGGTCACACGCGCGGCGCGGGAGCGGTCACACGCGCGGCGCGGCGCAAAGCCGCAGCGACTCAGAACGCGTAGAGTAGCTGCACCGCACCGCCGAAGACCGGCCACGCGAGGCGGCCGAAGATCACCCACGCGATGACGATGCCGACCATCGACGCCGAGCGGTCCTCGAAGAGCGAGTGCCACCTCCGCGTCCACTTCTCGTTCAGGAAGAGCGGCACCACCGCGTGGCCGTCCAGAGGGGCCACGGGGATCAGGTTGAAGAGGCCGATCAGCACGTTGACCGAGAAGAGCACGCTCACGAACGTCGTGAAGACGGTCGGCGTGCCCTCGGGGCCGAGCACGACCGCGTCGAAGCTCGCGGTCTCCGGCACGACCGGGAGCCAGCCCGCCCACGCGATGCAGGCGTGGATCGCGATCGCCGCGAGCAGCGCGAGCACGAGATCGGCGAGCGGACCCGCCGCGGCCATGATCGCAGCCCGCTTGGGGAAGCGGGCGGCCCAGCTGGGGTCGTAGGGCGCCGACGCGAAGCCGATCATCCACTGCCCGCCGTTGAGCAGGAACGACGCGATCGGGACGATGATCATCCCGAAGGGCTCGCGCCGGATGTGAGGGGTCGGATCGAGCGTCGCCTGCTCGAGCGCGGTGTCGTCGCCGCCGAGCTTGCCGAAGAGCGCGTGCGCGGCCTCGTGCAGCGTGAGCGAGAGCAGCGTCGCTACGAACCAGACGGGGAGCCCGCGCAGCACCTCGGCGTCGATGGACGGCATCAGCGGGGCTCGAAGAGGAAGGTGACGGCGCGCGGGTCCTCGAGGGTCTCGACGACCAGGTCGGCGCCTGCGTTCGTGAGCGCGTCGGCCGCGAAGCCGCCCGTCGCGACCGCGAGGCAGACGGCGCCGGCCGCGTGCGCGGCGTCGACGTCGCGCGGCGTGTCACCGACCACGACCACGTGGCAGTCGTCGACGTGCGTCATGAGCCGCGTCGCGCCCCGCTTTGCGCCCGCGCGGACGAGCTCGGCCCGGTCCTCGGCGTCGCTGCCGAAGCCCCCGAAGCCGAAGAAACGATCGAGCCCCGCCCGCGCGAGCTTGAGGTAGGCGCCGCGCTCGACGTTGCCCGTGCCGAGCCCGACGGCGTGCGCGTCTGCCTCGAGCCGCTCGAGGAGCGACAGCACGCCGTGGAAGACGCGATAGCCCGTCGAACGAGGGAGCTCCTCCTCGAGCCGCGCGAGGTAGACCTCGAGCACGCGCTCGACGACGTCGGGATCGAAGGGCTGGCCGATCAGGGTCAGCCCCTCGCGGAGGATCATCGGATCGGTCTTGCCGCCGAGCTTGACCCCGTCGAGCGCGTGGGGCGCACCGCAGACCTCGCCGAAAGCATGTCGCATCGCGCGGCGGCCGGCGCCGCCCGTCGTGACGAGCGTGCCGTCGACGTCGAAGAGGACCACGGTGGGGCGTCGAGCCATGGTGAGGCGTCTTAGTACACCGGCTCGGAAATTCGAGCCGGGGCTCGCGGCGCGCTCGTCATGGTCGAAGCCCCGCCGAAGCGTGGGTGGGTCAGCCATCTCCGTGCCCGGCTGGCCCGCGACCCGCCGAAACGCGATGGGGTCTCAGGCCACGAGCTCGCGCGCGCGATGACCGCGTCGGTCGCGGCCCGCGCCACGAGCTCGCGCGCGCGAGGACCGCGTCGGTCGAGGCCCGCGTAAGGCGCGGCCCGTCCGCCTGCGCTCAGCGCAGCCCGTGCTTCTTGGCGAGTCGCGCGAGGTAGTTCCGGTCGAGCCCCGCCTCGCTCGCTGCGCGCGAGAGGTTGCCCTCGTGACGGGCCAGCAGCGCGGCCACGTAGCGCGCCTCGAACGACTCGACGAGCTGCTCTTTGGCCTCCTTGAAGGGGAGGGCGGCGATGCCGTCGTCCTCGCTCGGCGCCGTGATCACGGGCGCGGGGCCGGCGGTCGGCCTGCCGGTCGCGCTCAGGGCGTGCTCGAGCAGGCGCGCGAGCTCGCGCACGTTGCCCTGGAAGGCGTGGCTCGCGAGGGGCGCGAGCTCGTCGGCGGAGAGCCCCAGGTTCGGGTGGCCGAGGCGCGCCGCGAGCTCGGCGACGAGCACAGGGATGTCCTCGCGCCGATCGCGCAGCGGAGGCAAGACCACGCGGACGGCCGCGAGGTGGAAGTAGAGGTCGCGTCGCAGCGCGCCCTCTTCGACGCGCCGGCGCAGGTCGACGCGGCTCGTGCCGATCGGGCGGAAGTCGAGCTCGCCACGCTCGCGCCGATCGAGGACGGCGACGAGCGCGGAGGCCTGCGGGGCCGAGGCGTGGTCGAGGCGCTCGATCACGAGCGTGCCGCCCGCGGCGCGCGCGGCGTGCGCCTCGACCTCGCTGGTCACCGAGAGATCCAGCACGACCAGCGGGCCACCGCGGCGGGCGGAGGCGTGGTGGATCGCCTCGGCGCCCTCGGACTTGCCGGTACCCGCCTCGCCTTCGATGAGCACCGGCGCGTCGAGCGCGGCGGCGCCCTCGAAGAGCCCAAACGCACGGCGCATCGTCGCGCTCTGCCCGACGAGCGGGCCGAAGCGCGTCGTCTCGGGGGGCGCGTCGGGCACGGGGACGTCGGCCGGGACGATCTCGATCCGGCTCTTGCCCACCCGAAGCTCGGCGGAGGGTGGGAGCACCGCGACCTCGATGCGCGACTCGCCGACGAACGTCCCGTTGGTCGAGCCGAGGTCGCGCACGCGCACCCCCTCGGCGAGGAGACCGAGCTCCGCGTGGAAGCGTGAGACCGTCGGATCGTCGACCCGCAGATCGGCGTCGGGGTGCGTGCCGATCACCAAGGTGCCTTCTTCGAGCAGCGCCTCGGCGCCGCGCGAGGCGCCTGAGACGACGCGCACCACGACGCGGCGGAGGACGACGTCGCCTCCTGCGCCCGTGGTCAGCAGGCCGGTTCGGACTTGGCTCACTTCGCGTCTCCTCGTAACCCCCGAGCTACGTTCCCGCACACTCCGCGCACCCCACGGACCCCGCGCCTCACCCGGCGCACTACCACTACGACACCGTACGGCGCCAGCACCCAGACACCGCGAGGTGTGGGCGACGGCCCGCCCACCGCGCAACCGCCCGTGCGTTCTTCCCCAGTGCCTGCGTCGGCCGAGGTGCCGGCGTCCGGGCCGGGCGGCGTCCCCTCGGGCCAAGGGCCGACGTCGAGCGTGCGAGGCGGCGGCTCGCAGACCTGCGCGCCCGAGCCCTCCACGAGGAAGAGGCTGCACCACACGTCCACGTTGGGGGCCCCCTGGCAGACCTTGCAGCCCGTCCGGTAGCCCGCGTGGGAGGCGCGAATGATGTACTCGCGCACGGGGAGGGTGAACTCCCAATACGCCGCGGTCGTCAGCGTGCCGCCTTCGGCGACGAGCCGACCATCCAGCGTCTCGACGCGCAGGCGGGCCATCGGCAGGGCCCGCTCTGGCATGCCTTCGACGCCCACGACGCCGCGGAAGCGGGTCTCCGCGCCCGTCGCCCGGTCGACCACCCCGAGGAAGGCCGCCGTGGGTCGTGGCTCGCCCTCGCTCGTCGGCGCCACGACCTCTCCCTGCGACCAGAGGACGCTCCACGCGCCCTCGCCACTCCGGAGGCCCTCGTGAGCGCCCGCGTCCCGCAGCAGCTCCCCGAGCTCGGGGTCGGTCACGCCCGGGCGGCCCTCGCGGTCGCCGAGGGCGACCACCGCGATGACCGCGCGGCCCCGCTCGTCGAGCCCCACGCCGGTGCGCGCGCGGCGCTCACACCCGCGCGGCTCGCATTGGCTCGTCGGCACGCCGCCGCGGAGCACGCTCGGCCCGCTGAGCACCGCGTCCATCCAGGGCTCGGCCGGCACGACCTGGCGCGCTGGCGCGTAGACGCCGAGGCCGCGGGTGTCGAACGCCAAGACGGCGAGCCGCGCGTCGTCCGCGGTCTCGCTCCAGGGCTCGCCGTTGCCTACGGTCAGGCCCTCCGGCACGTAGCTCGGGAAGCCGAAGTCGCCCGCTTGGAGCGCGAGCACGACGCCTTCCGTCTCGCTGGCCCACCGGGTCACGGTCCGACCTCGCTCGCTCGGGCGTGACACCCGGAGCCCGAGGTCGCCGGTGGCGAGATCCACCCGGGCGATCCACCACTCGCGATCCCCCGTCGCGCAGCGCTCGGTGGTCACGCCGACCGTGGCATGAGGCACGGGCGCGCATTGCGCGTCCGCGCGGGTCGCCCACGCGCACGCGACGACCATCCCGACCACCAGCGGAGACCAACGCACCTCGCGAATCATAATCGCACTCGACCCACGCGGCGTGGGTCTTTCGCCACCCCGCCGAACGCGTTCGCCGCAGCGCAGAGGGAGCTCTGGCTGCGGCGGTGGGCTCGTCCGGCGTGGGCCGAACGTCGGCGCGTCCGGAGGACGCTCAGAAGTCGAGGCCGGCGAGCGGGTCGTCGGAGCCGCCGCCGCCCATCATGGTGCTCGCGCCGCCGCCGCCCGAGCGGGGCCGCGGGCGCATCGCCGAGCTCCCGGAGGAGGTCGTCGTCGCGGTCGGGGACTGCGCGGCCGTCTCCTGAGCCTGCTGCGCGAGGCGCTGCGCCTCTTCGGCGCGGCGTCGAGCCTCCTCGGCCTCGGCGACTGCGCGCTGACGCGCGGCCTCCGCCTCGCGCTGCTCCTGCGCGCGTTGGTCGGCGATCTCACGGGCGATGCGGGCCTCCTCCGCCGCGCGCTCCTGCTGCGGGACGACGACGCCGAAGTAGACGCCCGCGAAGGCGCCGAGCAGCACCACGACGAGCCCGACGATGATGCCTGGGTGCAGGCCGCCCTTCTTCTCGGTGGCCTTGATCTGCACCATCTCGCGCTCGTGCGCGAGCAAGCGCTCCTGCTCGGCGGCGCGCGCCTTGGCCTCCGCCTCCAGGCGCAGGCGGAGCTCGGCCTGCTCCTTCTCGCGGACCTTCCGCTCTTCTTCCTCGCGGATCTGGCGCTCTTCGGCCTCACGGGCCTCGCGCTCGGCGCGGATCCGAGCTTCCTCTTCCTCACGCTTGCGCCGCTCCTCGGCCTCGCGCGCGGCGCGCGCCTCCTCTTCACGGCGACGGCGCTCTTCTTCCTCGTCTTTGATGCGATCCTCTTCGAGGTTCATCAACTCCTTGAGGTTGAAGAGGACAGACGATTCCTTCTGCTCGGACATCTCGGCGTGCTCCGTGGAGGGCATGGGACGCGGTCAGGCCGCGACGCGTCGAAAGCTAGCAATACGTGGCGGGGTCCGTCAACCCCAGGCGCTCGCGCAGGAGCGCGTCATCACAAGTCTTTTCGGGGCGAACGCGTCCCGTGAACGATGGACCCCCGGCGAAGGGATTCCTTGGGTGGGCCCCGGAGCCTTCAGCCGCCCTCCTCGTCTCCAGCGTCCGGCTCCGGCTCGCCCGCGTCGACGCCCGCGTCCATGCCGGCGTCGACGCCCGCGTCCATGCCGGCGTCGACGCCCGCGTCCACGCCTGCGTCTACCCCTGCGTCGATGCCCGCGTCGATTCCCGCGTCGGTGCCCATCATGCCCCCGTCGACGCCCGTCATGCCCGAGTCCTGGTCACCGCCGGCGTCGTCTTCGCCGCCTGCGTCGATCGGCTCGACCGGCTCGCCAGCGTCCAGGCTCGGCACGGTGCCGCCGAGTCCGCTCGCGTCCCCGTTGCAGAGGTTCGCGACGCAGACGAGCCCGGTCGCGCACTCCAAGCTCCGGACGCAGCTCTCGCCCTCGCCACGTAGCGAGGTCGAGCTACACGCGACGAGCGAGGCGCCGACGAGGAGGAGTCCGAGGTGCTTCACCGGGGCAGGATACCTGGGAACCTCCCGCTCGGGCCAGTCCCCTCCGCGAACGTCGCTCAGCCGTGTCGCGCTCGCGAAAAGCGCGTCACTCTCGCCAGAAGAGCTTCCAGGGGTTGTGCTTGAGGTCGCGGAGCATCTCTTGGACGTCGTCGTAGATCGCCTCGTCCATCACGAAGCTCCCGATCGTGCCACGGCCCTGTCGGATGTGTCCGACGATGGCGCGCGCGTCCGCGAGGGTTGCGTTCGCTTCTTCCGTGAGGCGCGCGGTGCGACGGATCGCGTCCTGGATCTGTTGGCGTTGCTCGGGTCCCACGGCGCCGAGCGCCTCGTTGCCGCGCTCAGCGGCGCTGCGGAAGTCGCGCATCAGCGGCTCGATGTCGGCCGCGACCGCCGCGAGCGTCCGGTCGACGTTGCGCAGCGTGCGCTCCGTGCGCGGGCCGTTGACGATCCCGCTCGCGCCCTCGAGCACCTCGTTGGTCTGCTCCGTCGCGCGCTCGAGGTTGGCGAGCATGCGATCGATGCGGCCGTCGTTCTGCTCGAGCAGCGCGTCGAGCTGTCGGATCAGGTTCGCGGCCGAGCGCAGCGCGCCGACCAGCTCCTCCCGGTTGTCGCGGAGCGTCCGGGTCAAGCCCTCGAGCAGCTCGAAGGCCATCGCGAAGGCGAGATCGAGGCGCGGCGGGTCGATGCCCTGGACGATCGCGCCCGGTTCGAGCGCGGGCCGCTCGGGGTCGCCGGGCGAGATCGAGATCATCGACTCTCCGAGGATGCTCTGCGAGGCGATGTAGAAGAGCGCGTCCTCGTGGATCGTGTCTCGGACGTTCTCGTCGATGCGCACCCGCGCCCGCACGAGCGGCCGGCGGCCCGTGCGCTCGTCGAGGCGGCCACCGCGGTACTCGAGATCCCCGACGCGGCCCACCTGGATACCCGCGACCGTGACCGGCGCGCCGGGCTTGAGGTTGCCGGGGTTGTCGAAGTCGACGAAGAGCTCGTATTGCTTGCCGAGCTCGTAGCCGCCCAGGATGAAGATGAAGCCTCCGAGCAGGACGAGCGCCGCGAGCACGAGCAGGCCGACGCGGACTTCGATCGAGAGGCCCTTCATACCTCCATCGGCCCCTCTGCCCGACCCGAGATGAACTGCTGCACGACCGGATCGTCGGAGCGTCGGAACTCGTCGGGTGTCCCCATCAGGCGCACGTGGCCCTTGTACAACATCGCGATTCGGTCGGCGATCCCGAAGATGCTCGCGAGATCGTGGCTGACGACGATGCTCGTGACGCCGACCTCGTCGCAGAGCCGGCGGATGAGCTCATCGGTCCGGCGGGCGCTCACGGGGTCGAGGGAGGTCGTCGGCTCGTCGAAGAGCACGTACTCCGGGTCGAGCGTCAGCGCGCGCGCGATCGCGACCCGCTTGCGCATCCCGTCGCCGAGCTCGGCAGGGTAAGCATCGGCGAAGCGCTCCATCTGCACCTGCTCGAGGCGACGTCGCGCCTCCTTCAGCGCGGCCGAGAAGCCGAGCCCACGGTGCTTGCGCAGGGGGAGCGCGACGTTCTCGGCGCAGCTCATCGAGTCGAAGAGGGTGCTGTTCTGGAAGACCATCGCGCACTTCATCCGGACGGCGAAGAGCTCGGCCTCGCTCAGGCGCGACACCTCTCGGTCCGCGAGGAAGATGTCCCCCTCGTCGGGGCGGAGCAGCCCGATGAGGTGCTTGATGAGGACGCTCTTGCCGACGCCGGAGGCGCCGATGATGAAGAAGCACTCGCCGTCGGCGACCTCGAAGCTCACGCCATCGAGCACCAGCTTGGGCCCGAACGATTTGCGGATGTTCGAGAAGCGGATCGGCATCAGACGGCGGGCACGAGGAAGTAGCCGATCGTGCTGAGGAAGAGGTTGAGGACGATGATGGCGAAGCAGCTCCCGACGACGGCCTCGGTGGTGGCCCAGCCGACGCCCTCGGAGCCGCCGAAGGTCGCGAGGCCGCGCTGCGCGCTGACGAGCGCGATGGCGGCGCCGTAGGTGAGCGCCTTGACGATCGCGAGGATCAGGTCGCCCGTGCGCACGAAGGCGAGGTTCGCGAAGGTCGACGGGGCCACGTCGAAGAGGAGGTTCGCGACCAGCGTGCCGGCGCCGAAGGCCACGAAGCCCCCGATGAGCAGCACGACCGGCGCCATGACGACGCACGCGATGAGGCGCGGGACGACCAGGTAGTCGACCGGGTCGGCGCC
>JAHBWH010000263.1 GCA_019637115.1 Myxococcales bacterium | reverse complement strand
CGCGGGTACGACAGCGCTGGAACCCACCGCGGCCGCGGTCCCGGTCCCCGTCGCGGTCCCGGCCCCGGAAGGTGCGGCTGCCAACCAACCCCAATCACGACGAGTCACGCCAACGCCTCCCCCACGGGTACGCGCGCGCCCGGACCCCAACACGACACGCCACGCGAACGCCTCACCCGCGGGTACGACAGCGTCGGAACCCCACCGCGGCCGCGGTCCCGGTCCCCGTCGCGGCCCCGGCCCCGGAAGGTGCGGCCGCTGTCCCTGCCCCGATGGCGATCGCAGCCCCGAAAATGCCTCCGACCTACAACGCCGCGCCCGCCGCCGCGATCGGGTCGCCCGCGACTCGGTACCCGGCCGAGGCGAGCGTCTCCGCGAGCGCCGTCAGGCAGAGCATCACGTTTCGAGGCGTGGACGCCGCGCCCATCAGGCCGATGCGCCACGCGCGCCCCTTGAAGTCGCCGAGGCCTCCGCCGATCTCGAGGCCGTAGCGCTCGAGGAGCGCCTTGCGCACCGGCGCGTCCTCGACGCCTTCGGGGATGGCCACGAGCGTGAGCGGTGGCAGGCGCGAGGCCTCCGGCACCGGCAGCTCGAGGCCCATCGCCCGCAAGCCCGCCGCGAGCGCCGTCGCGTGGCGTCGGTGGCGAGCGAAGCGCGCCTCGAGTCCCTCCTCGATGACGAGCCGCAGCGCCTCGTGGAGGGCGTAGAGCATGTTGATGGGCGCCGTGTGGTGGTAGGCGCGCTCGCTGCCCCAGTAGGAGCCGATGAGCTCGAGGTCGAGGTACCAGCTCTGCGGCTTGCTCTTGCGCGCCTTCAGCTTCGCCATCGCCCGCTCCGACAGGCTGATGGGCGCGAGGCCGGGCGGGCACGAGAGGCACTTCTGAGTGCCCGAGTAGATCGCGTCGACGCCGTGGGTGTCGACGTCGATCGGCACGCCGCCGAGCGAGGTGACGGCGTCGACGAGCAAGAGCGCGCCGCACGAGTCGGCGAGGGCGCGCATGCCCTCGAGCGAGGTGAGCGCGCCGGTCGAGGTCTCCGCGTGCACGATCGCGACCGCGTCGAAGCGCGCGCCCTGCGTCGCCTTCCGAAGGTCGTCTGGATCCAGCGGTCGCCCCCACGGCGCGTCGACCGTCGTGACCTCGGCGCCGCAGCGCCGCGCGACCTCCGCCATGCGGCCGCCGAAGACGCCGTTGACACCGACGAGCACGCGGTCGCCGGGCTCGACGAGGTTCACGAAGAGCGTCTCCATGCCCGCCGATCCCGTGCCGCTCATCGGCATCGTGATCGTGTTCGCGGTGCCGAAGGCCACGCGGAGCATCGCGCGGACCTCGTCCATCACGCCCAGGAAGTAGGGGTCGAGGTGCCCGACGGTCGGCGCCGAGAGCGCGCGCAGCACCGAGGGCGCGACGTCGGAGGGGCCGGGGCCGAGGAGGACGCGCGAGGGCGGCGCGAGCGGGGAGAAGGTCTTGGCGGTCATCAGCTGCCTCGGTAGGTGCTGTAGCCGAAGGGGCTCAGCAGCAGGGGGACGTGGTGGTGGCGCGCGGCGTCGAGCACGCGGAAGACGACGCTCACCTCGGGGTGGAAGGCGCCAGGGCCGTGGTGGGCCTCGACGTCGAAGGTGAGCCGATAGACGGCCTCTTCGAGCGGCGCGCCCTCGGGCAAGAGGGCGCGGACGCGCCCGTCGTCGTCGGTCCGTGCGCGGCCGAGCTCGCGCCAGCCCTCGCCATCTCGCCGCTCGAGCCGCACGGGCAGGCGAGGGACGGGCAGGCCCGAGGCGAGGTCGAGCACGTGCGTGCTGAGGGACATGTCGGACTCCTACACCTTCTCGCCGAGCGCCGCGAGCCGCAGCGCCGTGATCTTCCGTTGCTCGCCCGCCGCGACGCGCAGCTCGGTCGCGGGGTCGTTCGTCAGCCGCGAGCGCAGGATCGCGAGCATCTCGTCGGCGCTCTTCCCCGTCGCGCAGACCAAGAAGACGTGCCCGAAGATCGCCTCGTAGCGCCGGTTGCCGTCGGCCAGCGCCTTGCGCGTCGCCTCGGCGGCGCCGAGCACGCCGCCCTGCTCGCGCGCCGAGACCTCCGCGTGCGCGAAGCGCGCGAGCCGCGCGGGGTCTTCGCCGATGCGCGGGTGCGCCGCGAAAGCCTCGAGCCAGTCCTCGGAGGTGAGGCGGTCGAAGGCACGCGCGACCGCCGCCTCGAGGTGCGCGGCGTCCCGGAACGGATGAGCGGCCAGCACCGCGCGCACCCACCGGGCCGACCCGCAGCACGTCGCGAGCGCCGCCTCGGCCTCGTCCCTCGTCATTCGATTGAGCTCACGAAACGCGTGTGTGTCGTCGTGCACGTCACCCCGTCAACGCCCGCCCCCGAACCCGAGAGAACGACCAGCTCGCGGCGCCCCCCTGTGCGCCCCGAGCGTCCCAGACCCGCTCGCCCCGCAACCACGTCGCGCAGACCCGCCCTCGCAGACGCCGGCCCTCGTAGGGCGTGAGGTCGTGGCGGTGCAAGATCATCCGCCGCTCGACCGCGAAGCTCGCCTCGGTGTCGAAGGCGACGAGATCTGCGTCGCACCCCACGGCGAGTCGGCCCTTCCGCGGCAGCCCGACGAGGCGCGCGGGGGCCTCCGCCATCCAGCGCGCCACGTCCTCGATCGAGAAGCCGCGCTCGCTCGCCTCGGTGAAGGTCGCGGGCAAGCTCAGCTGGAGCCCCGCGATGCCTCCCCACGCGCCCATCACGTCCCCGGTCGCCATCCGTTTGAGCGCGGGCGTGCAGGGCGAGTGATCGCTGACCACGAGGTCCACGAGCCCTTCGCGCAACCCCCGCCACAGGCCCTCGCGCTGATCGGCCTCGCGGATCGGCGGCGCGCATTTGAAGCGCGGATCCCCGTCGGGGATCGACTCGGCGGCGAAGGAGAGGTAGTGGGGGCAGGTCTCGACGCTGAGCGGGACGCCGCGCGCGCGCGCGTCGGCGACGATCGAGAGCGCGTCGGCGCAGGCGAGGTGCACGACGTGCGCGCGCGCGCCGCACTCCTCGGCGAGCGTCGCGAGCAGGCGGATCGCCTCCTCCTCCCAGCGGCGCGGGCGCGAGGCGAGGTACGAGGCGTAGCTGCGCGTATCACCCGACGGGCGCGGAGCGTCGCCCGCCAGCTCGCAATGCGCGAGCAGCGGCACGCCGCGCGCCGCGAGCTTCGGCAGCGCGAGGCGCAGATCGCCCGCGCCCACCTCGGGGAAGTCGTCGACCCCGCTCTCGATGAGGAAGGCCTTGAAGCCCAGCACGCCCGCGTCGACGAGCGGCTCGAGCGCGCTCGCGTTGCCCGGGACGACGCCCCCATAGAAGCCCACGTCCACGTGAAGCTGCCCCTCCGCCGCGCGGCGCTTGCGCTCGAGCGCGGCGACGTTCGTCGTCGAGGGGACGCAGTTGAGCGGCATGTCGACGAGCGTCGTCACGCCGCCCGCGGCGGCGGCGGCGGTCGCGGTGGCGAAGCCCTCCCACTCGGTGCGGCCGGGCTCGTTTAGGTGCACGTGCGTGTCGACGAGGCCCGGCAAGAGCGCGAGGTCGCCGAGGTCGTCGACGCGCAGACCCTCGATCGGCACGTCGTGGGGCTCGATCGCGGCGATGCGCTCCCCGTCGACGATCAGCGTCGCGGGGCGCGTGCCTTCGGGCGTGACGACGCGGCGACTCCGGACCGCGTGCACGTCACACCGCCTCGAGGTCGGGGACGTCGTAGGCGTCGAGGGCCGCGTAGTGGCGCTCGGCGTCCTCGAGGTAGAGCTGGCGCGTGATGCCGCCCACGAGCCGGTCGACCCCGTACTTCATGCCCGAGATGCTCGCGCCGCCGAGCCCGCAGCTGACGAGGCAACCGAAGCTGAAGCAGAAGATCCCCCGCAGCCACGGCGCCTCGCCCGGCGCGCGCTCCGTGAGCTCGAAGCTCGAGCCGAGGTAGGGGTGGCGGAGCAGCTCGTCGACCCGCTCGCCGTCGGGCGGCTCGAAGCGGTCCTCCCACCGCGCGACGTGGCCCTCGATGGCCTGCAGCTCGACGCGGCTCGCGAGGTCGGTGCGAAACCCGGTGCCGACGATGACGAAGTCGTGGTGGAACGTGCCCTTCGGCGTCGTGACCTCGAGCACGGTCTCGCCCTCTCGCTCGACCTCGCGCACGTCCTGCCACGGCGATCCCGGGTGGAGCGCGAAGTCCTCGTGGCGGGCGGCGCGCTCGAAGGTCGGCCGCGGCGGGAGCTGACCGGCCTCCCAGAAGCGCCGCACGAAGCGCCACTTCTCCGCGTCCGGCAGGTCGGCGTGGTGCCGCAAGAACCCCGTGAACTCGGCCCAGCGGTAGACGTTCACCCGGACGAGCTCGGGGCGGCGGAAGTAGAGGTCGACCTTCGCCGCCCCGTGCTCGAGCGCGACCGCGGCGTTGTCGAAGGCGGAGGCCCCCGCGCCGAGCACCGCCACGCGCTTGCCGCGGAGTCCCGCGAAGTCGATCGGCTCGCACGTGTGCGCCCAGCGCGCCTTCGGCAGCCCGTCGCGGATGAGCGGCGGCACGTACCACTGGCCCGCGCCCTCGATGCCGGTCGCCAAGACGATCTTGCGCGCGCGCAGGATCCCCGCCGTGCCGACGCTTCGGCCGGCGGCGTGCGTCGTGACGGGCACGACGAAACAAGACTCGTCCTCGTCCCAGCGGATCGCGCCCACGCGCGTGTCGTTCTGGACGGGGATCGCGAGCAGCTCGCGCACCCACGCGAGGTACGCCGCCCACGTCTCGCGCTCGATGAAGTCGAAGCCCGACCAGCTCCCCTCGCCGTGCTGCGCCTCGTACCAGGCCTGCACCGAGAGGCTCGGCACGCCGAGCTCGGGGCCCAGCACGTGCTTGGGGGTGCGCAGCGTCTTCATCCGCGCGAAGCGTCGCCACGGCCCTTCGCGCCCCGCCGGTAGCGCGTCGACCACGAGGACGTTCTCGACACGTTCTCGACGGAGCGCGAAGGCCGTCGCGATCCCCCCCTGTCCGCCGCCTACCACCAGGACGTCGAGCACGCGCTCTCCGGCGCGCGTCGTCCGCGGTGGGACCCACTCCCGCTTCGGGTATTCGAGCATCGCGAGGTCGCGACGGGCTCGCTCCTCGAGCGCCCTCAGCCCCGCCTCACTGCCCTGCCCGACCCTCGCCGCTTCAGCCATCGCCGTCCTCCGCCAACTTCAGGAGCGTCCCCGCGAGCACGGCCGCGCCACGCGCCACGTCCTCGGGCGCCGTGTACTCGTCCGGCCGGTGGCTCACGCCACGGGCGGACGGGACGAAGACCATCCCCATGGGCGCGATCCGCGCCATGAAGAGCGCGTCGTGGTACGCGCGGCTCGGCATGCGCCGGCTCGTCAGCCCGTGCGCCGCCGCGCTCGCCTCGACGGCCGCGACGATCGCCGCGTCGGCCTGCGCGGGCGGATCCTCGTTGATCGTGCGCCGCGACACGCGCACCCGGCGCGCGGCCGCGATGCGCTCGATCGCGGCCGCCATCACCGCGAACGCCTCCTCGCGCGCCGCGAGCGACGTATCGCGCAGGTCGAGCTCGAGGTGCACCCGCGCCGCGATGCCGTTGATGGCGCCCGGGAAGACACGGCAGACGCCGACGGTCGCGACCGTGTCGTCGCTCCCCGACGTGCGCGCGGCGTCCTCCACCGCGAGGATGATCTCGGCCGCCGCGCAGAGCGCGTCTTTGCGATCGGGCATCAGCACGGCGCCCGCGTGTCCGCCCTCGCCCTCGATTTCGAGCACGTAGGAGGCGGGCGCCGCGATCGCCGTGACCACGCCGATGGCGACGCCCTCGCGCTCGAGCACGGGCCCCTGCTCGACGTGGAGCTCGACGAAGGCGTGGTAGTGCCCCTCGGGCAGGCGCACCTCCTCCAGCGCGCCGACGAAGCCAGCGTCCGCGCGGACCTCCTCGAAGGGACGCCCCGCGGCGTCTCGCAGGGCGCGGACGGCCTCCGGCGCGATGGCGCCGCTCATGAGGCGGCTGCCGACGCAGCCCAGGCCGAAGCGCGTCGGCTCCTCGCTCGTGAACGCGATGACCTCGATCGCGCGGCGCGGCGTGATCCCCGCGCCGCGGATCGCCTCGAGCGCCGCGAGGCCGCCGAGCACCCCGACGGTGCCGTCGAAGCGGCCCGCGTTCGGGATCGCGTCGAGGTGTGAGCCGGTCGCGACGGCCGCGAGCGCCGGCTCGCGCCCCTCGAGCCGGAAGAACGTGTTGCCCACCGCGTCGACGCGCACCGCGAGCCCGAGCGACTCCGCGAGGCCCCGCACGAACGCGCGGCCCGCGAGATCCGTCGGGGTGTAGAGCACGCGCTCGACCGCTGGCGCCGGCGCGTCGCTGAAGCGCGCGAGCTCGCGCAGCCAGCCGTCGAGGCGCGTCGCGTCGATCGCGAAGGTGCGCGCGCCGCTCAACGCCGCGCCTCGCTTCCCGCGCGTGGCGTCATCGGGTCGCGGTTGACGTCCTTGTAGTAAAGGTAGCGCGCCGGGGTCTTGCCGAGGCAGCCGAACCACTGGGGCAAGAAGGGCGCCATCCAGATCGCGTCGCCCGCGGTGACCGGGTACCACGCGTCGCCGAGCCGATAGACCCCGCCCCCCTCGAGGAAGAGCAGCCCGTGCTCCATCACGTGGCTCTCGACCATCGGCAAGGTCGCGCCCGGATCGAACGTGAAGGTGTTCATCGCGAGGTCGAAGCCGGGCTCGTCGGGCAAGAGCGTCCGCAGCCGCGCGGCGGGGTCACCGAGGAAGTCGACCGCGGGCACCTCGGCCTCGCGCCCGACGACGAGGCGCGGGCTCGCTCCGTCGAGGGGCACGTAGACCTTCTCCAGCAAGAAGAGGCGCGCGCCGGTCGCGCTGGTGAGCCCGTGCTCGGTGTCGGCGGGTACGAAGGCATAGCCTCCGGCCTCGAGGGCGTGGTCCACGCCGTGCGCGCGCAGGGTCGCGGCCCCCTCGAGGGCGAAGAGGAAGCGCTCGACCCCCGGGCGCGGCGCGACGACCCGCCCGCCCGCGTCGAGCGTGACGAGCGCCTGCACGAAGCCGGCGCCCATCGCGGGCGAAAAGAGCGTCACGGCGCGCGCGCCCGACGCGCCGGGCAGCGGCGCGGGCACGTGGCTCTCGGGTGTGAGGAGCGCGTGGTCACGCGCGACGCGCGTGCGAGAGAGGGTCGTGTCGATCATCGGTGGACCTCGGGGGCGAAGCGCGCGGCGAAGCGGCGCAGGAACTCGGCGGCGACCTCGACGGCGAGCGCGACGTCGCCGGCGTGCACGCGCTCGTCGGGGTGGTGCGAGAGCCCGCCCGGGCTCCGCAAGAAGAGCATCACGATCGGGGCGAGCGCCGCGATGACGCGGCCGTCGTGGCCGGCTCCGCTCGGGAGTTCGTGGACGGGGACACCGACCGCGCGGATCGCGTCCGCGAGCAGCGCGCGCAGCCCGGGCTCGCAGCGCACCGAGGGCGCCTCGAAGCGGAGCTGGCGGCGCCAGCCGAGCTGGCGCCGCCGCGCGATGGATTCGGCGTGCGCCTCGATCGCTACGAGGCCTCGCTCGAGCACGGCGGCGTCGACCGAGCGCACGTCGAGCTCGAGGCTCGCCGCCCCGGCGATGACGTTGTGCGCGCCTGGAGCCGCGACGATGCGGCCGACGGTGGCGACGAGGCCGGGGCTGCGCAGGGCCTCCTCTTCGACGGCGAGCGCGAGCTCGGCGGCGGCGGTGAGCGCGTCGCGGCGCAAGCTCATCGGCGTCGTGCCGGCGTGGCCTGCGCGGCCCTCGAAGCGCACGCTCTGCCAGACGTGGCCCGCGATGCCCGTGACCACGCCGAGCGGCAGGTCGAGGCTCTCGAGCACGGGCCCCTGCTCGATGTGCAGCTCGAGGTAGGCGAGCAGGTCCGCGCGCTCGTCGGACGCGGGGCCCCGGAGCGCGCACGCTGCGACGGCGGCCGGCACGTCGGCCTCGTCGATGCCCGAGAACGCCGCGATGGCCTGCGCGAGCGAGACGCCATCCGCATCGACGAGCGCGAGGTCGTCGGGGCCGAGACCGCGGGCCAGCGCGCGCGCGCCGAGGAAGGGACGCCCGAAGCGCACGCCCTCTTCGTCCGAGAAGGCGACGACCTCGATCGAGAAGGGCAGCCGCGCGCCCTCGCTCGCCATCGCCTCCACGAGAGAGAGCGCGAGCACGACGCCGAGGGTTCCGTCGTACTTGCCGGCGTCGGGGACGGTGTCGAGGTGCGAGCCGATGAGGAGCGTCTGCGGGGACGCCCCCTCGAGCCGCGCCCGCAGGTTGCCGAGCGCGTCGACGCGCACCTCGAGCCCGGCCGCCTCGAGCCACTCGCGCAGGAGCGCGTGCGCCTCCGCGAGCGCGGGCGTGAGCGCGCGCCGGACGAGCACGTCGGCACGTTCGGAGCAGCGCGCGAGCCGCTCGCACCGCGCCAGGGCCCGCTCCGCCGCCTCGGCCCACCGAGGCGGGCGCGGAGAGTCGGCGGCGTGAAGCGCGGTGGTCGCGAGCGTCGTCATGCAGCGAAGAGGCTTCGACCTTAGCTCGCTCGCGCCGCCACGGACGCGCCGGATCCCTCATTTTTCCCGATGGAAACGCGGAGGAAACATGCGGACGTCGTGACCCGAAACATTCCCGCGGACGGCAGGGGTTGCTTGCGCTCTAGCTTCCCCGCTGCGCGAGGCGGGAGGGAGTTGGAGCGCGTGGTGCCGGGCCATCGTGGGAGCTGGGCTGCGTGATCGCGCACGTGGACGTGGACGTCGTGGACGTCGTGGACGTCGTAAGGCGTCGTGGACGTCGTAAGACGTCGTGGACGTCGTAAGACGTTGATTCTCCGCATGGCTCACGGCGGGGGAGGACAC
>JAHBWH010000262.1 GCA_019637115.1 Myxococcales bacterium | reverse complement strand
CGACGCTTAATGTGCGTCAACGAGAAGGTCGGCGCGTATCACTCTCCGGAACACGCCGCCAAGGGCTCGCGAGGCGGTCACGATCCCCGCGGTCCCAGGACTCGAGGGGGCCATGGGCGGCGCTGAGTTACCCGAAACGCTCGCCCGGCAATGCCGAGAGATCCAGGACGAGTTCGACGATGAGGTCCAGCGCTTGCGCGCGCAGACGACGCGCTTCGGCGACGACTATCTCGAGCGCGTGCTACCCCTCGAGTTGAAGCGCTTGAGCCATGTCAGCGACGCCCCACCCGACATCGACCTCTTGGTCTTGATCTGCGGCACGAGCCCTCAGCCACTCCTCGTCAGCGCTGGCTTCGTCCGCCCTCGTCACGTGCTCCTCATCGGTTCGCGAACGGACACGGGAAGGGAAGCCGTCGCGAAGACCGATCAGCACCTCCGGGGCGCGATGCGAATGCTGAGTCTTCCCGAGTTCCGAATCTCGGAACGCTTCATCGCGCCGAGCGAGCCGGTTGATGCGTACCACGAACTCGCAAGGGCTATTCGCGACGTAGCCACGGAGATGGGTATCGGTCTTTCACGAACCCTCGTGGACGTGACCGGCGGCAAGAAGACGATGGTCGCCGCCGCATTCCTGGTCTGCTCGGAGCTCGGGTTGCGCTCGTGCTACGTCGACGCCGAGTACGACGAACGCGCCCGGATGCCGCGCCCGTGCACCAGCGACCACCGCCTGTTGGGCGACCCCATCGCAGCGTTCAAGGTTCGCGAGCTGCAGCGCGTCGTTCAACTCTGCCGGGCCCGAGACTACGCGCAGGCACTGAGCATCCTCGACGACGTCGCCGAGCACGTCCGAGGCTCCGATGGCGCCTCGCTCCTCGACCCAAACATGGTGATGCGCGATCAGAGGCGACTTCGAGCGCTCGATGCCTGGAGCTCACGACGTTTTCAGGAGATCCCGAGCCATCTGAATGGTGCTGACGTGCCTGGCGCGGGAGCGATACTCGACTTCGGCGCGAGGTGGGAGCTTGCCCTGCGGGAGAGCAAGAAGACCTGGAACCTGGACGCCTGCGCGATGGTGTCCGAGGGCCAGCTCCTGCTCGAGTTCGCGTTGCATCAGGTCTCGCGCGGCCGACACCTGCACGGGAACGACGCCAGGCGAGAGGGCTTTCTCCACGCTTTCGCCGGATGCGACGCGCTCGTGGATGGCACCCTGACGCTACTGATTCGGAAGAAGCGGATTCTTCGGAAGGACGAGAACAAGCTCGCCAACTACGCAGAGCTGAAAAGGCTTGTCCAGGGCAACATCCTTGCGGCGATCGTCCGCGACGGCACAGCCGTGACCTCGGACGTGATCGAGGTGAAGGACTGGCCCGGCATCGGCGCTGATGCGCTCTTCGCGGTGGACCAGGCGGCGAGAAATGGCCGAAATGCGCTGCTTCACGGCATCGGCGAACCGGATGCCCCGTTCATCGACCGGTACTTCGCGGAAGGACGCCCGGAAGCGCTCATCGAGAGCATCGCTCGTGCCCTCGGCAGGACCGACTTCTCGGCGATACCAGCGGTCGCCTCAATCACGGCGGCCGTCGACGCACTACAGGAACTGGAGATCGAGGCTCTGTGAACCTGACCGCGCTCGCATCCCTCGTCACGGCGCTGCCGCCGTCCGTCACACTCCGCGCTCGCTATCGCGCGCGCGAGTATGTCGCGCTCCCAGGCTTCCTTGGTGGCACCGTACACGGTGCGCTGGGCCACGCGCTAGCCTCGGTCGGTGCCACCGCGGACACCTTCGAGGCCCCCCCGGTCGCCAGCGAAGCGCCGCCCTACGTGCGCGCGAACCCGCCCCCTCGGTTGATCGTGGCCCCACCGCCCATCGGACCCGCGGCGGAGCTCGAGCCAGGGCTCACCATGAATCTCGGTGTCGTGCTCATCGCCCCCACCCCTCGTCACATAGGGCTCCTCGTCGCCGCACTCGAGGCGCTCGGGCCCCGAGGCCTCGGCGCCGGCAAGGGTCGTCTCGATCTCATCGAGTTGGAGGACGGCAGCCAGCAGCCCCTCTGGGATCGAGGTCGCGTGATCGCGAGCCCAGAGCCGGACCGAACACACTCCGCCTGGCTCCCAGACACCTATGAGCTTCGCACGACTTCTCCGCTACAACTTCGTGCCAACGGCGAGCTGAACACCGCGCCGACGGCGGTCGATCTCGGCGTCGCCTTCGCGCGCCGCGCGGCATCGCTGGCCTGGACCTACGGGGCGGGGTGGGGCGGTGATCTCCGTGACGTCCAGGCCCACTTCTTCCAGACCCTCCGTGATCATCCCTGCGGGGAGTGGCGCGTCGTGCGCGGCCGCCGCTGGTCGTCGCGCCAACGTAAGCATCATCCGGTGGAGGGTGTGCTCGGGCGAATCCCGCTCTCGGCAGGATTCGTCGAGGCGTTCGAACTCGTCACCAGCACGCGCCGCTTCGGCATAGGCAAGGGGCCTGGACTCGGCCTGGGGCGCTTCGAGCTCGCGCGGGTTCGCTAGTCGGCCTTAACCTCAATAGGGGTAGGCGTCGGCGAGCCACACCGCGACCGGCTCTCGTCGTTGCGGGTGTTGCTCGAGGCGAGCGACGATGTTGCGCGCGACGGGATCTTTCCGGATTCGGTGGAGGATCTCGGACGGGTCTGCCGAAACGTCGATCGCGTGGTCCAGTCGCGCGAAGAGTCCGGTCGACGCGAACACACTTTCGATCCCCTCCGCGATCTCCGCCGCCCGGTGTCGGTCTCCTCGCAGACGCGCGGCTCGTGCCAGCCATCGCCGCCTGCCCGCCTCGACGAAGGGTGGGACACGCTCCAAGTCTCGGGGCGCCTCCGCGACCTCGAGCACGGCCTGGGCGTCCTCGGCGCGCCGGAGTAGGACGAGAGCCACCCCGACGGCCCATCGAACGAAGCCTCGCGTGCTCTCGTCGGGCATGTGCGAGAGCTCCGCGGCGAGCGCTCGGAGCTCGTCGACGCGTTCCGCGTTCCCCGTGAGTCCATGCAGCCGGATCCCCTCGCAGAGCGGTCGGCTCATCTCCTCGTAGGCATCGAGCTCGGTCCAACCCATGATCGCCTGGTCGAGATATTGAGTCGCGCGCGGGAGGTCGACGTGGGCCGCGAGCCTCCCCATCGCGCCCAGCAACCGCAGGTCTTCGGTATGACGATCTCGGGGAGGGTTCAGATGACGCTCCGCACGGTCGAGCAGCGTCCGGGCGTTCGCCGCTCCTGCGTCTGCTTCTGATTGGACGACGTGTGCGAGTAGGAGCAGTCGGTCCGGACGGTTGAGCTCATCGAGCGCGGCTTCCGACGGCCACGGAATCGTACCGGAGTTGTCGCAGTGTCGTTGAGCGATCTGGCGCGTGAGCTTCAGCCTGCGGCCATCCTCTGTCGTATGGCTCGCGTCAGTGCCTCCGGCCAGCGCGTCGACCGCCCTGAGCACCCCTCTCCAACCGAGCGCAGACTCGCTGCGAAGTGCCTGCCGGTAGAGCCGGCGGACCTCGCGCGACCGTCTCGCTCGGTTGGGGGCCCACCCCTCGCGAATGGAGCGCTCGAGCCCATTCCACGCCGCATCGAGGGCACCACCGGTGTCCGCGACGCCAATGACCTTGACGCTGGCCTGGAGCTTGCCCTGCACAAGAGACAGATCCTCTCGAGATACGATGAGGGTCTCGAGGCGAGGTGCCCAGCGCGCCAGGGTCTCGAGCTTCGCGTCCAGCCCATCGACAGGACCGACACGACCGTGCGCGTCGATGCAGCCGAGCGCGACGAGCGTCGGGTGAGGCACGAGATCCATCGCTCGCGACGCCACGGCCAGGAAGAGCGCGAGCCCGTAGGACGCCCCGTCGAGCTCGCGGGAAGTCGCGACGATCGGAGCGACCGACCAATGAGCGCGTGGCGCGGCAAGCTCGGCGGAGCGGTGTGGGAGATCCCGGAAAGCGAGCCACTCGGCGAGGCGGGCGCTCTCCATCGCTGCCCTGACCAGCGGCACATCGCCCTCGAAGGCATCCGCCCGTAGCAGCCAGAGCTCACCGCGCTGAGCTCCGCCGCGCACGCCAGCGCCCACGCCAACGAGCCACGCCTCGCCACGCACGAGCGGCCGGTCCCCTCCGACCAGGGCGTGACGCTCGATCCGCGCGAGCGCTCCCCTCGCGCGGCGATGCATGGGCAGGCCACCGTTGACCGCGAGGGCACGAAGCCCGACGAGGTCGTGCTCCTTCAGCCAGTCCGGATCGTCCACCAGGCCTCATCCTCCGACCGCGCGACCGCGCGACCGAGTTCCCCATCGAGGCGCGCGTCAGGGTAGGCATCGAACGTCGACGCCCATGTCGACGCGAAGCGGTCGAGGTCGCGAAGGCGCTCCCTCGCGTCACTGCGCCCCCCGGCGAGAGCCACCGCCTGGACCGACGCGAGCACCTCGCGCATCTCCGCGATCGAGCGACAGACACGCCCGACTTCTCCTTCGTCGACGTGGTTCGGAAGCCGAGCAATGCGCAGCTCCAGTTCGCCAGCTTCGTCGAGCACCACCCGAACGATCTCGTCGAGCAGCTCGCTCGAGTCCTCAGCCCAACGTCGGCATCGATCCTCTGGCGTGTCCTCGTCGCTGAGCAACGCGCTGGCCCACGTATCGCGGTCGATTGCGGCCTCGAAGCCCAATCGCGCGAGCGTCCCCACCGCGGCCACTCGTTCGTACCAAACGTTCGAGCTCGCAAGCACGTCGAGTCGTGACTCGAGCCACCCCATCACCTCGTGGGGTCCAGCGAGCTCGCGCCAAGCAACCCTCGGCAGAGGAACCGCGCTCTGGCGGGCGAAGTGGAAGCGCCCAGACGCTCGCAAGATCCGAAGCACCCCCCGCTCGGCGTGGACGAGGACTCTGCCGACGCCTTCCAGCGAAAACAGGACCCAAGACTCAGGGCCCCGCGCGTCCAGCACGGTCAGCGTCTCCCCCAGCTCTTCGAATCGCCGCTGCTCGACCGCACCAGATGACTCCAGGGGGGTCGCCGAAAAACGCAGCACGGCTTCGTCACGGGCCCAGCACTCGGCGTCTGGGAACGCCGCGATGAGCGGGGTCGCGGGAGCGAACTCCGGATCCTCGGCTAAGCCACGACGGAGCTCATCACGCAATCCTGTCGCCTCACCCGCACTCAGCCCGTAGCTCGCGCTCGACGGCGAGCGCCACTCCACCCAGACCTCGACGTCCTCGTCGTCCGCGAGACGCAGTCGCGCGCGCAACCTGTCGGGCACATCGCTCATGTGGTCTCCTCCTCGCAGACGCCTGAGGCAGGGGCTCTCTGACACCTCCGAAGCGCCTCTATCGCGGAGATCCAACGCTCTCGCGTCTCGCCATCGAGTTCGCCTGCTTCGAACTGGCGCTCCACCTCGAGGACGAGGGCGTTCCGGATCCGCTGATGGCGCTTGTGCAGGGTGGATGGCCGGACGTCACCGCGATGCCGGACGAGGTCCTCCATGCTCTCCTCGTCACAGGCGAGGGAGAGCACCTCCCTCAGACTCCCCCGCCACTCCGCGGGGTCCGCGCGCCGGCTGTGAGCCAGAGCCTCGTCGAGCAGCGCGAAGGCCCATCGTTCGATGCTCTTCCGCGGGTCCACCGGCATCGCTGCGGACTCGAGTGTCGCAGCTTCGACCTCCTCGATGAGGATTCGAACGTCGTCCATCGCTCGGTGCGCTCTGGCTTCCTTGCGGCCGACGTCCTTCTCCGCGTTGACAAGCATTCTGCGTAGGTATGCACGCGCCGACTCGATCTCGAGGCTCCCGCTGCGCGCACGACGGACCAACTTGAGCAATACCGTCTGAACCATGTCGTCGCGGATGTCGTGACGAACGACCCTCGCAAGCTCACCCAACGCGTCCACCAGCACCCGCTGGGCGGTCGGGGTGAGCCTCCGCGACCTGCAGAGCTCCTCGATCGACTCCTCCAAGGTCATCGCGCCACCTCGAGCCAGCGCTCGACCTGCTCCCGTCGCCAGTCGACGGGGAGCTCCCTCAGCGCACTCGCGACGTCGCTCCCCCGCAGCCCATCGCGGAGGAGCTGGCTCGGTTCGCCATCGCATGCCAGCAGCGGCACTCGAACGCCACGGAACGAGGTCGAGAGAGGACCGAAGGAGTTCGACTCCATCTTCGATAGCCGATGAGTTTTCGCGTAAATCCGACCCAACAATCGATTCGAGGCGAAGTCAGCCACTACGACTCCGGGGTGGACGTGCTCATCGTACGTAGGCGTCGACTGCACGACGAAGCGAACCCCGCGGTGCTCGAAACCATCGACCTCGTCGAGGTACGGGTATCCGATCGTGTCCTGGATCGCGCTTCCAACATCGGACGGACGCAGGTTGATTGGCTTCCCGAGCTGCCGATGGAGCACGTGTCGCGACGCGATGGTCAGCTCGACCCGAGGAACACAGGCCTCGCGCGCCAGCAGCACCACACGTTCGAACACGACCCGCAACGCCGAGAGATAGCGGTCGATGACCACCTCTCCGCGCTCACGCCCGGCGTGATAGCCGCCGTCGTAGCTTGCCGCCGCGACAACGACGAGCTGCGCTTGCGCTTCGAGGTGCTGGCTGATCGCCAGGACCCCGCGGTTCATCTCATCTCGGACAGTCGCGAGCTGCTGACGGACTCCCGTGCAGTTCGAGCTTCGGAGCCAATCATCGAATCGCTCGAGATCGAGGCGGTCGGCCCGGGATCCGCTGCCGATGGCTCGCGCGCCCCGCTCCGTTCGACCTCCCGCGGCTCGAGCGCTCTCGAGCACCACGTCGCAACCGGAAGGCGCACGACCGGCGGCTATCAATGCCGTCAGCACCCCTCCCAGCGTCCGCAGCTCGGTGGCATGTGGCGGAAAGAACCCACCGAACACGTGTTCGAACGCCGCTCTGAGCCTCCCCCGAGACACTGGCTTCCGGAACAACGCGCCCGCGACGACAGCGGGTTCGTCGCCGTCGAAACGTCCAGATTCGTCGACGAAGAGCTCCCACCGAGTCACGCCACGAGAGTACGCCATGCGTCATTCTCAATTCAACACTACGACTCGGCGCACCTCTCGAAGTTTGTGACCGGCCGACGACGCCGACGCGAGCGCGAGTGCCCCGAATCCGAGGTTCGTTCCGGGGTTGCCGTCGATGATCGGCGAAGAGGTCGTTTGGCGCGCGGACGAAGGACAGCCTACTCGAGGAGGTTGGGGAGCGAGGTCCGCGGATACCCCAACGAAGCTCGGGTTGGGGACTAATCCCGCGCCGCTCCTCCCGCACGCAGGCGCCACTCCATGTCGAAGAACCCATGCGCGCGATAGGCGCAGGGCGCCGGGACGCTGCCGTTCTCGCTGCCGTCGTCGAAGCGAGCGCCGCCGCAGCTCCACCACTCGCGCGCGTTCTCCACGCCTCCGTCGAAGACCACGTAGTCGGGCAGGATGTCGGGGAGGAAGCGCGCGCGCCACGTCCCGAGCGGCGTCGTGCCCGCCAGCACGAGCACGCTCCTGGAAGACACGTCGGGGTTCGGCGCGACGAACGCCGCGCCCACCTGCGCGCCGGCGTGGCGCGCCCGCCCGACCGCGATCGCGCCGTCCATCACGAGCCGTCCGTCCGGCAGCGGCGCCTCGACGAAGCGGATCGGGAGCTGATGGCGCCACCGCGCGTGCAGCGCGTTCGAGCGGGGCGGCCCGACGAGCACGAGCGTCGAGCCCTCGATCATCGCAGGCGTGACGTCGACGTCGTCGACGATCGGGTACGCGACGTCCCAGCCGCGCGGGCTCGCCCAATGCTCCGCCACGCGGCGGTTGATCCACGTGTGGTCCGGATCGCGCGTGCCGACCACGAAGACGAGCGGCTCGTGGTAGACGTCGCGGATCGGTCCCGAGACGCCCGGTCGTTTGCGGCCCTCGAGCGAACGCGCGCCCACGACCCACGTGTCGCCCTCGCGGCGCAGGTCGAGGCGCGGGCCATCCGCGGTCGGCGTCGCGGCCGCGACGATCGTCTGCCCGTCGACGTGCACCGTGAGCGGCCCCGGCGCGACGAGCGGCGGCGCGGGCGTGAGCGCGAGCGAGGCCACGTCGCGCGTGCGCACGTGGACCTCTCCGTCGACGACGCGCGCGTCGACGTCGGCGAAGCGGTCGGCGGCTGCGCGCACGACGTCGCGCACCCAGAAGGCGTCGCGCGTGCGCTCGCGCGCCGTGCGGAGGCGGACGTCGCGTGGCGCGCTCGGCCGCGCGTGCGCGCCGAGCCACGTGAAGATCGCTCCGCCCGCGTAGGTCTCGGTCCACACGTTGTGCCCGAGCTCGGGCTCGCGGTGCTCGGAGGCGTAGCCGCGACGTGGCCCGCCCGGCAGCCGCGACTGCCCCTCGCCCGCGAGCAGGCCGCCGGAGGCGCGCAGGGCGTCGAGGCGGCTCGCGAGGCTGCGCGTCCAGGCGAGCGGCCGATCGCGCGTCCCGCGCACGAGCAGCATCGGCAGGTGCAGCGCGTTCTCCGCCCAGTCGACGTCGCTGCGGTGCGCGACCAAGAAACGCTCGACCGTGGTGAGCCCCTCGTGGTGCGTGTCCTGCCGTACGCGCTGGTCGTGGTAGCCCGCGAGCGACGCGCTCGCCGCGAAGAGGTCCGGGTGGCGGAAGGGCAGATAGGCCGCGCCCGTCCCCCCCATCGACCCTCCGGTCACGTAGATCCGCGAGGCGTCCACCGGGTAGCGCGCGCGCACGTCCGCCATGGCCTCGAGCACGTCGATCTCGCCCGCGTGTCGGTAGTGCGTCTGCCCGCGGGCCTCGGGGGCGATGACGATCATCGGCGCGCCCCGTGGGGTCGGGCCCGCGCCGCCCCACGCGCCGGTGGGCGGCGCGCCGTGGCGGCCGTG
>JAHBWH010000261.1 GCA_019637115.1 Myxococcales bacterium | reverse complement strand
AGCGCACGGAACGCGTGACGAGCCGATGGCGCCCGGCAGAAGCGCAACGAGCGACGGCGGACAGCCCATCGGGGCCGTCCGCCGTCACTCGTGGATGAAGCGCTCGGCGCCTCGATGCCGTCAGACGCCGCGGTTGTCCACGCCGCCTCGGTAGCGAGCCTCATCGCCGCGCGGGCCACGGACACCGCGCTCGCTGCGCTCACCGCGCGGCCCTCGGACGCCACGCTCGCTGCGCTCACCGCGTGGGCCTCGGACGCCGCGCTCGCCGCCCTCGCCGCGTGGGCCTCGGACGCCGCGCTCGCCGCCCTCGCCGCGTGGGCCTCGGACGCCACGCTCGCCGCGCTCCGCACGACGCGCCTCGAAGCGGGCTCTGTGCTCGGCGCGTCGCTGCTCGAGGAGCTCGCGCTGCGCCGGCGTCAGGATCGCAGCGAGTTGGGCCTTGGTCTGTGTGCGCGCCGTGAGGAAGGCCTCCCGCCGCGCCTCCGGCGCGAGCTCGCGGAGGCCCGCCTTCGAGGCCTGCGCCTGCGCGAGGACCTCGCGGACCCGCTGCGCTTGCGCCGGGGTGAGCGCGAGCTCCTGGGTCATGCGAGCGGCCATCCGCGCGCCACGCTCTCCGCGCTGCCCACGCTCACCGTGAGCCGCCGGATGTCCTTCGCGCGGACCTCGCTCTCCGCGCGTCGCGCGCTCGGCGCGGGGGCTGCGCTCGGTTCGTTCGGTTCGTTCGACGCGCTCTCCACGGTTGCCTCGGTCCTGGGCCGAGGCGCTGGAGGCGACGGCGAAGGTGGGCGCCACGAGGGCGGCGGCGAGGGCGAGCTTCAGGGTCAACTTGGTCATGGGTCTTCGTCCTTTCCATCACCACGTCGTGTGGTGCTCGGATGGATGGACGCCCCGCCTCTGAAGCATCCCTGAAGCCCCACGACTTTTTCGATCCCACGCGCCGAGACTGGCGTCGTGCGCCAGCGGCTCGACGAGCGCGCACTCGACGTCGCAGGGCGCGCCGCCCGTTCGGCCTCGCGACCGCTCGTCGGGCTCTGGCGACCGTTCGAGGAGACCGGCGCGGCGGCTCGCCCCATCGCTCCTCACGATGGCCCCATGACCCTCCGCACCCTCCTCGGCCTCACGTTCTCCGCCACCCTGGCGCTGCTCACGGTGCCGCTCTTCCTCTGGCCCGGCCTCTACCTCGCCCGCGACCTCGTCGACCCCGCCATGCGCGGCCCCGGGATCCCGATGCGGGCGCGCGAGCTCCACGCGAACCTCTCCGAGCGGATCGAGCCATGGGCCCACGAGCGCATCGCGACGGGCCGCGCCGCTCGGGCGCCGCTGCACGACGTGCCCACGACCGAGTGGCCGATGTTCACCGCGGTCTTCTACCTCATGGCCACCGAGCAGCTCGTCCAGGAGTGGGATCGCACGGGCGGCGAGGGACCTTCCCCGCTCGAGGGAGCCCGCGGCGCGATCGAGGCTTCGAAAGACCTGATCTTGGACCCCTCCCACCACACGTGGGTGCGAACGCATTGGGGCGACGACTACATGCACCGCGAGAACGTCTTCTTCCGCGGGCTCATCATCGCGGGCCTGACCAGCTACGAGCAGATCACTGGCGACCGTAGCGTCGTGCCGACGCTGCTCGACCAGGTCGAGACGCTCTCCGCGGAGCTCGACGCCTCCCCGCTCGGCGTCCTCGATGATTACCCCGGCGAGTGCTACCCGATCGACGTCCTCGCGACGATCGCGTTCATCCGGAACGCCGAGCGCAGCACCGGCGTCGACACCTCGGCCTTCGTCGCCCGCTCGTTGCGCGCCTTCGAGGGCTCTGGCGCCGACTCGCTCGGGCTCGTCCCCTTCCGCGTCGATCTCCCGAGCGGCGACCACGTGCAGCCCTCTCGCGGCATCGGCAACTCGTGGATCCTCATGTTCGCCCCCGACGCCTACGGCATGGAGCGCTCGAGCGCGTGGTACGCGCTGCACGAGGCGCACTTCTACCAGCGCCGCTGGTGGGCCGAGGGCTTCCGCGAGTGGCAGCGCGACACGGCGCCCGAGTGGGGCTTCGAGATCGACGCCGGCCCCGTCCTCGACGGCTTCGGCACCGCCGCGAACGCCTTCGGGATCGGCGCGGCCCGACGCCACGGTCGTTTCGACCACGCCTACGCCCTCTCGGCGCAGATGGCGGCGGCGAGCTGGACGTGGGTCGACGGCACGCTCCTCTTGCCACGGCTCGTCTCGCACGCGGCCGACGCGCCGTACCTCGGCGAGGCCGGCATCCTCTACTTCCTCACCGTGCAGCCGGCCGACGACACGCACGTGCCCGCGCTCGGCATCCCTTCGCTCGCCGAGCTCGGCCTCTTGGTCTTCTTCGGCGTGCCGGCGCTCGCGTGGTGGTCGCTCCTCGGGCGCGTCCGGCGCATTCGGCGGACCCGGCGAGGCTCGACCGCGGCGACGACGCCCGCGCTGCGCCCCGCGCAGGTCTGAGTGTCGGCGCGGGAAGAAACCCTTGGCGCAGATCCGTGCTCGCGCGACGAGGCCGACCACCAGGCGTGGGCATATCGGCTGGCTCGACACGTGAAACGGGCTCCCGAGGGGCGACCGTGCTCGCGCGACGAGGCCGACCACGGCGTCGAGCGGGCGTGGGCATGTCGGCTTGCTCGACACGTGAAACGGGCTCACCAATTGCCGCTCGTGGGGTACGGATCCGCCCGACGCCGCTGCGGCGGCGGGTGACGTACCCTCCGATTAGCTTTCGGAGCCCTTTCGCGATGTTGACAGTCCGCCTCCCCCGCACCGTCGAGCTCGGCGTATTGACGAGCGTGCTCTGCCTCGCTTGCGCTCGCGGCGAGAGCGCCCCCGTCGACGCGGGCCCGCGGCTCGACGGCTCGATCGACGCCCCGTCGATGATCGACGCCCCCGAGGACGCTGGGACGGTGGAAGAAGACGCGAGCACGGACGCGGGCACCGACGCGGGGCCGCCTCCCTGCGAGGACGACGCGGACTGCGACGACGGCCTCGCGTGCAACGGCGCCGAGCGCTGCGACGACGGCACCTGCGTGGCCGGGGAGACCGTGACGTGCGACGACGGCGTCGGGTGCACGGTCGACCGCTGCGTGGAGCCCGAGGCCACGTGCGAGAACGCCCCCGAAGCGACCCGCTGCGCCGCCGACGAGCTCTGCCACGTCGTCGAGGACTGCCGCCCGCTCGTGCGCTGCGAAATGGACGGCGACTGCGACGACGGCGCCGCGTGCAACGGGGTGGAGCGCTGCGACCCGGGCGCGGCGGGCGCCGACGCGCGCACGGGCTGCGTGCCAGGGACGCCCATCGTCTGCGACGACGGCATCGCCTGCACGACCGACCGCTGCATCGACCCCTCGGGGACCTGCGAGTTCGTGCCGCTCGAGTGCCCGCCGAGCACGTCGCGGAGCTGCATCACGAGCTGCGGCAGCGCGGGGAGCCAGAACTGCGGCGGCGATTGCCGGTGGGGCGCCTGTGTCCCTCCGGCCGAGATCTGCAACGGCATCGACGACGACTGCAGCGGCGCGGTCGACAACGGCTTCGAGTGCCCGCGGGGCTCGGCGGGTACGTGCACGACCTCGTGCGGGACGACGGGCTCGCGGATGTGCGGCGCGGCCTGCACCTGGGGGAGCTGCGCGCCCCCGATGGAGGTCTGTAACGGCATCGACGACGACTGCAACGGCACCTGCGACGACGGCTTCGCGTGCTGCGCGGGCTCGAGCGGCGCGTGCACGGTGGGCGGCTGCACGGGCTCGCGCGTGTGCAGCGGCGCATGCAGCTGGGGCACCTGCAACCTCGGCGCGGCGCCGCTCAACGACGTCTGCGCGGGCACCATCCCGACGATCGCCGCGACCGGCAGCTTCGCGTTCAGCACGTGCGGCGCGTCGAACGCGCTCACCGCGAGCTGCGGCGGAGGCGCGAGCTCGCCGGACGTGATCTTCCGCCTCTCGCTCGCGCAGCGCGCGGACGTGGTGCTCGAGACCACGGGCGCGAGCTTCGACACCGTGCTCCACGTCCGCAGCGGCGCGAGCTGCCCAGGCGCCGAGGTCGCGTGCGACGACGACGGCGGCGCGGGCACCCACTCGCGCATCTCGCGCCGCTTCGACGCCGGCACCCATTGGGTGATCGTCGACGGCTCGGGCGCGTCGAGCCAAGGCGCCGGCACGCTCCTGGCCACGGTCACCCCCGTCGTGCCCCCAAACGACACCTGCGCGACCGCGAACGCGCTCACCGGGATGAGCGGCACGCGAACGGCGGACTTCGAGGGAGCCAACCGCACGGTGACCGAGTGCGGCTTGGGCTCGGAGATCTGGTACAGCTTCACCGTCGCGTCGCGGAGCGTCGTGTACTTCGACACCTTCGGCTCCAACTTCGACACGCAGCTCTCGATCCGCGGCGCGTGTGGGAGCGCTCACCTCGCGTGCGTCGACGACGCCTGCGGCACGCTCCAGGACCAGCTCGTCCACGTGGTCGAGCCGGGCACCTATCGCGTCGCGGTGCACGCGCGAGGCGCGAGCGTGACGAGCGGCAGCGTCAACCTCCGCTACGCCTTCATGACCGCCGCGAACGGGACCAACACGCTCATCTCCGGCAACGGCACCTTCTCTGGGACGACCAGCGGCACGGGCGTCATCACCGGATCGTGTGCAGGCAGCGGACCGGAGAACGGCCACTACTTCACGCGCTGCCCCGGTTCGTCGGGCACGGTCACCGCGACCACCTGCTCACGCGCGAGCTGGGACACGGTGCTGTACCTCCGCACCGGCGGCGACACGCAGATCGCCTGCAACGACGACGCATGCAGCACCCAATCGACGATCAGCGGGGCGTACACCGGCCCCGGCGTGTACATGATCGTGGTGGACGGATTCGGCTCCGCGTCGGGTCCCTACTCGGTCGCCGTCAGCGGCCTCTGACAGAGGGCGGGCGGATCTCGCGAGCGGATCTCGCGAGCGGATCTCGCGAGCGGATCTCGCGAGCGGATCTCGCGAGCGGATCTCGCGAGCGGATCTCGCGAGCGGATCTCGCGAGCGGATCTCGCGAGCCGCCCTACCGAGGGCGCCCAGCGAGGGGATGCTCGTGCCTGGGCGAGGAGCGGAACAACCTCTCGTGGGAAGCAGACCAAAGCGCTCGACCACAGGTCGAGCGGGAGCGCTCACAGACCCAGACGCTGCCGCAGGCGCCTCGCTTCCTGACGCGACACCGGCACCTCGTCGCCCGCGCGGGTGACCGCCAAATATCCGCCGGTCGCGAGCGGTCGGAGCCGGTCGACGCACGCGAGGTTCAAGAGCGCGCGGCGATGCACCCGCTGGAACGCCCCGCCGCCGAGGCGGCGCTCGAGCTCCTGCAGCGAGAGCTCGGTGAGCAGGCGCTCCCCCTTGACCGTGATCGTCACGAGCTCGCCGTCGAGGGTCGCGTGCTCCACGTCCTCGACCGCCACGAGCCGCACCTCGTCGCGCACCCGGATCGCGAGGCGGGCAAGCGGCGCGGCGGCCGGGGCCTCGTCGCGTGTCGTCGCCGCCGCGATCCGCGCGCGCACCCGCTCGATCGCGACCCGGAGGCGCGCCTCGTCCAGCGGCTTCATCACATAGTCGACCGCGCCGCGCTCGAACGCGTCCACCGCGTGACCGGCGTGCGCGGTCGAGAACACGACATGGACCCCGAGGTCGATGGCGGCCGTCGACACGTCGAGCCCCGAGAGCCCCGGCATCTGCACGTCGAGGAGCGCGAGGTCGACCTCGACGGCTTCGAGCGTCGCGAGCGCGGCCTCCCCAGAGGCGCACTCCGCCACGAGCTCGACGCCCTCGATGGCCTCGAGCAGCCGGCGCGCCCGGCGGCGCGCCATCTGCTCGTCGTCGGCGAGGAGGGTCCGAAGCCGCATCGGGCCAGGGTGCCCCAGGTCCCCCGCGCTCACCAGGCGCGCGGCACGGCCAAGGTCGCCCGTGTCGCTCCGTCGCGCCCCTCGACCACGAGCGTCGCCCGGTCGCCATACGTGAGCGCGAGGCGCCGCTCGACCATCTCGAGCCCTCGCCCGCCCTCGCGCCGGCCCCCGTACCGGCCAGGGTTCTCGATCGTCACGAGGAGCGCGCCGTCGTCCTCCGCCACCTCCAGCGACACCAGTCCGTCGTGGCCCGCGGCGGGCCCGTGCTTGATCGCGTTCTCGAAGAGCGGCAGCACGAGCAGCGGCGGGATCTCGGCGGCGACCGTCTGCTCGGGGAGATGGAAGACGTAGCGCTCCGCGTCGCGGATCGCGTAGAGCCCCGCGAGCCCTTGGAGGAGCTCGAGCTCGTCGGCGAGCGTCCACGTCGGGCGCTGGAGCGCCTCGAAGAGCCGCCGCAGGAGCGCGGCGAGCGCGAGGGTTGCCCGCTCGGCGACCGCCGGGTCCTCACGGCACCACTCCGCGATCGCGTTCAGGGTGTTGAAGAGGAAGTGGGGGTCGAGGTGCGCGCGCACCGCGAGCAGCTGCGCCTGCTCGGCCTCGAGGGCGCGCCGCGACGCCTGCGCGTGCGCCCTCGCCGCCTCGCGCTCGAGCTCGATGTCGCGACCGAGGCCCCAGCCCCCGACGACGAAGAGCGCGATCAAGATGCCGAGCGCGCGCGGATCGCCGACGTAGGTCCACGCCTCACCGACGAGCGGCGGCAGGCCGAGGATCGCGACCACGACCGCGGCGGCGAGGCCCACGAAGAGGGCCCAGCCACGCGCCGCGGCCGCGCCCTCCCGCCCCGCGCAGAGGCCCCTCCATGCGGCGGGCGAGAGCGCGACGAACGCGGCCATCAGCGCCGCGTCGAGGGCGAGCGCGAAGACCGAGCGCGACGCGATCCACTCGGCCGAGAGGAGCGCCGCGGTCAACGCGGCGAGCGGCACGGCCCGCCTCGGCCGCGCCAGCTCCGCGAGCGTCTCGGCGTAGGAATGAGCCAACGAGCCGCAGCGTAACACCCCAGCGCCGAACCCCGATTCGCAGACCCGCTATTCACGACACCCGCGCTCGCGCGGCCTCACGGCCCCGCGGGGCGAGTGGTTCCTCTACAAGTACACCCGGGGGGGCTGGGAGACCGTCGAGAAGTGGCCAGGGTGCGAGGAGGCGACGGACCGCTACGCCTTCGGCCGCGCGGGCACCCGCGCCGAGCAGGTCTTCGAGTGGCGCGACCAGTGCGAGTGAGCCAGCGAGTGAGCCGGCGCGGAGCGCGACGAGGAGAGCGCTGACCCCAGCGCCCTGAGGAGAACAGACCCCGATGAGGTCGACAGACCCACCTCGGCGGCGTTCCGCTCGCGAGGGCCAGCGAGCTGGCTTCGCGCGAAACGCCGAAGAACGAAGGCTCTGCGCCACCTTCCGTCAACACTGTAACAATCCGACCTTGGTGGAACGAGCATTGCAATGGCTTCGGACATGTCCGCAGCAGCCGTCCTCCCCTTTCCCGAGCAGCGCCGCTTCGGCCGCTATGTCGTCCTCGGCCGGATCGGCAGCGGCGGCATGGCCGAGGCACACCTCGCGTTCGCAGCATGTCCTGGCGGAGCCGAGCGCCTCGTCGTGGTCAAGACGCTGCACGCGCACCTCGCCGAAGACGACGCCTGCGCCGCGATGTTCTTCGACGAAGCGCGCGCGCTCTCGGCCGTCTCCCACCCGAGCCTCCTGCAGATCTTCGACAGCGGCATCGAGCGCGGCGACCCCTACATCGTCGTCGAGTACCTCGACGGCCTGAGCCTCTCCGAGGTCGCGGTGCTCTGCAGCCGGGCCAAGCGGCCTCCGCCGCCGAGCATCGTCGTGCACATCATCGCCGAGGTCGCCGCCGGCCTCGCCCACGCGCACGAGGCCCGCGCCCTCGACGGGACCCCGCTCGCCATCGTGCACCGCGACGTCAGCCCCTCGAACGTCATGGTGCTGCGCTCGGGGAACGCGAAGCTCATCGACTTCGGCGTGGCGAAGACGACGCGCAACATCGCCGTGACCGACGTCGGCTGCGTGAAAGGCAAGCCGCGCTTCGTGGCGCCGGAGCAGCTCCGCGGCGCTCGCCCCACCGCCGGCACCGACGTCTGGGCGCTCGGCGTGCTGCTCTGGGAGATGCTCACGCAGCGGCGCCTCTTCAACGGCCTCGACATGGTGGACGTGATGATGCGCGTGAAGCGCGATCGCATCCCCGCGCCCTCGGAGCACGCGCCCCGCGTGGACGCGCTCCTCGACACCATCGTGGCGAGCGCGCTCGAGCGAGACCCCGCCTCGCGGTGCACCATGAGCGAGCTGCGCAACGCACTCGTCCGCTGGCTCTCGCTGCGTTGCCCCCACGTCGGCCCCGAGCAGGTCGCCGCTTTCGTCGGTGAGGTGGGCCAAGCGCGCCTCGCGGAGCGCAGCGCGCAGGTCCGCGAGTGGCTCGAGGGCGCCGGCCTGACGCGACGCCCTCCCCCGCCTCCCCGCGCGGCGCGCAAGCCCCACGAGAAGCGGCGCCGGGGCTTGCCGAAGGTCTCGCCCGACGCGCCGCTCAGCGGCTCCGCGCCGCTGAGCACGGGCGAGGTCCCGGCCGCGCCTCGCACCCCGTCGAAGCGAGCCGCGCCCCCCACGCCCTCGTCCGCCCCTCGGGCGACTCACGCCGAGCCGCCCGCCGCGCGGCGCGCGACGCTCCTGCCGCCTCCGCCGACGCCGACCCCGACCCCTGGCACGACGGGCAAGGGCGCGCCCTCCTACACGCCGCCGCCGCCGGCGCGCTTCGACGTCGATCTCCGACGCCCGCCGCGGCTCCGTCCCCTGCCTCCCCGCGCCGACCTGCCGCCGCCCTTCCCGGCGCCCCCTCCGGCCCCCCCGACCGCTCCCCCGCCTGCGCGCGCGACCCATCGCCCACCACCCCTCCCCTCCCAAGGGTCGTGCGACGCCGCGAGCAGCGCCGACGCCCACCCCACGGTCCGCATGGTCGGTCCGTGGGGTGGGTAGGCGCCGCCGCGTCCTCTCCTTCTTCGCTGCGCGCGTGATCGCCCACCCCCCCCCCCCCCCCC
>JAHBWH010000260.1 GCA_019637115.1 Myxococcales bacterium | reverse complement strand
CGCGGCCGCCGAGGCGTCCTCGAACGTCACGAAGCCGAAGCCGCGGCTGCGGCCCGTGTCGCGATCCTGAATGACCTTCGCCTCGACCACGGCGCCGAACTTCTCGAACGCGCGGAACAGGCCGTTGTCATCCGTGCCCCAGCTGAGGCCACCCACGAATACCTTGGTCGTCATCTCTCGTCACACTTTCTCGTGGTGCACGGTCCTGTGCCGTCCACCACATCGTTCAGGCCCACGCGGCGTGGGCCCGAAGGAGGCGCCGATCGCCTCCCAACACTCTCCCGAGGCGCGCGCCGCAACGTCGCGGTCATCTGCGTCTGCCCCTCGTCCATCGTCTCGCCGTCGGCAACTCTCATCAACACCGCTTGAACACACCGATGCGGGGTTGGGAAACCGGGCAACGATAGGTGGCTCGGAGCGAGCCACGGAGCGCATGGTGGCACCTTTCCGTCCCTTGTCCACCCCCCTTTCGTCGCTTCTCCACCTCTCTCCCTCGGTCCGACGGCATGAAGTGAAGGGTCATCGGCTTGCGCGGGGCCCCGACGTCGCGAAGCTTGACGGAGTCATGGGGGCCCAGCTCGCAACGGTCTTGGTGATGGTCGTCGCCATGGGGTGCTCGGTCGATCCGACGGGGCTGGCGCTGGATTCGCGCTTTCGCGACGCACAGGTCCCGTTCGACGCTCCTTCGGACACCGCGGTCGAAACACCCGACGCCGCTCCTGACGCGGCCACCGACGTGGATGCCAACGCAGACCCGGACGGGGGACACGATGGCGGCACGGACGGCGGGGGTGGTGCCGACGGTGGTGCCGATGGCGGCTTGGACGCGGGCGCCGACGCCGGGCCCGACGCGGGCACGTGCCCGAGCTTCCCCACCCTCTCGGGCCGGGTCCTCCATTACGACGCTCGCCGCGGCGTCTCGCTCGAAGACGGCGATCGAGTCCGCGAGTGGCGTGACCAGAGCACGTCGGGCAACCACGCCGCCGGTCGCGACGTGCGCTTCGTCGAGGACACGTTCGGCCCCGGCCTGCCCTCCGTGCGGACGCTCGGCACCCTCGAGAGCTACGTCGAGCTCGACAACCCGCGCGTCCAAAACCTGACGGCGTTCCTCGTGGTCCGCACGACGGACGACCGTGACGACCCGGACTGGTGGAACTCCCCCGTGCTCCTCGGCGGCGACGCCAACGGGGACCGCTCGGACGGCGCGATCATCCTCCAAGGCGGGCGCGTCGGGTTCGTCCAGCGCTTCGGGGTCGTCGGCACCACCACCCGCATCGACGACGACGCGCCCCACCTCGTGACCGTCGCGCGGAGCGGCGCCGCCGTGCGCATCCGGCTCGACGGCGCGGACGCCGCGATGGGGACGAGCTCGTCGGGCGCGATCGAAGACCCGAGCCGTTGGTGGCTCGCCGCCCACGAGCACCCCGGCGGCCACCTCGACGCGCATTATGCGGTCGTCTTGCTCTACGACCGGCGCCTGAACGACGCCGAGACGGCCGAAGTCGAGGCTCACCTCCGGTGCGTCTGGCGCTTCTGATCGAGGTGGGCGAAGGCACCTCGTGGGCGGGCACGCCCGCGAGCTCGTCGGCGGGCCTCGCGCCGCCGACCGCCCCCATGCGACGCCATATCTACGGATGTTTGCGGTAGGCTGCGCCGCATGAGCAGCAAGGCGCGAGCCCACGGCACCTGGGTCGTCACCGGCGCGGCGAGCGGCTTCGGCCGCGTCTTCGCGCGAAAGCTCGCGGCGCGCGGCGAGCGCGTCGCCCTCTGGGACCGCGACCCCGAAGGCCTCCGCGCGACCCGAGCTCAGCTCTCGACGCCCTCGCACGTCCAGCACGTGGACGTCACCGACGCCGCTTCCGTCTGGCACGCGGCGGAGGCGACACGAGACGCGCTCGGCCCCATCGCCCACGTCGTCAACAGCGCGGGCATCCTTCGGGTCGGTTCCGCGAAGGATCTCCCCGCCGAGGACTACGCCCGCATGATGCAGGTGAATTTCCTCGGCTCTGTGCACGTCGCGCAGGCGCTGCTGCCGCAGCTCGAGGGCGCGCGGGGGCGCAGCACGCTGCTGCTCATCGCGAGCGTGGCGGGTCTGCGCGGCTTCCCGCTCCTCGCGGGCTACTCCGCCAGCAAGTTCGCCGTCGTCGGCTTCGGCCAAGCCCTGCGCGACGAGCTCGCGGGCACGAACGTCGACGTGCGTGTGCTCTGCCCGCCACCGGGCGACACGCCGATGGTGCGCGACCTCCCGGAGCAACCGCCGGTCTACAAGCTCTCGCGCATGTTCACGGCCGAGGAGGTGGTGGACGCCGCGATGAAGGGCCTCGAACGCGACGAGTGGCTCATGCTCGTCGACGCCAAGAGCAAGCTCCTGCACAAGGTGGGCGCGCTCGCGCCGTCGATCGTCGACGCCATCGTCCGGCGCGCGTCGCGCTGAGCGCGCGGGAGCACCCTTGAGCTCGACGATTGCCACCTTCACGGTCGTCAACTACGGGCTGCTCACGCTCTTGTGGTCGACGATCTTCGTCCTCTACCTGCGATACCGCAGGATCGCGCGGAGAGAGGATGCCCTCGTCGCCACCCTCGCAGCCGTCCTCGGCCTCGACGCGTTCAAGAGCACGCTCGAGAGCGCCTACTTCGGCACGGTGTGGGCGGCCGAGTACGACATCGCCTTCGTGGAGCTCGGCCACTGGCTCGCGCAGCCCGAGCTGCTGATCCTGCCCAAGCTCTTCAACACCTTCGTCGCCGTCGTCGTCCTCGTGATCGTGATGCGGCGCTGGATCCCGCGCGAGCTCGAGGAGCGGCGCCGTCAGGCGGAGTCGGACCGGCACCTGCGCGAGGAGCTCGCCGCGGCGCTCGCGGAGACTCGAGCCGCCGAGGAGCGCTGGGACCTCGCCCTGCGCGCGAACCAGAACGGCATCTGGGATTGGGACGTCGAGACCGGACGCGCGTGGCTCTCGCCCCGGTTCGAAGAGCAGCTCGGCTACGCTCCGGACGAGCTCAACGCGGGCTTCGACATCGAGCGCTGGAAGTCGCTGCTGCACCCCGACGATCGCGCGCGCGTGCTGGAGGCCGTCGACGCCTACCTCCAGGGCCACGCGACCGAGTACGACGTGGAGCTCCGCCTGCGCGCCAAGGACGGCAGCTACCGCCAGATCCGCTCGCGCGGCGTCGGACAGCGAGACCCCAGCGGCGCCGTCACGCGCATGGTCGGCTCGCACGAGGACGTCACCGAGCGGCGCCGAGCCGAGGCGGCGCTCGAGCGACGCAGACAGGTCGAGACGGTGGGCCTCGTCGCGAGCGGCGTCGCGCACGACGTCAACAACCTGCTCGTGGTCATCCGCAGCAACGTCGAGGTGGCCCGAGCAGATCTGCTCGAGGGCTCACCCGCGGACCTCGCGCTCGCGGACGTGGAGGACGCGGTCGCGCGTGGCGCCACGCTCACCTCTCGCCTCCTCGCTGCGAGCGGACGCGGGAAGTTCACCGTCGGCCGCATCGACCTCGGCGAGCTCGCGCTCGAGATGACGCGCCTCTTGGGCTCGTCGGCGCCGCGCGGCGTCCGGCTGGAGATCGACGTCGCCCCCGGGATCGCGAGCGTCGAGGGGGACGGGGCGCAGCTCCAGCAGGTGGTGATGAACCTGCTCACGAACGCACTCGACGCGGTGGACCCCGAGCGCGGCCGAGTGCGCGTGCGCGTGTATGAGGAGACGCGGACCACCGCGTCGCCAAACGCGCTGAGCGGCGCGGACGGCCAAGCGAGCGGCTCGGAGCTTCCTCCAGGCGACTACGTCGTGCTCGAGGTCGAGGATGACGGCGCGGGCATGAGCGAGGAGGTCCGCGCGCGCATCTTCGATCCGTTCTTCACGACCAAGCCCGAGGGTCGCGGCCTCGGCTTGTCCGCCATGCTGGGCACGCTGAAGGCGCACCGCGCCGGGCTCTCGCTCCGTACGGCGCCGGGCGAAGGGGCCACCTTCACCCTCGCCTTCCCCGCCGCCCAACGCGACCCCGCGCTCTCACGGCCGCCTCCGCCGCCCGAGCCGACCGAGCGCCCCATCGCGCTCGTCATCGACGACGAGAAGATGGTCCGCCGCGCGCTCGCTCGGACGCTCCGCCTCCTCGGGCTCGAGCCGCGCGAGCATGCGGACGGCCCGTCGGCCCTCGCCGCGCTCGAATCGCCCGAGCCGGTCGCGGTCGCGATCCTCGATCTGACGATGCCCGGGATGGACGGCCACGAGACGCTCGCGCGCCTTCGAGCCGGACGTCCCACGCTCCCGGTCGTCCTCTGCAGCGGCTACCACGCGAGCGCGCCCGCGAGCGACCCGCACACCACGACCCTGCAGAAGCCCTTCTCGGCCCCACAGCTCCGAGAAGCGCTCGAGCGGGTAGGTGTTGCGACGGCAGCCCTCGGCGCCCAACGCCCCCGCTGACGCGCAAGCGGAGCTCGCCCGATTTCGCAACGATTCCGTGACGCGAAGGCAGCGAAACGAGGTCCGCAAGCCACCGGAAACACCGGACTTTTCCCCTATGTCCAAACGATGACTGAAATCGGCCCCAGACTCGGATAATCGGCCCCGAGTGCTGTCCGTGACGGGATCGGGAACGTCTTTCGCTGGCGTCGAGGCGCCAGCCTTCGGGGGGGCCCCCCTCATCGCGCTGGTCGAGGACGTCCGCGCGACCGTCCACGTCGTCCGCGGGAGTGATGGCGCCGTCGGCTTGATGCGCGCGAAGGGCCCGATGCCCAGCGGCGTGAGCGTGCTCGGCACCCTGCCGCCCCTCTACCCCGAGTGGCTCGGCGACCGGAGCTTCAACGAGGCCCACGGCGTCCGCTTCTCGTACGTGAGCGGCGCGATGGCCAACGGCATCGCGACCACCGACATCGTCGTCGCGATGGCGCAAGCGAACATGCTCGGCTTCTTCGGCGCCGCGGGCCTCGGCTTCCGCCACGTCGAGGCCGCGCTCGACCGCCTCGACGCCGCCCTCGCGAGCCAGCCCGCGCTCGCGTGGGGGATGAACCTCATCCACTCGCCGAACGAGCCCGAGCTCGAAGAAGCCGTGGCCGACCTCTACATCCGCCGCGGGGTCCGCCGGGTCTCGGCCGCCGCCTTCATGGCGCTCACCCCCGCCATCGTGCGCTATGCCGCGAGCGGGCTGCGCGTCGGACCGAGCGGCCGCATCGAGCGCGAGCGCCACGTCTTCGCCAAGATCTCGCGCCCCGAGGTCGCGCGGCACTTCCTCTCGCCCGCGCCCGCGGCGATCCTCGACGAGCTCGTGCGCCGGGGGCAGCTCACGCCCGAAGAGGCGGCGCTCGCGGCCCGCGTGCCGGTCGCCGAGGACATCACGGTCGAGTCGGACTCCGGCGGCCACACCGACAAACAAGCGCTCGGCGCGGTCTTCCCCGTCATCTGCGGGTTGCGCGACGCGCTCGTGGCCGAGCACGGCTACACGCGCCCCGTCCGCGTCGGCGCAGCGGGCGGCCTCGGCACGCCACGCAGCGTCGCGGCGGCCTATGCGCTCGGCGCCGCGTACGTGCTCACGGGCTCGGTGAACCAGAGCGCCGTCGAGTCCGGGCTCTCGGCCGAGGGCAAGAAGATGCTCGCGCAAGCGTCGATGGCGGACGTGATCATGGCGCCCGCGGCCGACATGTTCGAGCAGGGCGTCGAGGTGCAGGTGCTCAAGCGCGGCACGATGTTCGGCCCGCGCGGGCACCGCCTGCTCGAGGCCTACCGACGTTACCCGAGCCTCGACGCGATCGAGCCCGCGGAGCGCGCGCGCCTCGAGAAGCAGGTGCTCGGGGCGAGCTTCGACGAGGTCCGCGCCGAGACCGCGCGCTTCTGGGCGAGCCGCGATCCGAAGCAGAACCAGCTCGCCGCGAGCGACCCCAAGCACGAGATGGCGCTCTGCTTCCGCTGGTACCTCGGCCTCTCGAGCCGCTGGGCGATCACGGGCGAGCCGAGCCGCCGCCTCGATTACCAGATCTGGTGTGGCCCCGCGATGGGCGCGTTCAACGACTGGGTCCGCGGGTCGTTCCTCGAGCCCCCCGAGGCCCGCTCCGTCGTGCAGATCGCGCGGAACCTCCTCGAGGGCGCCGCGGTGATCACCCGCGCCCACCAGCTCCGCACCTATGGCGCCCCGGTGCCCGCCGAGGCCTTCGCCTTCCGCCCGCGCCCGCTTGCTTAGCTGCCCGCTGCGCGACGCCTCGACCCGCGCGGGTCGAGGCGGCCGCTCGTTCCACGCGATGTTCCGTAGGACCCGCCCATGACCTCCAGACCGTCCCCGTCCAGGCCCTCCCCCATCGCCGTCGTCGGCGTCAGCACGCTCTTCCCGGGCTCGCTCGAGACGACCGGCTATTGGCGCGACATCCTCGCGGGCACCGACCGCATCACGGACGTGCCGCCCGGCCACTGGCTCATCGAGGACTACTACGACCCCGATCCGAAGGCGCCCGACAAGACCTACGCGCGCCGCGGCGCGTTCTTGCCCGAGGTCGCCTTCGACCCGATGGCCTGGGGCATCCCGCCTTCCACGGTCCCCGCGACCGACACCTGCCAGCTCCTGGCGCTCATCGTCGCGCAGCGTGTGCTCGAGGACGCGGCGCGCGGTCAGTTCAAATACGAAGACCGCGAGCGCATGAGCGTCATCCTCGGCGTGACCAGCGCCCAAGAGCTGCTCGGCTCGATGAACAGCCGCCTGCAGCGCCCGGTCTGGACGAAGGCGCTGCGCGACATGGGCCTGCCCGAGGACGAGGTCCAAGAGGCCTGCGCGCGCATCGAGAGCCACTACTGCGAGTGGCAGGAGGCCACCTTCCCCGGTGTGCTCGGCAACGTCGTCGCCGGCCGCATCGCCAACAAGCTCGACCTCGGCGGCACCAACTGCGTCACCGATGCGGCCTGCGCGAGCACCTTCAGCGCGCTCTCGATGGGCGTCAACGAGCTGCTCGCGGGCACGTCGGACGTCGTCATCTGCGGCGGCGCCGACACGATGAACGACATCTTCATGTACCTCTGCTTCAGCAAGACCCCCGCGCTGAGCAAGTCCGGAGATTGCCGCCCCTTCAGCGATCAGGCGGACGGAACGATGCTCGGCGAGGGCATCGGCATGGTCGCGCTCAAGCGCCTCGAAGACGCCGAGCGCGACGGCGACCGCGTCTACGCCGTCATCCGCGGCGTCGGGACGAGCAGCGACGGTGGCGGCACCGCCGTCTACGCGCCGAAGCCGAGCGGGCAGGCCAAGGCCCTGCGCCGCGCCTACGAGCTCGCCGGGTACGACCCGGGCACGGTGGAGCTCGTCGAAGCGCACGGCACCGGCACCATCGCGGGCGACGCCGCCGAGCTCGAAGGCCTGCGCACGGTCTTCCTCGAGGCTGGGCGCGCGCAGCAGGGCGAGCGCCAATGGTGCGCGCTCGGCTCGGTGAAGGGACAGATCGGCCACTGCAAGGCCGCCGCGGGCGCCGCGGGCCTCGTGAAGGCCGTCCTCGCGCTCCACCACAAGGCGCTGCCGCCGACCATCAAGGTCGAGCGCCCGAGCCCCGTGCTGGACCTCGAGCGCAGCCCCTTCTACCTCGCGACCCGCGCGCGCCCGTGGATCCGAGACGACGCGCACCCGCGCCGCGCGTCCGTGAGCTCGTTCGGCTTCGGCGGCTCGAACTTCCACATCGCGCTCGAGGAGTACACCGGCGCCGCGGCCCCCGCGCTCAAGCGCAAGGGCTACCCCGCCGAGCTCGTCGTGCTCACGGCGGAGAGCGCCGACGCCCTCGCGAGCGACGCGCGCGCGCTCGCCACCGAGCTGCGCGCGACGCCCGAGGACGCCGACGCGCTCCTCGCCTTCCTCGCGCACGATGGGCAGCGTCGCTACCGCGCGGACGCGCCTCATCGCCTCGCGCTCGTCGCCGAGCGCGGCGACGAGCTCGCGACCAAGCTCGAGAAGGCCGCGGCCAAGATCGCCGGCGCTCCCTTCGAGACACCCGACGGCGTCTGCTACGGCGTCGGCCCCGCGGAGGGTGACGTCGCCTTCCTCTTCCCTGGCCAGGGTAGCCAGTACCGCGACATGGGCGCGGCCGTCGCGATGACGTGGGACGAGGCACGCGAGGCGTGGGACGCCGCGGCGTCGATGCGCTTCGAGGACGGCCTTCCGCTCCACGAGGTCGTCTTCCCGCGCCCCGTCTTCGACCCGGAGGTCGAGGCCGCGCAAGAGGCGCGCCTGCGCGCGACCGAGTGGGCGCAGCCCGCGATCGGCGTCACGAGCCTCTCGCTGCTCGCGCTCTTGAAGAAGATCGGGCTCGAGCCCGCCGCGGTGGGTGGGCACAGCTTCGGCGAGATCACCGCGCTCCACGCCGCCGGCGCGCTCGACCGCGAGGCGATGATCCGGGTCGCGCGTCGGCGCGGAGAGCTCATGACGGAGGCCGCCAAGACACCCGGCGCCATGACCGCGGTCTCCGCGCCGGCCGAGGAGGTGCGCGCGCACCTCGCGACGTGGTCGACGGACAGAACCGCCGAGGCGGCGCTCGCCGCGAAGGTCGTGCTCGCGAACCACAACGGGCCCAAGCAGATCGTGCTCAGCGGCCCGACCGACGCGATCGAAGCCGTCGAAGCGAAGCTCGCCAGCGTGAAGCTGCGCGCCACGCGGCTGCCCGTCGCGACCGCCTTCCACTCGTCGGTCGTCAGCGCCTCGACGCAGCCCTTCGCGCAGTTCCTCTCGGACGTCCCCGTCGCCGCGACCGCGATCCCCGTCTACGGCAACACGCACGCCGCGCCGTACCCGAGCGGCGCCGACGAGGTGCGCGCGATCGTCGCGCAGCAGATCGCCGAGCCCGTGCGCTTCGTCGAGATGATCGAGGCCATGTACGCACGCGGCGCGCGCACCTTCGTCGAGGTCGGCCCGGGCGCGGTGCTCACCGGCCTCGTCGGCCGCATCCTCGCGGGCCAGCCCCACCGCGCGATCGCGCTCGATCAGAAGAGCCGCGACGGCGTGACGAGCCTGATGCACGGCCTCGCGCGCCTCGCCGCCGCGGGCGCGACGATGAACCTC
>JAHBWH010000026.1 GCA_019637115.1 Myxococcales bacterium | reverse complement strand
ACCTCCACGCCGATCATCCACGGCAACCCGGAACGAACTTCGGGTTGGGGGCACTAGTGCCCTGCAGGTGCTCCCTCAGCGCCTCGCCTTGCAGAGCACGATCTGGCTCTCGCTGTCGGGGCCGAGCGGACCACCCTCGAAGTCGCCGAAGCGCTCGAGCACCTCGAAGCCGTTGTAGTGCAGCAGGGCCTCGAGCTCGGCCGGGAAGAACTGGCGGTGGGCGAGCGGGGTGAGCTCGAAGTCGGCGGGGTCGTCGACGCCGACGAAGGCTAGGTCGATCATCTGGACCTGCGCGATGGGGTCCCACTCGAAGCGCTCTCGATAGTGGTAGCGCCCGCCCTTCGAGGGGATCGTCAGCGTGCCGCCGGAGTAGATCTTGTCACTGCGCCGGGCGAGCTCGGCGACCTGGGGCACCCGGACGTCGAAGAGGAAGCGACCGCCGCGGCGCAGGTGCGCGCGCACCGTCGCGAGCGCGCGCTCGACGTCGCGCCGCTCGTAGAGGTGCATGAAGACGTTGAAGGGGGAGACGACCAGCGGGAAGCGGCGCCGCAGGCGGACGCGTCGCATGTCCGCGCGGACGAGCTCGACGCGCTCGCGGACCTCGCGCTTCGCCTTCGAGACACGCTCCTCGGCGCGCGCGAGCATGGTGGGCATCGGGTCGACGCCGACGACCGCCACCCCGCGCTCCGCCATCGCGAGGGCGACGCGGCCGGTGCCGCAGCCGAGCTCGAGCACGGGGCCGCCGACGAGCTCGGCGAAGTCCGCGTAGAAGCGGAGGTCTTCTTTGCGGCGCCGGTACGCTTGGTCGTAGTAGGCGGCGTCCTCGTAGTGCGCCTCCGTGCCAGAGCGCAGCTGCTCCTCGTCGAAGATCCCGTCGGTCATCGATCCGCCTTCTGGAGCACCCGCGGGGGCTCGGTGAGGATGTCGCCGAAGTCGAAGCGCTCGACGCGCCAGCGACCCTCGTCGGCCGGCGCGACGACCATCTCGACCTCGCGCTCGTAGGGCTCGCCCAGGAACTCTCCCGACGCGATGCCGCGCAGCGCGAGCCGCTCGTCGGGGAGGCGCTCGCTCTCGCGGAGCTGCAGGCCGAGCCGGCTCGAGGCGAGCGTCTGCCAGACCTCGGCCTCGAGCGCCCGCTCGTGCTCGCCGAGCTGCGCGTCGGCGCGCTGACGGGCGAGCACCCGCTCACGGGCGTCGCCCGTCGAGAGCGCGAGGGCGGCGTCGTGGGCGCGTTTGCGCCAGGCGTCGAGGAAGGACTCGGCGGCGCGCTCGGGGCTCGAGTCGTCGACGAGGAGCGCGGGGCGCTCCGGCGCGGGCTCGGTCGCGCCGCCGCGCCAGAGGAAGCCGACGAGGCCGACGCAGATCATCGCGCTCGCGACGGCGAGCACCAGCGGAGTGGAGAGGCGGGGCGAGGCCATCGGTGCTCTTTCAGCGGGCTGCCAGGATCCGGGCCGCCAGCTCGGCGAAGCCCTCGCCGCGCGGGGCGGTGGTGAGGTACGCGGGCGGGTGCACGAGGCCCTCGAGGCGCAGGTTGGCGACCCCGATCGCGCGCGGTCCGAAGTGGGCGAACGCGGGCTCGTCGTTGGCGCTGTCGCCGACGTAGAGCCAGCGCGCGACGTCGAGGGGCCGCCCGAGCGCGGCGTCGATGGCGGCCGCGAGCCCGAGGGCCTTGTCCCACCGGCCGGGCACGGCGTGGGCGTGCACCGAGCTCGTGGTGACGCGCGCCCCCTCGGCCGCGGCGATCGCGCGGAAGCGCTCGAGCTCGTCGGCGCTGGCGGTGTGCGCTTCGCCGATGTCCCACGCGAGGTCGCAGCGTCGGCCAAGCACGTCGCTCGCGAGGGGGAGCGTGGGGAGCGCCGCCGCGACGCGCGCCCGGACGCGCTCGAGGCGCGCGCGCTCATCGGCGCGCTCCGCCTCGGACGAGAAATGGCCCGTCCGGAGGACCTGACCCTCGAGCCAGAACCAGCCCGCGCCGTTTTCGCCGACGGCCGCCCGCACCGGCCATTGGCGGGCGTAGACCTCCGCCCAGCCGAGCGGGCGGCCGGTGACCGCGACCAGCGCGACGCCCGCGTCGTGGAGCGCCCAGAGGGCCTCGTAGGCGACCGCTTCGAGCCGGCCGTCGCGCGTGATCGTGTCGTCGACGTCGAAGGCCAGGCCCTCGAGGTCGACGAGCGCCGCGTCGGGGAGCTCCCCGAGCGGTCGAGGACGAGCCGTGGCTCCTTCGGCGGCGCTCACGCGATCACTCCACGCGGAGGAAGAGGGTCTTGAGGTAGCGGCCCTCGCTGAACGCGAGCGGGGTCGCGTGGTCGGGCGCCTGGCCGCCGAGGGCGACGAGGATCGCGTCGCGGCGCGCGGCGCGCACGCCCTCGTTCACGGCGCGCACGAAGTCCGAGGGGCGCATCGCGGCCGAGCACGAGCACGTGACGAGCAGGCCGCCTCGGGCGACGAGCTGCGCGCCGAGGCGGTTGAGCTGCACGTAGGCGCGCCGCGCGGAGTCGAAGTGCTTGCGGGTCGGCGCCAGCTTGGGCGGGTCGAGCACCACGACGTCGTAGCGGTCGCCACGCGCGACGAGCTCGGGGAGGCGCCGCTTCGCATCGAACTTCTCGAAGCGCACCTTCGCCGCGAGGCCGTTGTGCTCGGCGACGGCGGCGCCCGTCGCGATCGCGAGCGCGGAGCTGTCGATGCAGGTGACCTCGTCCGCCCGCCCGCGGGCCGCGGCGAGGCCCATGCCTCCGACGAAGCTGTAGACGTCGAGCACGCGCCCGGACGCCCACTTCTCGAGCGACGCGCGGTTGTCGCGTTGGTCGAAGTAGTACCCCGTCTTCTGCGTCACGCTCCGCGGGATGCGCCACTCGAGGCCGCGCTCGCGGAAGATGAGCGCGTCGGGCGGGTCGCCGCGGAGCACGCGCTCCTCGTCGGCGAGCCCCTCGGCGGGCACCTTGGCGGCCGCCGCGATCACGGTCTGCGCGCCGCTGACGCGCCGGATCTCGGCCGCGATGATCTCCTCGCGGCGCTTCATCCCGGCGGTCCGGAATTGCGCCACCGCAACCGAGCCGTAGACGTCGACGACGAGCCCCGGCAGATCGTCGCCCTCGGCGTTGATGAGCCGGTAGCCGTCGGTGGCGCTCGAGGGGAGGTCGAGCGCCGCCCGGCGAAAATTGGCGCCGCGCTCGATGCGACGGAGGATGGCCGCCTCGTCGAGGCGTTCTTCGGGCGCGCGGGTGACGATGCGGACGGGGATCGCGCTCTTCGGCGACCAGAAGCCGGAGCCGAGGTAGTTGCCGTGCGGGTCCAGGACGCGGACCGGATCGCCCGCGCCAGGGGCGCCGTCGACGCGCGCGACCGCCTGGGCGTAGACCCACGGGTGACCTGCGTGGACGGGCTGGACGTGGCCGGGTCGGAGGATGACGGTGCCCATCGGGGCTCACCTGGAGCAGGCTCTCGTGCAATCGCCCGCCGAGCGCGGGGCGCGGCGGGCTCGTGGGGGCTCGGAGGCGGGAGCCGGCTCAGCGGCGCTCGACCACCTCGGCGTCGCTGATCTCGTCCTTGGCCGCGGGCGCACCCGAGCGACTCGAGACCTGCTTGTCCTTCGGGGTGACGTCGATCTCGTCGTCCGTGTTCAGGCCTCGCTTGAGGTTGCGGATGGCCTTGCCCACGCCCTCGCCGATCTGCGGGAGCCGGCTGGCGCCGAACACCAAGAGGACGATCACGAGAATGACGATCAACTCGCCCATTCCGAGACCACCGATTGCGGGGATAGGCATATCTGCTCCGGTCCGGGCCCCGAACCACGAGGCCACCCTCAACACTACGCCCGCAGCCGACCCGCCGCAACGGCTTCCCTCGCGTCGGCGATGGCGCCACGATGACGCCGTGGCCTCTCCGCCCGAGGCGCTCGTCCAGCGCTGCGCGAACCTCCGCGACACCCCCATGCGCCTCGCGTTCCTTCGGCACGCGCTCCTCGAGGGGGGGCCGGCCCTCGTCGTGGACGCCTCGTTCGGGCTCCTCGTCGGGCCGAAGGATCCGTTCGGCCTCGCGCTCTCGCTCGCCCTCTGCGACGAGGCGCTCCTCGAGGTCCGGGCGGCGGCGGCGTCTCTGGCGGCCGAGCGCGGCCTGCTCCTGCTCGCCGAGCTCCTGCGGGTCCGCGAGGTGGCGCTCGCGTCGCCCGCCCTTCGGGTCCCCGACTTTGGCGCCGGTCGGCCGCTCACCCTCGGCGAGCGAAAGAGCCTCGCGCGCCGCAGGGACCGGGGGGTCATCGCGCGCGTCCTCCGCGACCCCGACCCGAGCGTGGTCGAGATCCTCCTCGGCAACCCCTCCCTCGTCGAGGCCGACGTGGTCCAGCTGGCGTCGCGTCGGCCCATCGACCCGAGCGCCCTCGTCGAGATCATCCGCGCGCCGCGGTGGGCAGTCCGCTATCGGGTACGCCTGGCCGCCATCCAGAACCCCGCGTGCCCGCTCGACGTGGCGCTGCTCCTCCTCCCGCACGTCACGACGCCCGACCTGGCCGCGCTCGAAGCGGCGCCGGATCTCAGGCCGGCCATCCTCGAGGTCGCCCGCCAGCTGGGCGCCGGCGGGACCCTGCACTGACGCACCTGCTCTTGACGCAGCGCGTCGCTCCGGGCTATTTGAACGGACCAGACGGAGATTGAGGGTGGAGCAGCCCAGAGCCGACCGACCCGCGCCGGAAGCGCGCATCATCAAGCGCTACGCGAATCGTAAGCTCTACGACACCCGCGACAGCCGCTACGTGACGCTGCAGCAGATCGCGGAGTACGTCCGCGAGGGCGAGGACGTCCGCATCATCGACAACAAGTCGAAAGAGGACCTCACCAACGTCACGCTCGCGCAGATCATCTACGAGGAAGAGAAGAAGGGCGAAGGCGACGTCCGGCGCTCGACGTTGAAGTCGATGATCGAGGAGGGGCGTCACCGTCTGGTGGGCTCGCTGCCGGCGTCGCTCTCGAAGCTGCTGCAGCGCGAGGTGAGCGAGGACGCGGAGGGCGCCGCGGAGCCCGAGGAGCCGAAGAAGAAGCCTGGTCCGATCGAGGAGCTCCGCGCGAGCGCCGACGATCGCGTGAAGGCGGTCATCGGCGTCGCGATGGGCCACGTCCAGCAGCTCCAGGGCGAGGTGAAGCGGCTGCAGGGTCGCATCGAGGAGCTCGAGGCCCGCCTCGCGAGCGTCTTGCGGCGCGACCCCAAGGAAGACGCCAAGGTCGAGCCGAAGGACGACCCCACGGCCTGAGCTACGCGGTCCCTTTGGCGACCCGAAGCGGAAGCCCCCTGGCCCGTGCGGGTGATCGTCGAGGCAGCGGATCTGCCTCGAGGTGACCGCTTTGGTCTACCGCTTCGTGGCGCGGACCACCCCTCTCGCGCCGCACTGAGCTCCGGGCTCTGACCGAGTGGTATCGGCTCACTCGAAGTCGTCGACGACGCCGACGCCGTCGACGACGGGGGCCTCGTCGGCGGTCGCCGCGCGGATGATGAAGAAGAGCGACGCGACGATCAGCAGGCCGAGGCCGAGCAGCGGGAGCCACATCGGGGTGTCGGCGGCTTCGTCGTGGATCTCCGGGAGCCCGGGCGCGTGGTGATCAGCCATGGTGGCGCGACGCTAGCAGCCGTCGGGGTCCTTGGCCACGGTCCCGCGGCTGGGGCTCGATCGTCACGGAGATCGGGTAGAGTGCCCGCCGATGTCGACCCCTGCCGAACGTCACCGCGCCCTCTGCGACGAGATCGCGCGACACGCGCACGCCTACTACGTCCTCGACCTGCCGACGGTCAGCGACGCCGAGTACGACGCGCTCTACCGTGAGCTGCTCGCGCTCGAAGAGGCGCACCCCGAGCTCGTGACGCCGAGCTCGCCTTCCCAGCGGGTGGGGGCCGCGCCGAGGGAGGGCTTCCGCAAGGTCGAGCGCGCCGTCCGGATGTACAGCCTCGACAACGCCTACTCGGCGGACGACCTCCGCGAGTTCGACCGCCGCGCGCGCGAGGGGGCCGGGGTCGACACGATCGCCTACGTCGCCGAGCCGAAGATCGACGGCGCGAGCATCGAGGTCACCTACGAAGACGGCCGCCTCGTGCTCGCCTCGACGCGCGGCGATGGCGCCGTCGGTGAGGACGTCACGTCGAACGTGCGCACGATCCGCGCCGTGCCCCTCGAGGTCTCCGAGCGGCGCCGCATGACGCTGCGCGGAGAGATCTTCATCCGCCCTGCCGACCTCGAGGCCGTCAACGAGATGCGCCGGACCGCGGGGGAGCCCGAGTTCGCCAACCCTCGGAACGCCGCCGCCGGCTCGCTCCGGCTGCTCGACGCGCGGCTGACGGCGGAGCGACCGCTGCGCGCCGTCTTCTACGACCTCGTCGAGCGCTACTTCGAGACGCACCACGAGATGCTCGCGCACCTCCACGCCGTCGGTCTGCCCACGCACCGCCGCGACACCCGCTGCGAGGGCATCGACGCGGTGCTGGAGTTCATCGCGCGCTTCGACTCGGAGCGACACGGCCTGCCCTTCGAGACGGACGGCGTCGTCGTGAAGGTGGACGAGCTGAGCCTCCGCGACGAGCTCGGCTTCACGGCCCGCTTCCCGCGGTGGGCGACCGCGTGGAAGTACGCAGCGGAGACGGGCGCGACGGTGCTGCGGGCGATCACCTGCGACGTCGGCCGGACGGGCGCGCTCACACCCGTCGCGATCCTCGATCCCGTCCCGCTCAGCGGGACGACCGTCAGCCGCGCCTCGCTCCACAACCTCGATCAGATCGCGAGCAAGGACATCCGCGTCGGCGACACCGTCATCTTGCAGAAGGCGGGCGAGATCATCCCGCAGGTGCTCTCGGTGGTCACGGAGGCTCGGCCGGTCGAGACGGTCCCATGGGAGCCGCCGACCCACTGCCCCGCGTGCGGCGAGCCCGTCGTCCGCGAGGCCGGGGAGGCGGCGCTCCGCTGCGTCAACGCGCGCTGTCCGGGCCGGCTCGAGGCGGGGCTCTGGTACTTCACGCGGCGTGGCGGCATGGACATCGACCGTCTCGGCCGCTCGCTCATCGGGCAGCTCGTCGCGTCGAAGCTCGTGACGGATTTGGCCGACGTCTTCGCGCTGCCGGCCAAGCGTGACCAGCTCGTGGGCCTCGAGCGGATGGGCGAGAAGAGCGTGCAAGGGATCGTGGACGCCATCGAGCGCGCGCGCACCGGCCGGACCTTCGACCGCCTCCTGACGGCCCTCGGCATCCCGCTCGTGGGGAGCGTCGCGGCGAAGCTCGTCGCCGACCGCTTCGGTGACCTCCGCCGTCTCCTCGACGCTTCCTCAGAGGAGCTCCGCGCGCTCGAGAGCATCGACGGCATCGGCGCCAAGATGGCCGAGAGCGTCGCGCGCTTCCTCGAAGACCCCGACCAGCGCGCGATGCTCGAGAAGATGCTCGCGCTCGGCGTCGTGGCGCGTCAGCCAGAGAAGGCGCCGAAGGTCGAGGGGGGGGCGCTCGCGGGGCTCTCCTTCTGCGTCACGGGGAGCTTCGACCAGAAGCGCGAGGCGATCTGGGAGCTGATCGAGGCCGCCGGCGGCGAGGTGCACAAGAGCGTGAAGAAGGGCACGAGCTACCTGCTCGCCGGCGAGAAGGTCGGCAAGAACAAGACGGACGACGCCGCGAAGAAGGGCGCGAAGCTCATCGACTGGGCGGGCTTCGAGGCGCTCCGCAGCGCCGGACCCGCGCAGGAGTCGAGCGCCGAAGGCGAGGCAGACCAGCTCGCGCTCGAGGTCTGACCGACCTCGTTCGGACGCGGGGCTCAGCCCGCCGGCGTCTCTTCGGTCGCGCGAGCGGTCCGCACCCACGCCTGATCGCGGGACGCCGCTTGCAGGATCTTCGGCAGCACGCGCGCCTTCCAGAGCACGTAGAGCGGCGCGCGCGCGAGCGCGGCGAGCTCGGTCCGGCCCGCGCCGCCGACCTTCATCGCCGTCGCGACGTGGGCGCCCACGACGCCGAGCGCGGTCGCCGCGTAGAGCTGCGTCGGCGGGAAGGGCACGAGGGCGAGGGCCCCGAGGAGGCCGACGTGGGTCGCGAGCGGCAGCAGCAGGAGCTCGAGCAGGGGCTCGGCGAGCCGGAGGTCTCCGGCCAAGACCTCTTTGGCGAGCGGAGGCGCGTGCTCGCGGAGCATCCGCAGGCGCCCGCCCTCCCAGCGCGCGCGCTGCGTGTCGGCGCCTCTCTCGCCGACGGGAAAGTCGGCGCGGACGGCGGTCTCGTCCATGAACTCGACCTTGAAACCCGCGCGGACGAGGTGGAGGTGGTGCTCGAGATCCTCCACGACGGAGCGCGCGGTGTAGGGCACCGCCTCGAGGGAGCGGCGGCTGAGCCCGAAGCCGTTGCCGAGGATGCCAGCGGAGAGCCCGAGGCGGGCGCGGCCGCGCGGGCGGAGCACGTTGAACGCCATGAAGGCCGCGTTCATGAGCGCCGTGCGGGTCGACTCGTCCGCGTTGCGCACGAGGTAGCGGGCCTGCACCGCGTCGGCGCCGGCCGCGAACCATCGCTCGGCGCAGACGAGGAAGTCCGGGTCGACCTCGGTGTCCGCGTCGACGACCAAGACGCCGTCGAGGTCGGGGAAGCGCTCGAGCAAGGTGTCGAACGCGAGCTCGAGCGCGTAGCCCTTGCCGCGCCGCTCGGTGTCGTGGCGCTCGAGCACGGTCGCGCCCGCTTCGCGTGCCCGCGCCGCGGTGCCGTCGCTGCAATTGTCGGCGACGACGAGGACCTCGACGGGGGCTTGCGGGCGCGCGCAGCCGAGGAGGCTCTTCACGCACGACGCGATGCCGCCTTCTTCGTCGTGCGCGGGGACGACCACGGCGAGCCTCCGAACGGGCCGCGTGGGTGCGCCGGGCTCGGTCGGCGGCAGGGCGCCCGCCGCCGTGAGGAGCGCGAGCTCGAGGGTGCCGGGGAGCGTCGCGGCGGCGCCGCCGAGGCCGAGGAGCGTGGAGAGCATGGGGGCGTCATACCCGAGGCCGCGCGCCGCGACTACTGCCCGCGACTACTCCCCGTCGACCGCCAACATCCGCATCGAGGTCCGCGCCCGGAGGGCGCTGCCGAGGCGCTCGGCGATCTCGTCCACGTACGGGGGCTGGAGCAGGGTGCCGTGGTCGCCCGGGACGACGTGGATCTCGCACTGCCGGATCAGCGAGCGCCACCCGGCGACGACCCGGGGCGTGTGCGCGGGGGAGCGGTCCTGCGCGACGTAGACCTGGCAGCGGCCCGGATAGGGCGCGAGCTCGTTGGCCTCGTAGTCCTCGGACGCGCGCATGTAGGCGCGCTCTCGGATCTGCCAGACGAGGTCGTCTCCGGTCGCCCGCGTCGGGACGACGTCGAGCGCGCGGACGCGCGCCGCGACCCTCCGCGCCAGCCGCGGCGCGATGCTCGCCGGATCGCGGAGCAGGCGCGCGGCGAGGTTGTAGGCTCGGTCGAGTGGGCCCTCTTCGAGCATGCTCGGCAAGAGGGGGTCGAGCATCACGAGCAGATCGGGCGGCGTGCCGCGACGGGTGAGCTGTTGCGCCGCCTCGAACGCGACGAGCGCCCCGTACGAGAAGCCGAGCAGCAGCTTCGGCGGCTGCCCCGCCTGTCGCTCGATGGCGCGGAGGTACGCCGCCGCGAGATCGGGCGTGCGCACCGCGCGGCTCATCGCCTCGAGATCTTCTTCCACGTACACGCCGTAGACGGGTCGGCGGAACGAGCGCGCCATCTCTTCGTAGAGGTGCAGCCCGAGCAGACAGTAGAGCGGGGTGCGCTTCGAGTGGTCGCCGTTGAGGAGGACGAGCGACTCGGAGGGCGTGGATTGCCCATGCTCTCGCAGCCAGGCGGCGATCGCGCGCGGGGTCTGGTGCGTCAGGATCGTCGCCACCGTGGGCGCGCCTTGGAGCTCCTCCTCGATCCGCGAGATCAAGCGGACGGCGCGGATCGAGCTGCCGCCTCGGTCGAAGAAGCGGTCGTCGACCCCCATCTCGGGGCTCTCCAAGACCTCCCGGAACAGGTCGAGCAGCCGCGCCTCGTCGGCGGAGACAGGCTCCGTCGTGGCCGAGGCGGCAGCCGCAGCGGGTCACTGCAGCGCGCGTCGGTCGAGCTTGCCGCCGGGCGCGCGGGGCAGGGCGTCGAGCGACGCGATCCGCGCGGGGACGTGCTGCGGCGGCAGCCGCTGGCGCAAGCGGCGGTCGATGGCGACGAGGTCGAGGCGCGGGGTCCGCCCCACGACGAACGCGACGAGCGTGGGCTCGCCGCTCGGCGCGTCCAGCACCGTGGCGACCGCCTCGGCGACGTCGTCGTCCTGCTCGAGCGCGGCCTCGACCTCCGCGAGCTCGATGCGAAACCCTCGGACCTTCACCTGGCCGTCGCGGCGCCCGAGGAACTCGAGCTCGCCCCCCGCGCCGAGCTGCACCAGATCGCCCGTCAGGTACACGCGCCCACGCGAAGGGTCGACCGGATCGGCGACGAACCGCGCCGCGGTCGGCTCGGGGCGATCGTGATAGCCGATCGCGACCTGGGGCCCGCCGAGGGCGAGCTCGCCCCGCGCGCCGGTGGGGACGGGGGCACCTCGCGCGTCGAGCACGTAGGCGTGGCAGCGGCCGAAGGGGCGCCCGATCGGGATGGTGCTGGGCACCTCGCGTGGCACGTCGTAGCTGGTGGCGGTGATCGTGACCTCGGTCGGCCCGTAGGCGTTCACGAGGCGGACGTCGGGGGCGACGGACCGGAAGCGCCGACAGGCCGACGCGCTCGCCCGCTCGCCCCCGATCACGACGAGCCGAACGCTCGCTGGAAGCGACGCGCGGCGCCGCTCCATGTGCCGCGCGAGCTCGTGGAAGAACGCCGTCGGGAGCTGGAGCACGGTCACGCCGTGGCTCGCGACCGTGCTCAGCAAGCGGTCGGGTGAGCTCGCGGTGGCGTCCGAGCGGATGACGAGCGAGCCGCCGACGGAGAGGAGCGGGACGACCTCCTCGAGCGAGACGTCGAAGCTCGGCGACGCGAAGAGCATCCCCCGATCTGAGTCGCTGAGCGCGTAGGTCTCGAGCGCGGCGGACGTATGCGCCGCGAGGTTCCCATGGGAGACGAGCACGCCTTTGGGGGTGCCGGTGCTTCCCGAGGTGTAGATGAGGTATGCGGCCTCACCCGCGGCGGGCGTCGTCGCGTCTGCGTGGTCCGCGGGGCCTCGGTCGCGCCGCGCGGCCGTGTGCGGGCCGTCGCCGAGGCCGACCACGCGCGGGGCGTCGGCGAGCTCCGGCGGTCGCGGGGCCGCGGGCGGCTCGAGGCGCACCAGCGTCACGTCGTCGAGCGGGGGGAGGTCCGTCGCGGGGACATACGAGGGGGCGAGGTACCAGCGCGCGCCGGAGTCTCGGAGGACGAAGGCGGTACGGTCGGGGGGATACGCGGGATCGAGCGGGAAGTAGACCAGGCCTCCGAGCGCGCACGCGACCATCGCCTCGATCGTCTCGACGCGGCGGCCGGCCCAGACCGCGACGACGTCCCCCGCCTTCGCGCCGTCGGCGCGGAGACGCTCGACGCAGGCACGCGCCTGCGCGAGCAGCTCGGCGTAGGAGACCTCGCGCCCCGTGGCTTCGTCCACGAGGGCCACCTTGTGGGGCGAGCGCTCCGCGGCCGCCACGAAGCGCGCGGGGAAGGTCGGCGGGCTCGTGTCGATCGCGACGTCCTCGCCGCGCAGCGGCGCGTGCTCGGTCGAGAACGTCAGCGGCGCCTCGGCGGGCGCGCGATCCAGATCGGTGGCGAACGCCCGCAGCGCGCGCTCCACCCGCCGGCCGAGCGTCGACGCGATGGAGGCGGCGACCCGACGTCGGTCGTGCTCGACGACGAGCTGCAGACCGTCCGGGCGCCGGTACGCGGCCAACGTGAGCGGCGCGGCGCTCCGCCCGCGGAGCGACAGCCGCCAGGACGCGAGCTCGGGGAAGCTCGCGCGGACGCGGTCTTCGAGGCCATGCCCCTCGACGACCACCACCGACCGGGCGAGGTCTGCCGCGGACGTGAGGGGCGAGAGCTCGGCGACGCGGCGTAGCGCGACCGTCTCGTGCTCACGGAGGGCGAGGCTCTCGGCGCGGAGCGACCTCGCGAGCGCCCGCGCCGAGGGGCTGGCGTCGACGTCGACCCGCAGCGGCACCGTGTTGATGAGGCAGCCGACCATCGCCGCGCTCTCCGACGTGACGTGCCGGCAGGCGCGCGTGACGCAGAAGGTGACGTCGGACGTGCCGGCGTAGCGCGCCAGCACGGTGGCCCACGCCGCCTGGATCGCGGTCGCGAGGGTGAAGCCCTCCGCCTCGCCCTGCCGCTCGAGCGCGTCGAGCCACTCCCCGCACGCCATGTACTCGTGCTCGAGGTGTCGTTCGTCGGCTTCTGCCTCGGCCGAGGCTGCTGGCCGGGGTCCCGGCAGCGGGGTCGGCTCCCAGAGGTCGGCGAAGCGCGACGCGAAGAACTCGTCCTGGCGCGGGCCGCGGCCGGCCTCGATGGCGCGAAGGTGGGGCTCGACGGACGGAGAGGGCGCGGCGGGAGGCGGCGCGCCCGCGAGCGCGCCCAGCACGTCGAGCAGGACGAGCTCGAGCGAGCGCCCGTCGAGCTGCGCGTGGTGGTGTGTCCACACGAGCGCGTCGCCGTCCCGCGCGCGGAGCAGCGTGAGCCGAAACGCGGGCGCTCTCTCGAGCGGGAGCGGCGTCAGCCGGTCGAGGCGGAGGAAGAGCCGCAAGGCGGCCTCGCGATCGAGCTCCTGGTGAAGTACCTCCCAGGGGAGCTCGACCGCCTCGTGCACCCGCTGGCAGGGCGCGGTGACGCCTCGCCAGCGGAACGAAGCGCGGAGCATCGGGTGGCGAGCGAGCGCCGCCCCCCAGGCGAGCCGCATTTGCTCGACGTCGTCGAAGGAACGCGGCGGCTGCACGACGAGCTGTTGCACCTCGGCGCCCGCCTCCGCGAGCCCGTTGAACAACATCCCCTCCTGCGTCGGCGTGAGTGGGAGCTCCGCCTCGTGCATTTGCTCTTTGTGAGGGGTGCGCGCGCCGCGTTCAAGCGGAATGAGGAAGCGGGCTCACGACCGCCGACGCCGGCGGGCCAGCGCGAGGGCGAGGCCGCCCGCGATCCACAGCGGCGCGAGACCGCCGACGCTGCCCACGGGCACGGAGCACCCTCCGGACTCGGCTGGCGGCGTCGGCTCCTCGGCCAGAGGGAAGCAGCCGCTGAGCGGGCCCGCGGGGCGACAATCGTAGCCCTCGGGGCAGACGAGGTCTTCGCACAGCCGCGTGCACACCCCCGCGCAGATCCCGCTGCGACAGTCGCCGTTGGCGGCGCAGGGCTCACCGAGGTCGATCCCGTCGGGGACACAGCGGCTGCCCTCGCTCGTCTCCGCGCAGGTCGAGCCCGCGCGGCAACCTTCGTCGCAGGGCTCGAGGCAGAGCAGGTCGTCTCCGACCGCGAGGCACTCGCTCCCGGCGGCGCAATCGTCCGGGTGGGCGCAGCTCGTGCCGGGGGCGCGCACGTCGCCGCGGGCGCAGAGGCCGTCACGGCAACGCATGCCGCTCGGACAGGAGGCCTCCTCGCCGCACGGGCGGGTGCAGAAGCTCGGGCCGGCGCCTTCGCCGGGGGCGCATTGGCCGCTCGAGCAGTCCGCGCCGGTCTCGCAGGGCGCGCCGGCCGGCCTCGGGGCGGTGGCCTCCTCGTAGGGCGTGCAGACGCCGCAACCGTCGGCCGAGGGCTCGCAGACCGTGCCCGTGACGCAGTCCTCGGTGCCGGCCGTGCACTGGCGGCCGCAGCGCATCGCGCCGCCGATCGACGTGCACTGGCCCGAGGTGCACTCGCTGTCACGCGTGCAGGCCTCCCCGTCGACGAGGTGTCCCTCGCCCGGCGCGCAGAACCCCTCGCCGCAGCCCGCCACCGAGCAGTGGAAGCCGAGGGGGCAGAAGGGGATGGGCTGTCGCGGGTCGCAAGGGCGCACGCAGATGCGGCTGCCGTCGATCGACTCGCACGCCATGTCGCGGCAGTCGGCGGCGGTCTCGCAGGGCTGGCCGAGGAACGCGCACCCAGGGTCGATGACCCCGTCGCAGTCGTCGTCGATGCCGTTACAGACCTCGGGCTGTGGCTCGCACGGCGGCTCGAAGGTGACGGCGCGCTCGACGAGCGCGGCGTGTCGCGGCACCGACACGAAGTAGTGGCGGCTCCGCGATCCGCAGCCGCCGACGCCGAAGCTCGTCACGCCGACGACGCGGCCGTCGACCAGGAGGGGGCCGCCGCTGTCGCCTTGGCAGGTCCACGAGCCTCCGCCGGCTTCGATGAGGCGCGCGCCGGCGCCGACGACGGTGGTGTCGCCCATGAACTTCACGCCGCTCTCGTCGGTCGTTGGGCTCGTGCGGCCGAAGCCGATGATGCGGGCGGGGCTGCCGACCGCGGGGACGGTGCGACCGAAGGGCATCGGGGTGACGCCGCCGAACGAGGTGCGCATCAGCACGATGGCGATGTCGTCCCCGTTGCCGAGGTCGGCGTCGCGGTAAACGCCGGGCGTCGACTCGTACGAGTGCACCGTCGCGATCTGCTGGATCCCGCCAGGTCGGTTGATGTCCGTGCCCACGATGACGCGGAGCTCGTCGACGGGGATCGGCACCCAGCCGCCGGGCGCCTCGCGATAGACGCAGTGCTTGGCGGTGAGGACCCCGAAGGGGCCGACGAGCGAGCCCGTGCAAAGCCCCGGCGAGCCGGTGACGCCGAGGTTCACGACCGCGACGACCCAGGGATCCCCCGTGGTGGCGGCGCCGTTGATGATGGGCGAGGTGGAGGCGGCCGGGGGCTCGGCCACGCACGCGGCGAGCGAGAGCAAGCCGAGCAGTGTCCAGGTTCGAGTCGTCTTACGCGCCATCGTCCACACCATCGTCCACACCTCGGGGCGGCACGGTAGCAGGCTCTCGGCGCGACGACGAACGGCTCGGAAGCGCGGGCGTTGCGAGCGTCGTTCCTGCGGGTCGCGAGCGTCACCTCGTCCCCCCCCCTCGAGAATGCGGCACACTGCCCCCCGGTCCGACGGGGTGTCACGCTCGTCACGGAAGAGTGCTCATCGTCCCGCCGCCATCGGCCGCATGTCTCGGAGAAGGAGTCCCATGAACGCCCGCATCCCGCTCGCCCTCGCGCTCCTCGGCGCGGCCTGCGGCTCGGAGGCGCCGAGCGCGCGCGAGGAGCCGACGGTGGAGCCCGAGGCCGCCGCCACGGCGGAGGCGCCTGCCGTTCCCGAGGCTGCGCCGGAGGAGCCGCCGCCCCTCGAGGGGCGCACCCACCTCGACCTGCTCCGGCTCGCGCATCTCGCGGACGTCGACCGCGACGGAGTCTTCATCCCCTTCGGGGTCGGGGCCCACCACAAGCACACGAGCGGGACCTGGAACAGCGGCTGGGGGAGCGACGGGGTGGCAGGGGAGGGCGCTGACGCCGTGCCTTTCACCCGCCTGAGCGGCTCCGGGAGGCTCTTCTTCGACGTCCGCGAGCCGAGCGCGCTCACGCTCCGGGTGCGCGCGCGAAACGTCGGGGGCGGGGCGCTCCTCGCGTTCTACGGCGGTGAGGCACTCGGGGAGCTGGCGCCGGTCGGCGAGCCCTCGGGTGGGTTCGGCGAGTGGCGCGTGAGCGTGCCGGCCGAGCGGGTGCGGCGAGGGGACAACCAGATCCTGCTCCGGGCGCCGTCGACGCGCTCGCACGAGGGCGAGGAGGTGTCCTTCGAGGTCGCCTCGATCCACCTGCAGCGCGGAGAGCGCGCGGCCGGGTGGGCGCCGCCCGACCTCCGCCCGGGCCCCATCGTGAGCGCGGGCGCGGCGCGAGAGGGGCTGAGGTTGCCCGCGGGTACACGCGCCTCGTGGTACCTCGAGGTGCCCCCGAGCGATCTCGGGGAGGTGCGCTTGCGTTTCGGGCGCGTCGCGTTGGCCGGCGAGCCCCGGGTGCGGGTGCGGGTGACCGCGGAGGGCGGCGAGCCGCTCGAGCTGCTCGACGAGCCGGCGACCAGCGGGTGGCAACGAGCCGCGCTCGACCTCGGCCGCGTCGCGGGCAAGCTGGTGCGGCTCGACGTCGAGAGCGAGGGGGGCGAGGTGGGTCTCTCCGAATTGCGCGTGACGCTGCCCGAGGTCGAGCTCGCCGCGATCGGATCGGCGGAGGTGCCGCACGCGAAGCACGTCGTCGTGCTCGTCATCGACACGCTGCGGGCGGACGCGCTTCGCCCGTACGCGCCTCGCTCGCGGGTCGAGACACCCGCGCTCGAGCGCTTCGCCCGCGAAGGCGTCGTCTTCGAGCGCGCGCAGTCGCCCGAGAACTGGACCAAGCCCGCCTGCGCCTCGATCTTGACGAGCCTCTTTCCGGCGACGCACGGCGCGAAGAACGACTCGTCGCGGCTGCCGCAGAGCGCGCTCACGCTCGGCGAGGTCTTCCAGCAGCACGGCTTTCGCACGGGGAGCTTCATCGCGAACGGCTACGTCTCGCGCGCCTTCGGCTTCGATCAGGGGTGGGACCACTACACGAACTACATCCGCGAGCAGCGGAACACGGACGCGAGCAACGTCTTCCGCGAGGCCGGCGCCTGGATCGCCGCGCAACGCGAAGCGGATCCGGACCAGCGCCTCTTCCTCTACGTGCAGACGATCGACCCGCACGTCCCCTACGATCCACCCGACGAGCACCTGCGCCGCTACGACGCGCGGCCGGACTACGACGGACCGCTGCGCAACAAGCGACGCAGCGCGCAGCTCCTCGAAGACGCCAAGCGAAACCCGCCGCGGATCGTCTTCACCGACAGCGACAAGACCCGCCTGCGCGCGCTCTACGACGGCGAGATCAGCGACCACGACGAGCACTTCGGGCGCTTCCTCGAGCGCCTGCGCGAGCTCGAGATGCTCGACGACACAATCTTCGTCATCACCTCCGACCACGGCGAGGAGTTCGAGGATCACGGCAGCTGGGGGCATGGGCACTCGATCTTCCAGGAGCTCATCCGGGTGCCGCTCCTCGTGCGCTGGCCCGCCGGCGCGCGCGCGGGGCATCGGGTGCCGCAGGTGGTCAGCACGATGAACGTCGGCCCGACGGTGCTCGAGGCGGCCGGCCTGCCGGTGCCGGCGGTCTTCGAGGGGCGCTCGATGATGGGCTTCTTGCGCGGCGTGCCCCCCGCGGGCCCTTGGGTCGCGTTCAGCGACTTCCAGGAGAACCGGCGGGTCATCCGCGGGATGGACTGGAAGCTCGTGCTGCGCTCGAGCTTGACGCACGTGCTCTTCGACCTCGAGCGCGATCCGGGGGAGCGGAACGACCGCCTCGACGTCACGCGGCACCCCATCGCCATGCGCTACCTCCGCGTCCTCGCGGGCCAGCAGCTCGGCGCGCGCGACCGCGCTCGCTGGCTCGAGGGGGACGGCGGCGCCGGGCCGGGGATGGTCGCCGAGGACGCCGAGATGAACCTCGAGCTCTGCCAGCAGCTCGTGGCGCTCGGGTACATGGACTGCACGAACCAGTTTCCTGGCGCGATCTGAACGATCCGAGCGCGCGATCCGAGCGCGCGCTCCAGGCGCACGAACCCTTGGGAGGGGCGCTCGCGGGCGCTTGCGCTCGAGCGAAGGAGCCTCAAGAGTCTGGCCATGCCGAACACGCTCTACGACACCGAGGTCGAGACGATCGACGGGGACAGGACGTCGCTCCAGCACCTCGAGGGGAAGGTGGCGCTGATCGTGAACACCGCGAGCCAGTGTGGGTTCACGCCCCAGCTCGACGGGCTCGAGAAGCTCTACCAGCGCTACAAGGATCGGGGCTTCGTCGTCCTCGGCTTCCCGTGCAACCAGTTCGGCGCCCAAGACCCGGGCTCGAACGACGAGATCGCGGGCTTCTGCCAGAAGAACTACGGCGTGACCTTCCCGATGCACGCGAAGGTCGACGTGAACGGGGAGACGGCGCATCCGCTCTTCGTCCAGCTGAAGAAGTCGGCGCCCGGGCTGCTCGGCAGCGAGCGCATCAAGTGGAACTTCACGAAGTTCCTCGTCGACGGAGAGGGCCGAGTGGTCAAGCGCTACGCGCCGACCACGAAGCCCGAGGCGATCGCCGAGGACGTCGAGAAGCTCCTGTCGCGGGGGTGAGCGTGCGCGCACTGACGAGGGCCTCCAAAGCGATCGTTCGAGACACCTTGGCGGAGGTCGCTTGGCGCGTCGGCGTGTCGGCGCCCTCGCGTACGTGCCGCGGCGAGCTCGTCATCGCGACGTTTCATCGCGTGCTCCCCGCCGAGCTCCGCGCGCAATACGCCTTCCCCGAGCTGGTGGTGACGCCGGAGGAGCTCGCGTTCTTCCTGCGCTTCTTCCGAGAGCACTTCACGGTCACCACGCTCGGCGACGCGCACCGTCGGATGCGCCTCGGCGAGCGCCCCGCGCGGCCGCTCCTGGCGGTGACTTTCGACGACGGTCAGCGAGACAACTTCGAGTATGGCAAGCCCGTGCTCGACGAGCACGGCGTGAAGGCGTCGTTCTACGTGACGGTCGACGCGACCGAGGCGGACGCCCCCCTCTGGCACGACCGCGTCGGGTTCGCGATCGAGGGGTTGAGGCGCCGTGATCCATCCCGAGCGGCCGCGCTGCTCGCGAACCGACCGCTGCCTGTGGCGCTCGAGGAGGCGAAGCGGATGTCGACCTCCGAGCGAGAGGCGTGGGTCGAGCGTGTCGAGTCGGAGGCGGGTCGAGCGCGCCCCTCCTGGGACGGGATGATGTCGTGGGATCAGCTGCGCACGCTGCACGCCGAGGGGCACGAGATCGGCTCGCATACGCGCACGCATCCCATCTTGCCGCGGTGCGACGACGCACGCCTCGAGACGGAGATCGTCGGTTCGCGAGCGCGGCTGCGCGAGGAGCTCGGCGCGGCCGTGGACACCTTCTGCTACCCGAACGGCGATCACGACGTGCGGGTCCGTGACGTGGTCCGACGGGCGGGGTACGTGCTCGGCGTCACGACGGATTGGGGGCGAAACCCGCCGAGCGTCGGCGCCTACGAGCTGCGGCGCTTCGACATTCAATCAGAGACGTCGCGCGGGCGTGACGGCAGGCTGTCTCGCGCCCGGTTGGCGCTCCGCTTCTCGGGCCTTCAGCCGGGCTTGACGGGGCGCGCGGGCTGAGCGGGCTCAGCGGCGGACGATGTACGCGGTCTCGTCTCGGAGGTCGCGGAGCGCCTCGAGCCGGAGCCCCGCCTCTTCGAAGTAGCGCGTCGCGCGCCGCCGGGTCGGGTAGACCGGCGAGCCGGGCTTCGAGAGCCGTCGGCCGAGCTTCGGGTAGGTCAGCATCGCGAGCAGGTCTCGCGTCTCGCGCGCGAACGCGCGCGGGGAGCGCCGCGCGTTCGGGACGAACGCGCTGTGCAGGTAGCCCGTCAGGTGACCGAGCACGAAGACGCCTTGGCCGCCCGGGCGGAGCACCCGCGCGATCTCTCGCAGCGCGACCGGGATCTCCATGTACTGGAGCGCGCCGATGACGAGGACGGCGTCGAAGCGATCGTCGGGGAACGGGAGGTTCTCGGCCCTCGCGCACAGCGTCCGCGGTGCCTCCACCCCTGCGAGGTTCGCGAGCACCGGCCCGAGCGCGAGGTAGATCGGGTCGATGTCCACGCCGACGACCTCGTCGGCGAACTCCTGCAGGCGCATCAGGTTGCACCCGAAGCCGCTCCCGATCTCGAGGACGCGCGCCCCGCGGTAGGTCTCGGCGCGGAGCTCGGGCACGTCGTCGCGCCGCGGGAGGTGCCGGTTGCGCTCTTCCCAGTAGAGGTACTCGCGGAGCGAGTCTCCGATCCGTTGGCCGAGGGGCGTCACCCGCGGCGGGCTCCCCTCCACCCAACCGAGCCGTGTCGCTTCGGCGACGACGCGGGGGGACGCGGTCGCGTGGTGGCCCTCGCTCAGGGTGCGCATCCACTCCATCGCCTCGGCACCGTGCTCGCCCCCGAGGAGCCGGAGGAGGCGAGGAAATTCATCACGTACTTTCGCGAGGTCCACGGGGTTCTCGGGGGATCGGGGGACGCGTGGTGTCGCGGCGCCGAGCTTGGTACCGCGGATTGGTTCCGGAGATCAATTGCCGGGCGCGTGCGTGTCAGTCGGCGCGGACGCCGGCCCGAGGGTCGCGCGAGACGTGCTCCCACGCGACCCGCTGGAAGATCGCGGCTTGTTCGGCGGTCGGCGCGCGGAACGCGCGGCCCCACTGATCCTGGAGGTTCGTCGTGAGCCCCTCGGGGCTGCGCCGGAAGATCGTGGCGAACTGTACGAGCGCGACGAAGTAGTTGCCGAGATCGCTCAGGTGGATGTCGTCGGTGAAGAGGTCGCGCCGAGACCTGATTCCGGGCACTCGCCCCGCCTCGATCTCGTCCACCAAGCGCGCGACGGCGCTCCCGGCTGGGACCATCGCCATGCGGAGACCCGCCGGGTTCTCGGTGTTGATCCCGTCGATCCGCCGCGTCCACGCGGGCCGGAGATCGTCGAGCAGCGCGCGCCAGTCGTAGCTGTTGCGGCCGGGGATGTGGAGGGCGCGGTCCGGCTCGTAGCGGTTGTAGACGTCGTAGACGTCCTCCCAGACGAGGGAGTGCCAGGTCTCGTACATGAAGACGCGGGTCTGCGGGTTCGACTCCACGGCGAGCCGGAAGAAGTTCCCACCCGCGCGGACGGTGTCGACGTCGAGGGGGATCCCCTCGGTCATGATCACGACGTCGAAGCGGCCGCTCGGGAGCTCGGCGCGCGCGTTGCCGATCCGGCTCTGGCGTCCCTCGCCTTGGTGCGCGTTGTCCCAGTTCCAGCGGAGCGGAGCGCCGTTGATGACCTGCGTCTGGTAGTCGAAGTCGAGCCCCGCCGAGCGGGCGAGGCCCGCCACCATCGCGGGCATCTCGTGGTTGACCAGGCTGTGGCCGATGAAGAACACCCGGGCGCGGTCCAGCGGGCCCGAGAGCGCGGGCGGAGGTCCCGCGTCGCTCGGCGGAGGCGGCGCGCTCGCGTCGTCGTCACCGGCGGGAGCGGCGTCGTCGACGGGCTCGCTGGGGCCGGGCGGGAGGGCGGAGGAGCAGGCGACCACCGCCCCGAGCAGCATGAGGAATCGGGCTCGAGTCACGAGACGAGCGTACTACGCCCTGCGCTCGGGTCGAGTCGATCGACCTCGGCGGGGTCGTGTGTGACCCCGCCTCGCCTCACTCCGTCTCGATGTAGCGGAGGAGGGCGCGGTGCTTGGGAGCCTCGGCCAAGGGCTGGCCTTGACGCTCCTTCGAGCCCCAGGTCCCGAAGGCTCCCCAAGTGCTCGGTGACCTGAAGTGCACGAAGAGGGCGTCGTCCGTCAGCACTCTCCACATCGTCAGGTATTGGAAGTAGAGCTCCTCCATCCGAGGATCGCGGTTGGCGCGGGTGAACATCGCCATCTGCGCTTCGTCGTGGCTGTGGAGGTGTTGGCCACCTTCGTAGGCCACGTACTCGACGTTCGGAGCGCGCGCGCGCAGCGCCGCGACGTCCTTCTGAATCCAGTGGAAGACATCCCCGTACGGGGCGTCCGCGGGACCGACGAGGATCTCGAAGAAGTTCTCGGGCGCGCCGTCGCGGCGTCGGTTCGGGATGCGTCGGAAGATCTCGTCCACGGACCGTTCGCGGCGCTCGCCGCCGCCGAAATAGGGCGCTACGGCCATGACGTCGACCTGCGTGTGCGCGGGGGATCCGTCGACCTGGCGCTCGAGGTACTCCGGCATCCACCAGTCGGCCCCGCCGATCTGGCCGGCCATCACGCGGCGCACGCGCTCCGGGGTCGCGTTGCGGAACGCCTCCCGCCAGATCCGCCCGATCTCGACCGTGCGCTCGGCGTAGTAGCGCCGGCCGAAGTCGAGGCAGCGCTCCTGGGTCGCGTTCCATGACGTGTATTCGCAGAGCGTGCCGTTGCCGTCTGGGTCGCAGTCGCGCCCGGGGTTGCGCGAGTGCCGCCTGCACCCCTCACCGTTGATCCACTGGTGCTGGTCGAAGATGTCGTTCCAGTACTCGTTCGTATACTCGACGTAGACCTTCCGGTCCGACGCGAGCCGCGCGGCGACGCGACTGGCGAAGGTGGCCACGAGCTCGTCCTCGGCCGTGTGTGGCATCGCGAACCAGGGGTCGACGCCGAGCTGGTTGGCGAGGTCGACCATCACGTCGACGGGGACTGGCCGCCACGACATGCTCTCGCGCGTCGGCAGATCCGACCATCGCCGAGGCGACGGGAGCTCGTCGGCGTCGTCGAGCGTGCGCTCCCGGTTGGTGTTCTGCCAGTCCATGAAGCGCACGACCGAGAACGCTTGCGTCTCTTCCAAGAAGGTCGGGTGGAAGGGTTGCTCGGCGTAGTTCTCGGTGAAGGGGACGCAGCGCCCCGCGCAGCCCGCGTCGGCGGTGCAATAGGACGTGACGTCGTCATCGCATCGCCCGCCGGGCGCGATGACGCGGATGTTGCGGAGCGGGTCGTTCGCGTCGACCGCGGTGATCTCGAGGTAGAGGCCGTCGGTGCCCGCGAGCACGAAGGTGTCACGACCAGGCTCGCGCCGGAGCGCCTCGACGCGGCCTCGGTATTCGATGGTGCCGCGGCCCTCGTAGAGCACGGTGAAGCGTCCCGTGGGGTGCCAGTGCTCGCCCCCCAAGATGAAGACCCGCGCGATCCGTCCGGGCGCGAGCCGCCGCAGCCACCCGTGCGGGTCGGTCTCGAACGAGCGGCCGTCGTTCCACGTGCCCTCCGAGCCGGAGATCCAGCCGTCGGAGTGCTTCATCAGATCGACGAATGGGAAGGCGCCGCCCCAATAGCTCGGGGGCGCGAGGTTCGTGCCGACTGGCCGTCGTCGAGGCGGCGGGGTGTGCGTGCGGCCGGGCGGAGGCGCCGTCGGCCCCTCGATCTCGACGGGGTCCGGAGCGCGCGCGGTGCTCGGCTGCGTCGTCGCGGAGGATGCGCCGTTCGCGCCACAGCCGGTGCCGCAACCGAAGAGCATCAGGCTGGTCGCGAGGATCGTGGCTCGCCCGGTGCGAAGCGCTCCGCTCGAGGTCGTGGGGTCGCGAGGAGTCATGGGTCTCACATGGCACGCAGCGAGGCTCGGGTAAACGCTCCCACCCCGCGGACGTGAGGACGTGGACCCGCGTCGGCGCCGCCGCGTTGCGGCACGTGCGCGTCCCGTGGCGGCTCAAGGGAGCAGGAGCGCGAGCAGCGCGTCGACCCCGAAGCCGACCCCGAGGCCCGCGCCGAAGAAGACCCACGCGAGCAGCTCGCGATCGACGCGGAGCACCTTTTCGCGCCAGAGCGCGGTCCAGAGGATGAACGCGCACGGGAGATCGGAGGCGACGACCCCCCACACCACGCCCTCCTCCCCGAGGAAGTGCCAGCCGATGGGCACGCCCGCGAAGAGGAAGACCGTGCGCGCGGCGTTGTTGATGAAGCTCGTGCGGACCCGACCGAGCGCGACCAGGCATTTGTCGGCGGGGTCGAAGACGCTCCGGGTGGCGGCCTTCACGCAGAGGATCTGCAGCATCCATCCGGCCTCGTGGTACCGGTCGTCCCAGAGGAAGTCGATGAGCCGCGGCCCGACCATGAAGAGGGCGCCCACGCCGCCGAGGGCGAGCAGATCGAGGCGCAGCCGGGCCTGATAGTAGACCTCTTGGAGCCGGTCGACGCCGTCGAGCCGGATGCGGCTGAAGATCGGGAAGAGCACGCCGTGGGTGATCTTCCCGATCACCGTGAAGGCGGACTCCGTGAGGAGCGCGGCGATGGAGTAGATGCCAAGCCCGCCCGCCTGGAGGAAGGGGAGCAGCAGGAGGCGATCGGCGAAGCCGGCCAAGAAGAAGACCGCCGAGGAGCCGAGGATCCAGCGTCCGAAGGCGATGATCTCCGCTCGCGCCGCGGCGTCCCAAGAGAGCCGGTTGCGGTACCCGGGGACGAGCACGAGGTGAGACGCGATCGTCCGGAAGATCTCGCGGGCGATGTTGCCGACGATGAGGGCCCAGATGCTCGGGTGCACCCACGCCCACGCGAGCATCACGCCGAGCGCCACGGCCTGAGAGGCGAGCTCCAGGCCGACGAGGCGTCCGACCCTCACCTGTCGGCGGAGCGCAAACTCGGCGGTGCTGCTCAGGGCCGCGATGGGGACCGAGAGCGCGCCGACCGGGATGAGCCAGAGGAGCTCGGGGACTCCTTCGAGCTGCGCCATCGGCCACGTGAGGGCCAGCGCGACGCCGTAGAGGGAGAGGCCTCGCACGATCTGCAGCGTCCACGCGGTGTTCGCGAAGACGGGCTCGTCGCCGCGCTCGTTCTGGATGACGGACTGCTCGATGCCGACGTCCGAGAGCATGATGAGGCCGGTGTTGAACACCGTCAGCGTCGTCATCAGGCCGAACGCCTCGGGGAAGAGGAGGCGCGTGAGGATCAGGTTGCCGCCGAGGCGGAGGACCTGCCCGAGCACGTACGCGAGCATCTCGAAGAGCGACCCGCGCACCGCGAGTCGCTTCAGGCGCGAGTGGCGCTCGCGCATCTCGTCGTTCGCGGGCTCGGTGTCGTGGGAGTCGGCCATGACAGGCTCGGGCGTGCGCGTCGGGAGAGGATCAGGTCGCCTGGGGCGACGCGGCGTAGCGGTGGAAGAGGTCGAGCAAGCGTCGCGCCTCACGGTCCGCGTCGTGGCGCTCGCGCACCGCCTCGCGCCCACGCATGCCCATCTCGGTGAGGCGGGGCACGCTCGCCTGCACGACCTCTTGCATCGCGTCGGCGAGCGGCTCGGCGGCCCCGGCGGGGACGAGCCAGCCGCTCGCGCCGGGGACGACGAGCTCCGGGATCCCGGAGACGTGCGTCGCGATCGCGGGGCGGCCGAGCGCGAACGCCTCCATCAGCACGACGGGGAGCCCCTCCATGAAGCTCGGAAGGACCAGCGCGCGCGAGGCGCGGATCGCGTCGCGGACCTGCTCCGCGCTGCCCCATCCGAGCAGGCGCACTCGATCTTCGAGGCCGTGGTCTGCGATGAAGCGCTCGATGGGGGCACGCAGGTCGCCATCCCCGACCAGGTCGAGCTGGAAGTCGACGCCGCGCCGCGCGAGCGCGGCCGCCGCCTGCATCAGGACGAGGTGACCCTTCTCGCCGCTCAGCCGGCCCACGCACACGAGGCGAGGCTCGTCGGGCAAGGGCGTCGGCTCCTCCGCCAAGAAGGCCTCGTCGGCGCCGCACCGGACGACGTGGATCTTGTCCCAATGCTCCTGCTCCGACCACCGGCAGAGCTGGCTTCGGCCGTACTCGCTCACCGCGACGACGAACGCCGCGTTGGCGACCTTGTCCGCGATCCCGATGAACGGGGGGTAGTCGAACGTCTCGGTGCCATGCGCAGTGAAGCTGTAGCTCGGTCCGCCGAGCTCGTGGGTCAGCATCGCGACCGCCGCCGAATTGCTCCCGAAGTGAGCGTGGAGGTGATCGACCCCTTCGGCCTCGGACCAGCGCGCGGTCGTGCAGGCCTCCGCGAGGTACGCGAGGTGTCGCAGGACCCCGCGGTCGGAGCGCGCACCGAGCTTCACCGTCGCCTTGAGCGCGCGGAGGAACCGTGCCGGACGCCGCGCGGCGACCATCGCGGTGTCGCGGAGCAGCGCCGCCGCGCCAACGTCGAGGACGACGCGCGTTCGCTCCGCTTCGAGCTGGTCTTCCGGATCGACGAGCGGCTCGTCGACGCGGCGCACCGACATGCGCGCGACGGGGGTACCTTCCGCCGATTCGATCGAGAGGATCTCCCGACGGATGAAGCTGTGGCTGATCTTCGGATATTGGTTGACCAGGTACGCGAGCTTCATGGCCTCTCCCGGACGCTCTCCCCACCGCGCCCTCTGGGTGCGTGCCTCGCGACGAGTCGGCTCGTACGAGCGGGCCGGAGCGAGGCCGGAGTCTGGCGAGCGGCGCCCCCGTCGTCAATCGCGGCGGGCGTACGAACCCGGCTCGAACTTCCGGGCCGGTGTATTAGTGTCGAGCCGACGATGCGACTCGAGCCACGGACGAGGGTGACGACGCTCCCGCCACCCACGAGAGGATGCGCGCGTGGGTGAATGGACCCCGCTCGCGCTCCTCGCGCTCCTCTCGATCATCCCGCTCGCGGCCTACGTCACGTGGTCCAAGCGGCCCCAGATCGCGGCGCTCTACGTGGTCTTCTTCGGGACCCTCTTCGGGCCGGAGGGGGCGTTCATCAAGCTGCCCATGGTCCCGCCGCTCGACAAGAACAACATCCCTTACGTGGTCCTATTCGCCATCGCGATCGTGCGATGGCGCGCGGCGCTCCGCCGAGCGAAGGCGTGGCGTGGCATCGACCTGCTCGTCGTCGTCGCCATCATCGCGGGCTTCGTCACTTGGCAGACCAACACGGACGCTCTCCGGTACGGCAGCTGGCGCGTCACGATGATCCCCGGTCTCCAGTTCAACGACGGCTTCCAATACGGCTTCGTCGCGCTCCTGTCCTATGGCATCCCCTTCGTCCTCGGCCGGGCGCTCTTCCGCACGCGGCGCGATCTGCTCGACCTGCTTCACTTCTTGGTGATCGCTGGGTTCGTGCAGACGGCGCTGCTCCTCGTGGAGATCCGCATGAGCCCGCAGTGGCACGTCTGGGTCTACGGCTACGGGGCGCACTCGGATTTTTTGCAGACGATGCGTTGGGGCGGCTTCCGCCCGATGAATTTCATGGCGCACGGCCTCGCGCTCGCGCTCTTCATGACGGCGGTGCTGCTCGCGGCCATCACGCTCGCCAAGCTCGGTGAGCCCATCCGGAAGTGGAGCGCGAAGCGGGTCTCGTGGGTGCTCTTCGTCGTGCTGATCCTCTGCAAGAGCACGGGCGCGATCCTCTACGCCGTCGTCTTCGGGCCGCTGCTCGCGCGCGGCTCGCACAAGCTGCAGGCGCGCGTCGTGATGGCGATCGCGCTCTTCGTCGCGATCTACCCCGCGCTGCGCGCGTTCGACCTCTTCCCCGCCGAGGCGCTGGTGGAGCAGGCTCAGGCGGCGTTCGGTGAGGAGCGCGCGCAGTCGCTCGAGTTCCGCTTCGACAACGAGAAGCTGCTCCTCGACAAGGCACGCGAGCGGCTGTGGTTCGGCTGGGGCGGGATGGGTCGGAACAGCGTCTACGACGACGAGATGGGCAAGGAGATCACGATCGCGGATGGACACTGGATCATCGTGCTCGGCCTGCACGGCGTGATCGGCATGATCACCTGCTTCGGCTTCCTGCTCGTGCCGCTCTTCGTGCTCCGGCGGCGCGTCCTCGCGTTCCCCTACGAGCGAGACCGCACGCTGCTGCTCGGGTTCGGCCTCATCTGCGCGATGCTCACCCTCGACCTCGTCCCCAATGGCCTCTGGGCGACGTACCCCTTCCTCTTCGCGGGCGGGCTCCTCGGCGCGCTGCAGGAAGCGCGTCGCGCGGACGGCGCTTGGAGCCTCCCGCCCGCGGAAGCTACGCGCGCTCGGCGCCGCGCGCGAGCGTAGCGCCGGGCGGACCCGTCACGTTCAGCGCACGCCGGTCCGCGGCTCCGACTGAACCACCTCCCACACCAGCTCTTGGAGGCGTCGGTTCGTGACGTCCGGGAGGGGAAGGGGGGCGGGGAGCCCCACGGGGGAGCGGCGGTAGAGCACCGCGTAGTGGACGAGGGCGGTGAGGTAGATGCCGAGGCCGCTCGAGTGGATGTCGTCGAGCGGCTCGTCCGGATGGTGCAAGCGAAGCGCTTCCAGCGCCGCGCGCTCGGCCGCCGGAGGGAGCGCCACGTCGAGCGGCCACCCCGGAGGCCAGGACTCGTAGGCGTTCGCGAAGAGGTGGCTCATCGAGAGCTGCGTGTCGCCGTACGGGAGCGGGTCGGCGGCGAGCTGCTCGCTCAGGGTCCGCATGAAGGTGCCGACCGGGACGAGGAAGATAGGCGCGCGGGGCTCGCACCCGGCGGGCTCTCCGAAGCGCGTGCGCAAGGCCCCGAAGAGCCCCGGCTTGGGGACCTCTCCCGTCCCGGCGAGGTCGGCGATGCGCTCCCAGTGGGCGCGATCCGCCTGGAGACGATCCGACCAGTCGAAGGTGCTGGGGGCGGGGTAGTCGCCCTCCGGATCGGAGGCGTGGAGGTGGCTCCACGTCTCGTAGACGTATACGCGCGCGTCGGGGCTCCGGCGCACGAGCTCGCAGTAGAAACGCTGCGCGTAGAAGGCGCTGTGCTCGACGTGCATGCTCCGCTCGACGGGGAGCCCCTCGGTGAGCACCATCGTGTCGAAGCGCTCGACGTCCCGGCGAAGCGCCTCGAGGCGATCGAGGATCGCGGGCTCGGGGCGGTCGTACGAGTGTGGGCGTCCGCGCCAGAGGAGCGAGAGCGGGGAGCCGAAGAGCGTGTGGTCCAGCGAGCGGTAAGAGAGGCCCGCCGAGCGGGCGAGCTCGCCGACCGCCTCCATCAGGTCGAACCCGTCGGTGACGTGGGGGTCGCGCTGGTTGACCAGGGAGTGGCCGACCCAGATGACGCTGCGCGCGTCGACGGGGCCCCCGGCTTGCGCCTCCCAATCGACGACGCGGGGCTCGGGCATCGGCGGTGGCCAGAGCGCCGCCGCGAGGGCGCCGACGAGGAGCAGGGCCATGCCGCCTCCGACGAGACGCCGCCGCACGTCAGACCTCATCCCCGCATGGCGCGGCGCGCCGCCCCGCGATCATTGGACGTCCGACCGCCGTCGGAGGACGGCAAGGTTGGCGTCCTCGTCGAGGACGATCAGCTCGAAGTTTGCCGCGATCGCGGGTTTGGTCAGCCAATCGCGCATCCCGACCCAGTCCGCGAGGTATTGGATCTCCGTGTCCTCCACCACGTACTCCCCCTCTCGGCCGGCGACCAAGGCCTCGTAGGCCGCGACGTTGACCTTGCCGTCGAGGTTGACCGTGCGGTCGTGGAAGAACCCCAAGGTCCCCGTCTGGATGGCCCCCACCCAGACCTCCTCGGGGACGTTCTCACGGACCCACTCGACGACCTGGAAGTGGGCGTGCTGGTCCCCCTGCCGGTACTGGCGCCAGGAGAGGAACGTCATGACCCCGAGCGTCAGGACGGCCGCGACCGGCGCGAGGCGGGGGCCGAGCTGACCCGCCTTCGCGTAGAGCCACGCGATGAGGCTCACGGTGACGAGGATGAGGAAGGGGCTCGTCGGCAGGAAGTATCTCGGGAGGAACCACGCGGCGCCGAAGTAGAGCCCGTAGAACGCGCAGAGCCCCGTCAGGTAGATCCCGACGAGCCCGATGAGCCGACGCTCCGCGGGCGCGAGGCTCGGCCACGCGCGCCAGCACCACGCGCCGAGTCCGACGAGCGGCACGCACGCCAGCGCGACCACCGCTGGGTGAGAGGAGATCGCGTGCGGGATGGGGACGACCCCGGCGAGGTACTCGGTCAGCACGATCGGGAGCCCGGAGAGGTTGCCGGCGAAGTGACCCGTCAGCGCCTCGGCGCGCCCGCTCACGGGCATCACGTGGCCGAAGCCGACGTAGTTGTAGACGAGCCACGGCGAGGCCACGACGACGCTGGTCGCGCCGAACGCGAGCACCCGCAGCAGGCGACCGCGGAGCTCGTCGCGCCGCACCCGAAGCCCTGGCCAGAGATACCCGACGCACGCCGCGGCGATGAGGAAGGTCGAGTCGTTCCGGACCCAGAACGCCAGCCCCAAGAGGGCTCCGAAGCCGAGGGTCCGCTTCCAGCTCCACAGCGTGGGGCGCTCCTCCGTCTCGACGAACGCCAGCCCGACGCAAGCCGCGACCAACCCATAGAAGCCCGTCTCGAGGCAGTTCATCGTGTGCGGCATCGCGACCGGGCTCGCGATCCACAGGCCCGCGGCCAATAGCGCGCGCGCATCGCGATCGGGGCGCGCGTGGAAGACCTTCCGCGCGAGGCGGTGGATCACGAAGGCGGTGGCGAGCGACGCGAGGAGCTGAAGGATCAGGGCGAAGAAGACCCCTGCCTCGCGCTCGCTTCCGACCAGCTGGTAGCCGGCTGCCCACACGAAGGTGGTGAGGGGCTGCGTCCCATTCGTCGGGGTCTCCCCGCCCGCGACGCTCAGCCCGCGCCCGAGGGCGACGTTGCGCCCCATCGTGAGCATGAAGTAGCCGTCTTCCGTCGGCCACTGAGCCATCATGCGGCCGCCCGCGTCCGCGAGCGGAGCGGCACGCCAGAGGGTGCCGACCACGACGAGGACACCGAAGAAGATTCGCAAGGCCATCCCCGTGGATGTGGGATCCGTGGACGGCGCTGCGTTGGCGTCTGCGTTGGCGCTTCGGTCGCTCACTCCCCTGCCCTCGGGCCGACGGATAGCACCCATCGCACGTCGGTCGAGCCCGCACAAACAATTGCGTGGGACGCGGCTGGCGAGTAAGGAGTAGCCTTAGGTCGAAACGTGGAAACGGATCCTCGTCGATTGGGCCCAGGGGAGGGCCATTCGCCGGCCCCGGCGACGGAGGACGACGAGAAGTACGGCGCGCCCGTCGATTTGACGCGGGTGGTCCGTTGCCTGCTCGCGGCCCGTTGGTGGCTGCTCGGCGCGTTCATCGTCGGCGCCGCGATCGGGCTCCCGACCGCCAAGTTCGCCATCAAGCGTTCGTACACCGCGACCGCGATGCTCCGCTTTGGCGGCCTGCCGACGATCGAGGGGCTCGGAGCGCCCTCGGACGCCACGCAGACCCTCGGAGGGCTCCTGCAGGGCATCTTCGTCGAGGGCTCCCTGCGCGAGATCGGTTCGCGCACGGGCCTCGAGGTCCCGACCTACGTGCTCGGGACGTGGATCCAGGCCGAGGCGGACCCCGCGCAGGTCGTTCGCATCAGCGCGACGGCCACGGAGGCCGACGAGGCGGCCCGGTTCGCCAACACCGTCGTCCAGGTCTTCCTGGAGCGCCAGACCGAGGCGCAGCGTGAGCGCATCCGTGAGGCGATCGGCTCGATCGAGGAGCGCCTGACGGCGGCGCAGGCCGCGGTGACCGCCGCGCGGACCTCCTACGACACCTTCCGGAACCGACACGGCATCGCCGACCTGACGACGGAACAAGAGACGGCCATCGAGCAGGCGGCGGAGCTCCGCGCGACGCGGGACCGGACCGCTTCCGAGATCGACGCCCTCGAGGCCCGCGTCGAGCAGCTCCGCCGCGACCTCCGCAGCACGCCGCGCACCGCGCTCGCGAGCGCTTCCGTCGGGGCGAGCGCAGAGGAGACCGAGCGAGGGCGGCTGCAGGCCGAGCTGGCCAGCGCGCGCTCGAGCCTCTCGGACGATCACCCTCGGGTCCAGGCGCTCCGCCAGCAGATCGCCGCGCTGGACGAGCGCATCCGCTCCGGCCAGGCCGAGAAGACACGCTCGGCGACGGCGACGGCGAGCACGCAGTACATGTCGCTGCAGGCTGCCTTGAGCCAGAGCCAGGCGGACCTCGAGGCGGCGCGTCAGCGTCTCGAGGGTCTGACCCGCTTGGCCCGCGAGGCGCAGCAGCGCGTCGAGCAGTTCTCGAGCATCGAGGGCGACGCCAGCCAGCTCCTGGCCGAGGTGCGCGTCAACGAGCAGCTGATGCAGGAGCTGCAGGGCCGCAAGGCGAGGCTCGAGGACGCGCTCAGGAACCCGGACCACGGGTTTCAGCCGATGAGCGAGGCGACGCCGCCCGAGCTCCCCGAGGCCTCCAAGAAGAAGTACATCGTCGCGGCGGCGTTCCCGCTCGGCTTCCTGTTCATCGTGCTCGGGGTCGTGCTCGCCCGCGAGCTCCGCGGCCTGAAGATCCGGACCGCAAAGGAGGCCGCGTTCTGGGGGCGGGGCCCCGTCGTCGGCACCAGCACCTGGCCGCGCGTGCCCGACGCGATCGACGATCTCGTCGCCGATCTGGACGACTTCGTCCCGACCGCGGCGGGCAAGATGCTCGTGGTCGGGCTCGGCGAGGGAGCCCCCGAGCTCGCGATGCGCTTCGCGAGCCGCCTGAGCAACGACTGGGTGGACACGACCGTGGTGGGGGGGTCGCCCTTCGACGAGCCTGACCTTCGGGCGCCGTCGTTGCCGCCCGACGCCGGGGGGTATGGGCACCACCACGCGATCGCCCTCGCGGGTCGGACGCACCACGTCGACCAGCTGGTCGCGCCGGAGCTCCAAGTCGAGGCGTGGGAGGGCGCGGACTCTGGGCCGGCGCTGCGCCGAGCCGCGCGGCTTGCCGACCGCGTCTGCGTGATCGTCCCGGCCAACGTCACCTCCGCGCTCGAGCTGAAGGACGTGAAGACGCGCCTCGGCCGCACCCGCGGGGTCGGCTACGTCTTGATCGACGTCGCCGACGAATACGCCGAGCAAGACGACCGGGTTGGCCCCGTCGAGGCGTTCTGGGCTTGCGTCCGCGAGTGAGCGGGCAGGAAGGGCTCGAGCAAGGCGATCCGGGGCGCGCTCAGCGTCGCGGCAGCGCGTGGCGGATCAGATCCGTCAAGAAGCCCGGCGGCGCCTCGTCGGGTTTGCCCTGCAGGCGGCGTCGCACCTGCCAGACCGCGGTCCCCGCGGCCAGCGCCGCGGTCGCGAGCGAGAGATATGCGCGGCCGTGGTTCTTCGCGAAGTAGTGCCGCCGCGAGTCGAACCAATAGCCGGGGACTCGGCTCCAGGTCTTCATGCCGGTCGACGCCGAGCCGATGTGCGCGACGTGGCTGTCGCGCACGTAGACGACCTTCCAGCCCGCGTCCTGGGCGCGGCGGCAGAGGTCGGTCTCCTCGAAGTAGAGGAAGAAGGTCTCGTCGAAGAGGTCGATCTGACGGAGCATCGACGCCCGCATCATCATGCTCGCGCCCGCGAGCCAGTCGACCTCGGTCGTGCGCTCGGGGATCCCCATCGGCACGGTGTGCTCGCGCAGCAGCTTCGTGACGACGCCGAGGCGCAGGCTGCCTTCGATCTCCGAGCCGATGCTCGGGAACCGAAACGCCGTGACGTGGGGCTCCCCGTCCGTCCCGTGGATGTAGCTGCCGACGATGCCGACCTCGGGGTGAGCGTCGAGGTGCGCGACGAGGCGACGGATCGCGTCCTCGGCCGGGAAGGCGTCGGAGTTGAGGATGTAGACGTACTCGGGGGGATCGCCCGAGCCGAGCGCGCGGCGGATGCCGACGTTGTTGCCGGCGCCGAAGCCGCCGTTGCGCCCGCTCTGCACGACCTCGACGCGGTCGTAGCCCGGCGTTCCCGCCGCGCGCGCCGCGTCGACCGCCTCGCGCAGCCGCGCCTCGCTGCCGTCCTGGGAGTCGTTGTCGACGACGGTGACGCGCCACTCCCCGTCGACCGCCTGGAGCGCGCGGAGCCCGGAGGCGAGCGCGTCGAGGGTCATGTCGGGGGTGCGCCAGTTGAGGAGGATCGTCACGAGCTTCATCGGTCTCACTCTTCGGCGACGGCCTCGAGGGGCGTGGCGGTGGGGGCGGGGGTTCGGCGCTCGGCGTCGTCGAGGATGCTCCGCAGCTTCGTCGCCAGCACGCGGACGTTGGGCTCGAGCACCATCGAGTCGTGGTCACCCGGGACCTCGTGCACGTCGACCTGCGCGCAGACCTCGCTCCAGCCGTTGTCCTCGTACACCAGCTCTCGGTCGTGGTTGAGGTAGCGTCCGTCCCCGAGGTCGTAGACCTTCGGCAGCGGCGGCCGGAAGAGCACGAGGCGGTCGTCCCAGCGCTCCACCGTGTATCGCGCGAGCGCGCGCCGGAACGCCGCCTCGATGGCCTCGTCGTGGAAGGCCTCTTGGCCGAGCTGCTCGGGCTCCTCGAAGCGGCGTCGCAGCCGGCCGAGCTCCCAGTCGATGCGGTTCTGTGCCCACTCGACGACGTAGCTCGCGCCCTTCTGCTCGAGGCGCTGGCGCTGGACCAGCAGGCGATCGCGCCAGGTGAGCGCCTCGGGGATGAGCTTGCCGGGGGTGTCGAGGAGCACGACGAGGCCGACCGCCTCGCCCGCGGCGCGGAGCTGCTTGGCGATCTCGAGGGCGGTGTAGCCGCCCCCCGAGAAGCCGCCGAGGTAGTAGGGGCCTCGCGGCTGCACCGTGCGCATCTCGGCGATGTAGTCGCGCGCCATCTCCTCGAAGGTCTCGTGGGGTGCGTCGCCGCCGTAGAGGCCCTTGGCCTGCAGACCGTAGAAGGGGCGCTCGGTGCCGAGCAGGTGCGCGAGGTGACGGAGGTTCAGCACGTTGCCGAACATGCCCGCGACGAGGAAGAAGGGCGGGCGCGAGCCGCCATCACCCGGGTGCATCGGGACGAGGTGCGTGTACCGGCGCTTGGGCGCCGAGGGCTTCTTGGCAGCGCCGTCCGTCGGCGCGCCCGACTCGCTCCAGCCGGTGGCGTCCTTCACGAGCGCGGCGCACGCCTCGATGGTGGGCGCCTCGAAGAGGATGCTGATCGGGAACTCGACCTGGAAGGCCTTCTTCACCATCGCGAAGAGGCGGACGGCGATGAGGGAGTGACCGCCGAGGTCGAAGAAGCTGTCTCGGACGCCCACGTTCTCGACGCCGAGGAGCTCCTCCCAGAAGCCGACGAGCGCGCGCTCGATGTCGTCGCGAGGCTCCACGTACTCGCTGTCGAGCTCGGGGCGCGCGAATTTCGCTCCGCCCGTCGTGACCTCGGCGATGACCTCGCCCGCCTCCTTGACGAGCGCGGGGAGCTCGAGGCTCGAGACGACGACGCGCGTGGGCGCCGCCGCGAGCACCCGCACGAGCGCCTCGCCGCCCTCGGTGGGCGTGATGCCGCGCGCGAGGTTGCGACGCAGCCGCTGCTCGGCGGGCGAGAGCGGGCGGTCGGGATCCTCGGCGCTCTGAGGCTCGAAGTCGACCTCGCCGCGCGTCGGCGCGCGCGGGAGGGCGAAGCGCTGGTTCTCCGGCAGGCGCCGGATCGAGAAGCGTCGCGCGTCGACGAGCACGCGGCCCTCGAGGTCGGTGATCGTCACGTCGAAGGTCGCGAATTCGGCGTCCGCCCGGTTCGGCTCCGCGTTGCGGACCCAGCTCCGCAGGTGCTGCGGCAGCGGGCCGTGGACGCGGACGCTCTCGTACGAGACGGGGACCCACACGCTCTTCGGCGTGTAGCCCTCGATGAGATCCATCGCGAAGCCGGTCGCGAGGTCCATGACCGCCGGGTGCAGGAGCCAGCCGGCGTCGAGGTCGCCGCGGAACGCGTCGGGCAGCGTGAGCGTGCCGAGCGCCTCGCCCTGACCGTAGCGCGCCTCGCGGAGCACCCGCCAGCGCCCGCCGAACGAGAGGTGCTCCTCTTGAGGTGATCGGATGCCGGCGGGATCGGCGTCGACGCGGCCCGTGCACCGCCCCTCGACGCTGGCGAGGTCGACCTTGCCTGCCGTGCCTCCCGTGGCGCCGTCGCTGCTGGCGTCGACGCCGAGCGCGAGCTGCGCCTGCGCGTGGAGCTGCCACGCCGCGCGGCCCTCGACGACGCAGGCGCTCCGCACCTCCATCGCGTAGCCCGCCTCGTTGCGGCGCACCTTCACGCGCACCTCGCGGGCCTCGTCGTCGCCGAGCGTGAGCGGCCGCAGGAAGAGCAGGTCGCGGATCTCGAAGGGGCCGCGCTCGCCGAGCTCCTTCAGCGCCTCGGCCGCGAGCTCGAGGTAGCCGGTGCCGGGGATGAGCGCGTGGCCCCGCGGGTCGCGCGATCCCTCCGCCTTCACGCGGTGCTCGTCGTAGATCCAATGCGTGCGCGGGCCGTGCTCCCCGAAGAGGTGGAGCTGTCCGTGCATGTCCCGGCGCCGCCCCGAGAAGAGCGGGCTCGAGGTGGGCGGGAGCTCGTCCGGACCGGCCGAGAGGTCCGCGGCGCCCTGGGCCTCGGCGGCCATGCCGACCTGGCTCCAGATGCCCCAGCCGAGCGCGACCACCTTGGTGCGGCCGCCGCGCTTGCTCTCGGCGAAGGAGTCGAGGAAGGCGTTCGCTGCGACGTAGTCGACCTGACCCGCGGGCGCGACGGCCGTCGAGGTCGAGCTGTAGAGGAGCACGAAGTCGAGCTCCCGCTCGTCCGCCAGCACCTCGTCGAGCACGAGGGTGCCGTGGATCTTCGGCGCGAAGACCTCCTCGACCTCGGTCGAGCTCTTCATCTGCAGGAGCGCGTCCGCGACCGCGCCCGCGGTGTGGAGCACGCCGTGGATCGCGCCGAAGCGATCGCGCGCGGCGCCGACGGCCGCGCGCATCTGCTCGACGTTCGTCACGTCCGCGGCGACGACGAGCACCTGCGCGCCGTGCGCCTCGAGCTCGCGGACCTGCTCGATCCGGCGCGAGGTCGTGTCGGTCTCCGGGTGGATCGCGATCCACTCGTCCCACTCGGAGCGCGCGGGCAACCCGCGGCGGCTGAGGAGGACGAGCTTGGGGCGGCAGAGGCGGGCCAGCCGCTCGGCCGCGACCATCCCGAGGCCGCCGAGGCCACCCGTGACGAGGTAGGTGCCGCCCTCGCGGAGCACCGGCGGAAGGGCCTCGGTCGCCGTGAGCCGCCGCCGGCGCCACGTCTGCGCGAAGCGCTTGCCCTCGCGGAGCGCCGCGGTCGCGTTCTCGGAGGCGCCGCGGAGCTCGTCGAGGATCGCGTCGGCGAGCGCGTCCATCCGCTCGGTCGTGGCGCGCTTGCCCGCGAAGGGATCGAGCAGGGCCATCGCGACCTTCCCGCCGAAGAGCCGCTTGCTGGCCGCCGGGAGGGTGACGTCGAGCGTGCCGATCGTGACGCCCGGCAGCTCGCGCGGGATGACACGCGCGGGGCCGAGCACGGTGGCCTTCTCGGGGTAGCGGGTCTGCTCGTCGGCCCCGACCGCCTGCGCGCCGTTCGTCACGACGGTGAGGTGGAGCGGTCGCGGCACGTTCTCGTCGGCGAGCGCCTGGCCGAGGAAGAAGAGGCTCCAGAACCCGCGCTCCTGGTTGCGGTGGAAGAAGCTCGAGCCGGGGCGGAAGCTCTCGTCGGCGGTGACGAGCCAGAGGTGCGCGACGCGCTCAGGCACCCGCCCGGTCTGCATCAGGTCGCGGACGAGCAGGTCGTAGCCCTCGCGACCTCGCTCGGGCGAGAGCACGTACTCCCCGTCGCTGCGCTTGGCGTACGTGTCGCCGGCGTGCACGACGGTGACCGTGGCGCCGCCGCCGCGGAGCCGCTCGACGACGCGCGCCCCTACGCCCGCGTCGTCGAGGAAGACGAGCCAGCGGGTGGCCTCGGGGCCCTCGCTCGGGGTGGGTCCAGCAGAGGACCACACCGGCTCCCACCCGAAGTCCGTGACGTCGTCGGCGCGCGAGGCGCCCTCGGCGGCCTCGAGCGAGACCTTCCCAGGCTCGATGAAGTAGTGCTGACGCTGGAAGGCGTAGGTGGGCAGCCGCACCCGACGCCGCGTCTCGCCCTCGAAGAAGCGCGCGGGGTCCACCGGGAGGCCGCACGCCCAGAGGCGGGCGAGCAGCGCGGTGTGGTACGCCTCGTCCGCCGTCGCGTCGTCGCGGTGGCGGAGCGCGCTGAGCACCTGCGTCGCCGCGACACCCGGCTGGAGCTTGGCGAGCGAGGAGAGCGCGCGACCGGGGCCGCACTCGAGGTAGACGCGCGAGGGGTCGGCCGCGAGCGTTCGCATCCCGTCGCCGAAGAGCACCGCGTGGCGGAGGTGGCGCACCCAATACTCGGGGTCGGTCGCCTCTTCGGGCCGGAGCCACGTCCCGCTGCGGTTGGAGATCACGCGGAGGCTCGGCGCGCGCAGGGGGATGCTCCGCAGGTACGCACGGAAGGGCTCGAGGATGCCCTCGAGCATCCGCGAGTGCGCCGCGATGTCGATGTCGATGCGCTGGTGCTCGATCTCGCGCTCGGCCAGCTTGGAGGCGAGCCGGTCGAGCGCGTCGCTCGGGCCCGACGCGACCGAGAGCTCGGCGGCGTTCTTGCAGGCGAGGTCGAGGTCGTCGCCGAGGAAGGGCGCGAGCGCCTCGGGCGAGAGCGAGACGCTGATCATCCCGCCGGCCGGGACACCGTCGAAGAGCGTGCCGCGCAGGTGCACGAGCCCGACGGCGTGCTCGAAGGAGAGCACGCCCGCGACACACGCGGCGGCGTTCTCGCCCATGCTGTGCCCGAGGAGGGCGTCGGGCTTCAGGCCCCAGCTCTGGAAGAGCTCGAAGAGGGCGACCTCGACGATCAGCAGGAGGGGGAGCTGTACCGAGGGCCGGAGCAGGCGCTTCTCGGCCGCCTCCGGATCGAGGCCGTCCTCGGCGAACATGACGGCCTTCGGATCCCAGTCGGTGAGCTTGCGGAGGTGCGCGAAGCCCTCGTCGACCTTGGTGCGGAACACGGGCTCGCTGGCGTAGAGCCCCTTGGCCATGCCCGCGTATTGCGCGCCGCCGCCGGGGAAGAGGAAGACGAGCTTCGGCTCGTCGACGAGCGAGTGCGTCGAGACGCGGCGCGGGTCGTTCTGCTCGAGGAGCTCCGCCGCGTCGGTCGCGCTCTTCGCGGCGACGACACGCCGCACGTCGAAGGCGCGTCGGCCCTCGAAGAGCGTGAAGGCGACGTCGCCGATCGGCAGCTCGGGGTGCGCGCGCAGGTGCGCCGCGAGGCGGGCTTGCTGCTCGTCGAGGGCGCGGCGGCTCTTCGCGCTGAGCACGAGGGGCTGGTAGGGGCGCGCGCTCGCGGAGGACGCCGGCGCGGGCGGCGGCTCCTGCACGATGGCGTGCGCGTTGGTGCCGCCGACGCCGAGCGAGTTGACGCCAGCCATGCGCGGCGTCGGGCCCTCCCACGTCATGCGCTGGTCGGCGACTCGGAAGGGGCTCGACTCGAGGTCGATGGTGGGGTTGGGCTTCTCGTAGTTCAGGCTCGGCGGGATGACGCCGTGCTCGACGATGAGCGAGGCCTTGATCAGGCTCGCGACGCCGGCCGCCGTGTCGAGGTGGCCGATGTTCGTCTTCACCGAGCCGATGCGGCAGAAGCCCTTGTCCTGCGTGGACTGCTCGAAGGCCTGCGTGAGCGCGGCGATCTCGATGGGATCCCCGAGGTAGGTGCCGGTGCCGTGGCACTCGACGTAACCGATCTGGTCGGCGCCGACGTCACCGAGCGCGTGGGCCTCGACGACGCACGCGGCCTGGCCGGACACGCTCGGCGCGAGGTAATTCGCCTTGCTCGCGCCGTCGTTGTTGATGGCGGTCGCGCGGAGGATCGCGTGGATGTGATCTCCGTCCGCGATGGCGTCGCCGAGGCGCCGCAGGGCGATGACGCCCGCGCCGCTGCCGAAGACCGTGCCTTGCGCGCGGTGGTCGAAGGCGTGGCAGTGGCCGTCGGGCGAGAGGATCTCGCCCTCCTTGTAGAAGTAGCCGCGGCGGTGCGGGAGCTCGATCGTGACGCCGCCGGCGAGCGCGAGGTCGCACTCTTGGCTCAAGAGCGACTGGGCCGCGTAGTGGACCGCGACGAGAGAGGTCGAGCACGCGGTCTGGATGTTCACCGCCGGGCCCTTGAGGTCGAGGACGTGGCTGACGCGGGTGACGAGGAAGTCCTTGTCGTTGCCCGTGTGGCGGAGGAGGAAGAGCCCGACCGAGTCGACGAGGTCTCGGTTGGTGCAGAGGTTGAAGTAGAAGTAGCTGCCCATCCCGCAGCCACCGAAGATGCCGATGGGGCCGTCGATGGACTCGGGCGGATGGCCCGCGTCCTCGAGGGCCTCCCAGCAGCACTCCAGGAAGTGGCGGTGCTGGGGATCGAGGATCGCGGACTCCTTGGGCGAGAACCCGAAGAAGTCGCCGTCGAAGAGCTCCATGTCGGGGAGGGGGGCGGCGGCCTTCACGTAGCGTGGGTGCCGCAAGTGCTCGCGCGGCACGCCCTCGGCGAGGAGCTCCTCGTCGCTGTAGAAGCGGACGGACTCGACCCCCTCGACGAGGTTGCTCCAATACTCGTCGACGTTGCGCGCGCCGGGCAGGTGCGCGGCCATGCCGACGATCGCGATGTCGCTCTCTCCGTAGCCTTCGGGGATGCTCGCCACGTCGTGACCCTCCACCGGGCGACATACCACAGGCGCGGCGTCCAGCACGCACGCGAGGTGCGTGAGGTGTGCCGCGTCATTTCGGCCTGCGAGGCGCGCCGGCCGTAGTACGAAAGGCGCATGAACTTCCCGGACATCGAGCTCTTGGGCATGCGCCTCGCGTCCTGCGGCTCCGAGGACCTCCTCGAGCACCTCTTCGCCTCGCTCGGCCGCGGGGAAGGGGGGTGGCTCGTGACGGCCAACCTCGACATCGTGCGCCGGGCGGCGCTCGATCCCCACGCGCGCGGGCTCTACGGCGCGGCCGACCTGCGGGTGGCCGACGGGATGCCGCTCGTGTGGGCGTCGCAGCTGATGGGGCGGCCGCTCCCCGAGCGCGTGGCGGGGTCGACGTTGACGGGGGAGATCGCCCGCCGGGCGGCGCGCGAGGGGCGGAGCCTCTTCCTCCTCGGGGGGGCCGAGGGGGCGGCGCAGGGCGCGCGGGCGGCCCTCGAGCGCGCGCACCCCGAGCTCCGCGTGCTCGGCACGGCCAGCCCCTTCGTCGCGAACCCCCCGACCCCCAGTGACCTCGAGGAGCTCCGAGAGGCGATCGGCGAGGAGGCTCCCGACATCCTCTTCGTGGGGATGGGCTCGCCGAAACAGGAGGAGGTCATCGCGGCCCTGCGGCCGCTCTATCCCCAGGCATGGATGATCGGTGTCGGCATCACCTTCAGCTTCCTGGCGGGGCAGGTCGAGCGCGCGCCCGCGTGGATGCAGCGGACCGGCACCGAGTGGGTGCACCGGATGGTGCAAGAGCCCGACCGCCTCGTGCGGCGCTACCTGATCGACGACCTGCCCTTCGCGGCGGTGCTCTTCGCCGACGCGCTGCGCCAGCGCCTGCTGCGTCGCCGCTGAGGCCGGGCGTCAGCTGCTCACGAGGGGGCTGTGGCCATTCAATAGGCGTTCTTGCGGACCTTCCGGCCGAAGACCGTCAGGAAGATGATCTGCAGGTCCCAGAGCAGCGACCAGTTGCGGATGTACGCGAGGTCGTGCGCGATGCGCTGCTCCATCTTCTCGAGCGTGTCCGTCTCGCCGCGCCAGCCGTTGACCTGGGCCCAGCCCGTGATGCCCGGCTTGACCTTGTGGCGGAGCATGTAGCCCTCGATCTGCTTGCGGTACTGCTCGTTGTGCGAGACGGCGTGCGGCCGCGGACCGACGATGCTCATCGTGCCCGTGATGACGTGCAGGAACTGCGGGAGCTCGTCGAGCGAGGTCCGCCGCAAGAAGCCCCCGAACTTCGTGATGCGTTGGTCGTTCTTCGTCGCCTGCTTCACGTCGGCTCCGTCCTCCGCCACCGTCATCGAGCGGAACTTGAGGACGTGGATGACCTCGCCGTTCAGCCCGTAGCGCCGCTGCCGGAAGAACACGGGGCCCTTGGAGGTGAGCTTCACGCCGAGCGCGATGAAGAGCATCGGCACGGCGATGAGGGCGAGGATCATCGAGCCGACGACGATGTCCTCGAGCCGCTTGAGCCAGCCGGAGACGCCGTAGAACGGTGTCTCGTGGATGCTGACGACCGGGACGCCGCCGAGCTGACCCCAGCGCGCGCTGAGCAGATCGAAGGCGTCGAAGTCCGCCGCCATGTAGACGCTGGCGGTGCTGTCCGCGAGCCGGCGCACGAGGTCGGTGACGCGCGTCTCGGCGCGGAGCGGGAGCGCGATGTAGACGATGTCGACCTCGTTCTTGCGCGCCAGGTCGATCACGTCGTCGAGGTTGCCCTCGCGCTTGCCGAGCTCGGAGGGGATCGGGTGGCAGCGCTCCTCGAAGCGGTCGTCGAAGAAGCCGACGATGCGCATCCCGAGCCACGGGCTGTCGTGGATCGTCCGCGCGACACGCTCGCCGAGCTCGGTGAGCCCGGCGATCGCGACCGTTCGGGTGTTGCGGCCCCGGATCCGCGCTTGTCGTAGGCCGAAGCGCAGGCACCCGCGCCAGAGCGCGAGCGCGAGCGGCGAGCCCGACGCCCAGAGGATCGTGATGAGCCGCGAGTACTCCGCCGAGCGCTTCGAGACGAAGCCGAGCATGAGGAGCACGCCCGCCGTCAGCGCCCACGCCGCGAACACGCGCCCCGTCTCGCGGGTGGTCGTGCCGCCACGCCACGCGACGTAGAGGCCCATGCTCTGACCTACGAAGTAGAAGAGCACGAGCGCCACGATGGTGGCCTCGGTGTGGAGGTCGCGCCAATCCTCCTTGGCGATGAGCGTGACCGCCACGAAGTGCACGGCGGCGATCAGGGCTGCGTCCACGAGGCGCATGGCCACGTTCAGGACCGGCGAATGCTCTCTCACCCAACCCGCCATCGGAGAAATCTGGTTGTGGGGCCGGGGGCCTCGGGCGCTCGCCCTCTCGTCCCCCTCGTTGGCTCGTTCGACATGCGCCCGAGCCGGTACTTACCGGGCCCGTCGACGGGGTGCAAGGTTCGAGAATGGCTGGATTGGCCCGCGCGACCCTGGTACTAAACGCACCCATGAGGCAGGGGCTCGTCGTGGGATGGATCCTCACGTGCGCGTGCGTGCGCCTTCCGGACGCACCCACGCTTCCGACGGACGATGGCGCGTTCACCGCGCCGCCCGTCGCGGCACAAGAGGGGATGGACGACACCCCGCCGGTGCCGATGATGGTGCTCCCGGGTGACGTGCTCACGATCCGGGCGTTCTCGGCCGAGGTGACCGTGCACGAGGGAATCGTCGTCGACGAGCAGGGCAACGCGCACCTGCCGCTCGTCGGCGCGGTCGACGTCGGCGGGCGACCGCTCTCGGAGGCCGAGGTGATCATTCGGGACGCGATGCGGCGGATCGACCGCGTCGTGCAGGTCGCGCTCTCGATCTCGGACCCCGTGGGGCACCGGGCGACCGTCGTGGGCGCCGTGCGCTCCCCCGGCCGCGTCCTGGTGACGCCAGGCATGCGGGTGGCGGATCTCATCGCGGCCGTCGAGGGGCCGGCGGACACCGTCGAGCCCTCGGGGCCGTCGACGGGGCCCATCGCGGACCTCGGCAGCGCTCGGATCGTCAGGCGCGGCCGGACCCTGCCCATCTCCATGTCTCTCGCGCTCGAGGGGGACCCGCGCCACAACGTCCGGGTTCTCCCAGGAGACCACCTCTACGTCCCGACGGCTCGGGATCGCGCCATCGTGGTCCTCGGCGCGGTGGGCACGCCGCGCGTGCTCGCCTATCGTGACGGGATGCGCTTGACGGAGGCGCTCGCCCGGTCCGGAGGCTTGAACGAGCGCGGCGACCGGACGGACATCCACATCGTCCGAGGCTCGCTCGACCGGCCGCTCGTCTACCGCGCCAGCCTCCGCGCGATCGTCAACGGCAACCGGAGCGACGTCTTGCTGGCGTCCGGCGACATCCTCTACGTCACCGAGGAGTGGACCGCCCACGTCGGCGAGGTGCTGGGTCGCGTCAGCTCCATCATCACCGACCCGGCGAACATCGCGCTCACGGCCGCCCTGCTCCTCAGCATCACCGGAGAGTGAAGGGGGGACGTGACGCTGGGTCACGATCCCGTGACGTGACCCAGCGGGGGCTTTGCTGGCTTCCTGCGCGAATGGCATATCCGACATCGTCGCCGAATGGGGTACCTCCCGCTGCGACGGACCACGACGAGGGAAAGGTCGCGAAACGATGAGCTTCAGCTCCTACCTGATGGGCGCCGAGTCGCTGCTCGTGCAGTGCGCCGAGATCCTCCTGCAGCGCGGGCACACCGTGCGGGGGGTCATCACCGACAACCGCGACATCGCTTCGTGGGCGCGCGGTCGGGGCATCCCGGTGCTCGAGCCCGGCAAGGGGCTCGCGGAGCGGCTCAGCGAGGAGTTCGACTGGTTCTTCTCCATCGCGAACCTCCGCATCGTCCCCGACGCGATCCTCGCGCGCGCGCGCCAGGGCGCGGTGAACTTCCACGATGGCCCGCTGCCGAAGTACGCCGGGCTCAACGCGCCGAACTGGGCGCTGCTGAACCGCGAGCCCCAGCACGGCGTGACCTGGCACCGCATCGAGGGCGGCGTCGACGAGGGCGCCGTGCTCGCCCAGCGCTTCTTCGAGGTCCCGAAGCTCGCGACCGCGCTCGAGCTCAACCAGCGCTGCTACGAGGCGGCCATCGAGTCGTTTCCCGAAGTGCTCGAGAAGATCGAGCGGGGTGAGGGCAAGGGGGTCCCGCAAGATCTCTCGCGCCGCACCTACTTCGCGAAGAACGATCGCCCCGAGGCGATGGCGCTCGTCGACTGGGCCCAGGACGCCGAGTCGATCGTCGTCCCCGTTCGCGCGCTCGACTACGGCCCGAAGTACCCCAACCCGCTCGGGCTGCCGAAGGTCCTCGTCGGGCCCGGCGATGTCGTGCTGATCCGGGCGGCGGAGCCCAGCTCGGCGAGCGGACCCATCGGCAAGGTGCTCGAGGCCACCCCCGAGGGCGCGGTCGTCGCGTGCGGCACGGGGGCGGTCAAGCTGCTCGCGCTCAGCGATCTCGAGGGCAAGCCGCGCTGCCCTTCGACGCTCGTCGGGCTGACGCTGCCCACCCCGGACGCTGCGCTCCGCGCGACCTTGACCGAGAAGAACGCCGAGGCGGCGAAGCACGAGGACTTCTGGGCCAAGCGCCTCGAGGAGCTCGACGTCGTCGAGGTGCCAGGCGTCACGGCGGGCGCCGGCGCGGAGCCGGCCCAGCTCGAGCTCGCGCCGAGCGGCCTCGAGGGGCCCGCGTGGGTCACGGGCGTCGCCGCGTTCCTCGGGCGGGTCGGTGGCAAGACCCACTTCCACGTCGGGTATCGCGGCGCGCGCCTCGGCGACGCCGTCGTGGGCGTCGAGGACTTCTTCGCGCCGGCCGTGCCGCTCCTCGTCGACGTGTCGGGGACGGTCGGAGACGCGCAGGCGCTCCTCGACAAGGAGCTGGCGCGGGTCCACGAGCGCTTCACCTTCCCGCGGGACCTCGTCGCGCGGAGGCCCGCCGCCACGACCGCCCGCTTCGACGTCGTGATCGCGCCTGCCGCGACGGCGCTCGTGGAGGGCTCGGCGCTCACCCTCGCCGAGGCGGCCGTCCACTACGACGCGCGACGGATCTCCACGGACGAGGTCGAGGCGCTCGTGCGTCGGCTCTCGGTGCTGCTCGCGGCGACGGGTGAGGACGAGACGCTCGTCGCCAAATTGCCGCTGCTCACCGACGTCGAGCGGCGCCGCATCCTCCACGAGTGGAACGCGACGGGCACGCCCTACCGCGCCGACGCCACCATGCATCAGCTCTTCGAAGAGCAGGTCGATCGCACCCCAGACGCGGTCGCGCTCGTCTTCGAGGGCCTCGAGCTCACCTATCGCGAGCTCGATCAGCGCGCGAACCGCGTCGCCCACGTGCTCCGGCAGCACGGCGTGGGGCCGGACGCCGTCGTCGGGCTCTACTGCCAGCGCTCGCTCGAGCTCGTCACGGGCGCGCTCGGCATCTTGAAGGCGGGCGGGGCGTACCTGCCGCTGGATCCCGAGTACCCCGCCGACCGCATCGAGCTGATGCTCGAGGACAGCCGCGCGAAGATCGTCGTCACCCACCAGGAGGCGAAGGCGCGCCTGCACACGGACGCGACGGTGATCGTCGTCGACGCCGATCCGCACATCCCGCGCGCCCCCGCGCATCGCGTCGGCGAGACGTCGCGACCCGAACACCTCGCCTACGTGATCTACACGTCGGGCTCCACGGGGCGCCCGAAGGGCGTGATGGTCGAGCACCGCAACGCCTCGAACTTCTTCACGGGGATGGACGCCCGCGTCCCGCGCGCCGAGGACGGAAGCCAGGACGTGCTCTTGGCGGTGACGAGCCTCTCGTTCGACATCTCCGTGCTCGAGCTCTTCTGGACGCTCGCCCGCGGGTTCAAGGTGGTCGTCCATCGCGAGCGCGAGCGCGTGAAGCCGGCCGGGGTCGACCCCGAGATCGCCGCCAAGCCCATGGCGTTCGGCCTGATGTATTGGGGCAACGACGACGGGCAGGGCCCGAAGAAGTACGAGGTGCTCCTCGAGGGCGCTAAGCTCGGTGACCGCATCGGCTTCACCAGCGTCTGGACCCCCGAGCGCCACTTCCACGCGTTCGGCGGCCCGTACCCGAACCCGAGCGTGACCGGCGCGGCGGTGGCTGCCGTCACGCAGAACCTCGACATCCGCGCGGGCTCTTGCGTCGCGCCGCTCCACCACCCGATCCGGATCGCCGAGGAGTGGGCGATCATCGACAACCTCTCGAACGGCCGCGTCGGCCTGGCCTTCGCGTCCGGTTGGCAGCCCGACGACTTCGTCCTGCGGCCCGAGAACGCGCCACCGAACAACAAGCAGGCGATGCTCGACTCGATCGACGTCGTGCGGCGGCTCTGGCGCGGCGAGGCGGTCGACTTCCCGACGGGGCGGGCCGACGGGTCGGTGCTCTCGGTCGTCACGCAGCCTCGCCCGGTCAGCCGCGAGCTCGACGTCTGGGTGACCACCGCGGGCAACCCCGAGACCTACCGCGACGCCGCGCGCGCGGGCTCGAACGTGCTGACCCACCTGCTCGGCCAGTCGATCGACGAGGTCGCCGACAAGATCCGCATCTACCGCGAAGAGCTGGTGGCTCAGGGGAAGAACCCGGCGGACTACAAGGTCACGCTGATGCTCCACACCTACCTCGACGAGACGCGCGAGAAGGCGCGCGAGGTCGCGCGGGAGCCGATGAAGGGCTACCTCCGCAGCGCCGCGGGGCTCATCAAGCAATACGCGTGGGCCTTCCCCGCCTTCAAGAAGCCCAAGGGGGTGGAGAACCCCTTCGACCTCGATCTTCGCTCGCTCGACGAGGAGGAGATGGAGGCGATCCTCGACTTCGCGTTCCTCCGCTACTTCGAGGACAGCGGCTTCTTCGGGACCGTCGAGGACGCCGTCCGTCGGGTCAATCAGCTCAAGGCCATCGGCGTCGACGAGATCGCGTGCCTCGTGGACTATGGCGTGCCGACGCCCAAGGTCCTCGAGAGCATCCGGCGGGTCGGCGAGGTGATCCGCGAGACCTCCGAGCCGGTCCGGGTCAGCACGCTCCCCTCGGAGGACTTCAGCGTTCCGGCGCAGCTCGACCGTGAGCGAGTCACGCACCTCCAGTGCACGCCCTCGATGGCCCGCTTGCTCACGCTCGACGATCGCGCGCGCGGGGCGCTCCGAGGCCTGCGCTGCTTCATGATCGGCGGCGAGGCGCTGCCGGGCGCGCTCGTCAAGGAGCTCGGCTCGCTGACCGGGGCGCGCATCGAGAACATGTACGGGCCGACGGAGACGACGATCTGGTCGTCGACACACACGGCCGAGCCGGGTGACGGCATCACGCCGATCGGCACCCCGATCGCGAACACGCAGCTCTACGTGCTCGACGCGAACCTCGAGCCCGTGCCGGTCGGCGTCCCGGGCGAGCTCTACATCGGCGGCGCGGGCGTGACGCGCGGCTACCTCTTCCGGGACGAGCTCACGAAGGAGCGCTTCGTCGCCAACCCCTTCGTGAAGGGGGGGCGGATGTATCGGACGGGGGATCTCGTCCGATGGCGCGCGGACGGCGTCCTCGACTTCCTCGGGCGCGTCGACCACCAGGTGAAGCTGCGTGGTTACCGGATCGAGCTCGGCGAGATCGAGTCGCGGCTCAACGAGCTGCCGGAGGTGCGCGAGGCGGTCGTGATCGCCCGGGAGGACACGCCGGGGGACAAGCGCCTCGTCGCCTATCTGACGACACACGCGGAGGTCGACGAGGAGGCGCTCAAGCGTCACCTCGCGTCCTCGCTGCCCGAGTACATGGTCCCGAGCCACTTCGTCACCTTGGACAGCTTCCCGCTCACGCCGAACGCGAAGGTGGACCGCAAGAAGCTCCCGAGGCCCGACGAGGTGAAGGTCGCGCGAGCGGCCGAGCACGTCGCGCCCGAGAGCGACTCGGAGCGCAAGATCGCCGAGGTCTGGCAGAAGGTCCTCGGCGTCTCGCAGGTGGGCTCGAAGGATCATTTCTTCGACCTCGGCGGGCACTCGCTGCTGGCCGTGCAGGCGCACCGCGAGCTCAAGGCGGCGTTCGCGGGGGCCAGCCTCGCGATCACCGACATCTTCCGCTTCCCCGTGCTCGGCGACCTCGCGCGTCATCTCGAAGGGGAGGGCGACGATCACCAGGAGCTCGGCAAGGCGGCGGCGCGCGCTGCTGCCCGGCGTGACCTGATGCGGCGGCGACGCGGGAGCTGAGCGGGCGTGCACGTTCAGGTCTCGGGACAGCTGCTCGCGGGTTTCTTCCGCGAAGCGAGCGCCGCCCACGGGATCGAGCCCGTCCGCGAGGCGCTCGCTGCGCGGAGCCAAGGCGTCGCCAAGGCGCTCGCGCAAGTGGTCGCGGGCGGCTGGTACCCCGTGCTCTGGTTGGCGCTGGTCGACGAGGCCATCATCGACGTGAGCGGTCGGCCCGAGGCCGTGCGCGAGCTCGCGCGCGCGACCTCCGACCTCGCGTTCCGGCGCCTCGCCCGGGACGCGAGCGTCTCTCCGCGTCTCTTGCGACCGCACGAGGTGCTCGGACGCTCCGTCGCCCTCTTGCCGAGCAGCTTCGAGGGTCTCTCGTGTCGCCTGGTCGATCGCGGAGAGGCGCACCAGCACCGCCGCTACGACGCGGCCACGCCGATCCCTGCCGTCGTCTGGGACCACTTCCGCGGCGGGCTCCACGGCGTGGTCGAGGCGACCGGCGCGGACGACGTCGTGGTCACGGACGTCCACGGGGGCGGCGACGCGCCTTTCCTCGAGCTCCGCGTCTCGTGGACGCCGACGCCGCGTGAGTCGATGGTCCCGCGATGACGCCGTTCCGCGCGATCCTCCCCGAGGTCGTGCGGGTCGAAGAGGACGACCCGCGCACGGCGGACGTCGACCTCGACGCGCTCTATCCGGGCGAAGCCGAGCGGATGGCGAAGGCGATCGTCTCGCGTCAGCGGGAGTTCGCGCTCGGCCGTGCGCTCGCTCGTCGGGCGATGGGGACGCTCGGCGTCGGCCCGCTGGAGATCCCGATGGGCGCGGATCGCGCGCCGGTCTGGCCGGCGGGGATCGTCGGGTCGATCACGCACACGAAGACGTGGTGCGCCGCCGCGGTCGCGCCGGCTCGGCAGGTGCGCGCCGTCGGGATCGACGTCGAGAACGCGGAGCCCCTCGCGCCGAAGCTCTGGGAGAGCATCTGCACGCCGCGGGATCTCGCGTGGCTTGCCGCCCGCGCCTCGGACGAGCGCGGCCGGCTCGCCAAGGCGATCTTCAGCGCAAAGGAGTGCGCGTACAAGGCGCAATACCTGGTGACCCAGCAGTTCCTCGGGTTCATGGCGATGAGCGTCGAGGTCGATCCTCTGCGCGGGACGTGGCGGGCGACCTTCGAGCAGCCGAGCGGGGCCTCGTTCGCCGTCGGCGACGTGATCGAAGGGAGCGTCCGGTGGGAGCGGGACGTCGTGCTCACCGCGACCACGCTCCCCTGACAGATCGAGGTCGAGGACCGCGAACAGCCGGTCGAGACTCCTCTGGCGCGGTACTGGCTGCGAATCGCGATTGCCGTCGACGCGCGCGCGTGCTTCTTCAGCCCGATGAAGCTCCCAGCGATCGGCGCGCGCGTGAGGGTACGCATCGAGGTGCCGCGCTTCTCGTTCGTGAAGCGGCGACCCGACGGCCGGGTGCACTTCGTCGCGCCCTTTCCGACGCTCTTCAACTACGGGAGCGTGCCCGACACCTCGTCCGAGGACGGCGACCCGCTCGACGCGCTCGTCCTCGGGGCTCGCGTGGCCCGCGGGACGGAGCTCGAGGGCACCGTGCTCGGGGTCGTCGACTTCGTCGACCACGGCCTGTCCGACCCGAAGCTCGTCGTCGGGAACGCCTGGGGCCCCGGCACGCGCGCGCTCGTCGAGATCTTCTTCCGGGTCTACGCGCCCGCGAAGCGGTGGCTCGACCCGGGCCCAGGGCCCACCCGCTTCGACGGTTGGCTCCGTTAGCAGCCCGTTGAAGAACCTAGTTCTTCAACGGAGCCGCGTGTTTTGGGGGAGGCTCCGGTGGGCTTTGCCCACTGGAGGGGGTCTTTTCGAAAGACCCCAGAAAGAAGAGGCAGTCCGTTGAGGGACTCGAAGAGTCTTCAACGGGCTGCTCGCCCGTCGCGCTATTTGTATTCGATGAGCCGGTTCTTGCGGCCGCGGAGCCGCGCCCGGTGGAACCTCAACGCGCCCTGCGCCTCGGCCAACCGCCCGACCGTGACGGCCGCCGCGTACGCGGCGGAGTCGACTCGGTCGCGTCCGCGCGCTCGGACGTGCCGATAGATGCGCGCCGCCTGCGCGGGGTAGGCGGCAAGCAAACCGAGGCTGAGCCCCAACGTCGGGATCGCCCCGCCAACCGCGACAGCCGGGACGACGGCGCCCCAGAGGACGACGCGCCGGGTCTCTCGGACCCAATGCCGCTCTGGCGGCGCGCCGTGCATCGCCGCCCCCTCGGCGAAGGCGTGGCCCGCGCGCACGGCGCGCAGCCACCACTGCCGCGGGTGCGTCATCGCGGCGTCGTGCAGGGTCATCTCCGCGTCGATGCGCTCGATGCGCCAGCCGCGCTGCCGCAGGCGAACGCAGAGCTCGGGCTCCTCGCCAGCGATCACCGTGGGATCGAAGCCGCCGACCTCGCGGAAGGCCTCGGTCCGCATCAGCGCATCCCCTCCGCACGCGAGCGCTTCGCCCACGGGCGTGTCCCACTCCACGTCGATGATGCGGTTCCAGATGCTCGCCTCGGGGTGTCGCTCCCGCCGGCGACCACAGACGACGCCGAGGCCGGGGTCGGCCTCGAGCCGCGCGCGCGCGCGCCCCACCCAACCCTCCACCACCTCGCAGTCGCCGTCGACGAACTGCACGTACCGAAGATCCGGCGCGAGCTGCAAGAGCCGCTCGAAGCCTTCGTTTCGCGCGCGCGCGGCGGTGAAGGGCCGAGACATGTCGAGGTCGACCACCTCGGCGCCCAGCTCGCGCGCCCGCTCGCGGCTCCCGTCCGTCGAGCTCGAGTCCACGTACACGACGTGGGCGACGACCCCCCGGACCGACTCGAGGCATCGGACGAGGCGTTCCCCCTCGTTGCGGCCGATCGCGACGAGGCCGACGTCGCCGGCCCTCATCGGCGGACCTCGCGTCGGCGCCGGTCGACGGCCTCGTGGGTTCGGGCCGCGCGGCGCGCGTACCAAGCGTCCGCGGCGTGATAGAGGGCGGCCTCTCCCGCCCGGCGCGCGAGCTCGGCGAGGCGGCCGCGATCGCGATCGAGCCCGAGGAGCACGTCCGCGGCTTGGTCCAGATCGGCCGGGAGCAGCTCGGTGGCTCGCTCGGCGCGGGCGCGCTCCTCGACGTAGGGCACCGGCGACGCGACGAGCGGCAGGCTGGCCGCGTAGCCGTCGAAGATCATCCGCGGAGTGTCCTCGGCCGTCGGCGTGAAGAGCAGGCCGTCGAAGGTCGCGAGGCGCGCGATCAGCGCGGGCCCGTAGGTCGCGGTGCCGGTGAGATGCACCGCGTCGGCGACGCCGAGCTCCTGAGCGAGCTTGGCGATCGCGGCCTCTTCGGGGCCCGAGCCGATGACCTCGAGCTCGACTCGAGCTCCCCTCGCGCGCGCTCGCGCCAGGATGCGAACCGAGACGTCGACGCCCTTGCGCGCGATGAGGCGGCCGCAATACACGAAGCGAAGCGGCCTATCGCTCGCCAACGTGGCCAGGCGACCCTCGACCAGGTCGCTCGGCGCGATCTCGCTCGAGAGGTACGAGGTGTCCTCGAAGACCATCATGTTCTTCGCGAAGGGCGCGTAGCGACGCTCCAACGTGCCGCTCTTCAGCAGCGAGAGGTCGGCCCGCCGCACGCTCTCCCGGCAGAGGCGTTCGTACGCGAGGACGTAGGCGCGGGCCCTCGCCTGATCGACGGCGCCCGCGCCCGCGAGCTGCGGCACCTGGACCACCTCGTCGGTGTCCTGCACGAAGACCGTCGGCACACCACGCGCGCTCGCCATCGCGAAGCCGAGCCCCATCATCGGACGGAAGAGCTCGTCGAGCCCCGTGTGTACCACCTGCGCCGTAGGCAGCGCGTCGTCGAAGGTCCGCCGAAGCAGGCGGAGCTCTCGCGCCCAGAACTGGCGGGCGCGCACGCGGGCATCGTAGACGGTGACGGCGCGGACCCCTGCGACGGCGTCGAGCGGCTCGAGCCGCTGCTCGGCGGCGCCCGGGTCGTCGGTCGGCAGCCACGGAGAGACCAGCAGGAGGTCACCGTAGCGCCCGCCGAGGGAGTCGCGGAGCAGCTCGACCGCGCGCCGCCAGTCGGTCTGGATGAGGGTCCGCGAGCCCTCCACGAAGAGAGGCACGCGGATGGGGATCACGTACATGGTTCTCCGACCGCGAGCCTACTTCGACGGCGTGCCGTCGCAAGGCTCCTTCCAGCTTCCTATGAGGGGCTGTCGCCAGCCCCTCTCCCACGGGGCATGGTTCGAAGCGGAATCGTGCGAGGCGAAGCGGACGTAGTCCGCGAAGCTGCACGATTCCGCGAGACAGTCGCAACCGCGCGACCGCGCGGTGCGACGAAGCCCCGCGAGGCCCCCTCCCACGAGCCTACGCTCGCTCCGCTCGCTGCGCGCCGTCCGGTAGGGCGGCTTGCGAGAACGGCTGAGCTTCCGCTCTTCGAGGGTGGCGGCGTCCGTGCCGCGCTCAGCCCGCCGGGCGGACCGCGAAGGGGTAGGTCACGTCGAAGTGGCTCTGTCGGAAGCGCGGGAAGCGCGCCGTCTTGACGACCTCCTCCATGCACGCGCCCTGCGGGGTGCCGCCAAAGGGGGAGCCCGCGATGCTCGCCGACGCGACGGTGCCGTCGTTCGAGACGCGCAGGCGCGCGGTCGCTACGCCCACCTGGTCACCCGCGCACTGACGGATGCGCGGCATCATGCCGCCGAGCGCGCGGCGGACGGCGGCTTGGTCGGGCACCTCGGGCAGGGACGCGGGGCTCGCCTCGGCGGCCGCGGGGGCCGCCGCCTCCATCGTGGGCGCGGGCGCCATCCCGCCAAGCGCGCGATCGAGGAGATCCTCCACGGACGACATCGCGGTCGCGGCGGGGGCCTCGGCCATCGCGATCGCCTCGACCATCGCGGGGGCCTCGGCCATCGCGGTCGCCTCGACCATTGCGGTCGCCTCGACCATCGCGGTCGTGGCCTCGGCCATCGCGCTCACAGCCTCCATGGTGGAGCGCGCCAAGGCCCGGCGCCGGGGCTCGTCCGACGCGGTCGCCGCCGCGACGGCGGGCTCGTCGGCGGGCTCGTCGGCGACGTTCTCCGTGTCGAGTTCGGCAGCGCGCTCGGGCTCCTCGGCCGGCGCCTCGGCGCTCGGCGCCTCCTCGACGCGGGCGGCCGCCTCGAGCGAGGGCGCCTCGGGCGCCGAGGTGCCGAGGGCTGGCTCGCTCGCGCTCGGTCCCGGCGCGGGGGGCACGTTCGCCGCCGTGGTCGTGGCGTCGCCGCGCATCAGCAAGAGGCCCCCGCCGATGACCGCGAGCCCGACCAAGAAGCCGACGACGACCTTCGCGCCGCCGCCGCTCGGCGCCGCTTGGGCGGGCACGGGTGCGCCGGTCTGGCTCGCGCCGCCCGTCGGCCGCGGGGCCTCGACGGTCTTCACGACTGGCTTGGAGACGGGCGCGGGCTCCGGGGCGGCGGCGACCGGGACGGCGGCGACCGTCGCCGCGGCCTCGTCGACCGTATCGTCCTCCGGGGGCGGGGGGGCCATCGAGCTCGCGAGCGCGCGAAGGTCGAGCTTGCCCTCGTCCTCGTCCTCGTCCTCGTCGGGCTCGTCGTCGTGCGCGGGCGGCGGCACCGAGGTCGCGGAGGTGCGAAGCAGCGCCGACAGCGCGTCGGGATCGAACTCATCGTCAGGACGTTTTTCGCTCACGGCGACCTCGAAGCATGCTGCCCGACCGGGCGGGGCCGGGATGGAAGGGGACCGAACGGATACGAGACGCGGTCGTGCACGGGGCGCACGGCCGGCCAAAGCGAACGAAGCTAGCACGGGCTCCAACGAGGACGCCAACCGGCGACGGCCCGCTCCGTTCGAACCGCGCGCGGGGGGCGAGCTTGGGTGCTCGGCGCGTGGAGTCGCGACTATGCTGCGGCTCATGCAGATCGGACGACCCAGGGTGCTCGGCGTGCTCGGTGTGCTCTGCTCGTGGCTCGGCGCCTTGGCTTGCGGGGGGAGCCACGTCCCGGCCACACCGCGCACCATCCCCGCGGCGGCCGACGTTCGACAGGAGGTCCTCCGCGAGTTCGGCCAGCGGCTCTACCAGGCCCTCGCGGCAGGGACACCGGAGGTGGTCGTGTACGACGATCGCGCCCTCGGTGAGCTCCTGGAGCCCGAGGCAGCCACACAGGCGCGGGCGCTCCGCTCGGCGCCGCTCGGCCTCGAGCCCGCGCGTCTGGCGGTGCTCGCCGACGCGGCGCCCACGAGCCTCTGCATCCAAGGAGGCGGAGAGACGGGCGCCCACGGCCTGCGGGCGCGCGCGTGGACCTTCGAGCGGGCGTTGGTGGCAGGGACTCGCCCGGGGGGGCGCCAGCTCGCCGCGTGGGTGGAGGGGACCTTCGTCCTCAGCGACCAGGGCTTCGGGGCGATCGCCTTGCGCCGCGTGGAAGATCCTCGTTGGGAGCACAGCGATCTGGAGCTGGCCACCTGCGATATGCGTGTCGAACTCGGTACACCACAAGATGTAGTGGTTGTCACTCGGTGACGGCCACCGCTCCTCGCGTCCATGCTTGCAGTGGAGATCTCGAAGGGATACGGATGGCGCTCGACGACGCGGCGCTCTTGCTCTCGCTGGGGGGCAGATCCGCCGCCGTGAGGGGGGCGCCGCAGCCCGGGAGCGACCGTGAAGATCCGCAAGCTCGAAATCATCGGCTTCAAGTCCTTCGTGGACAAAACGGTGCTGCACTTCGACCACGACGTGACGGGCATCGTCGGCCCGAACGGCTGCGGCAAGTCCAACGTCGTCGACGCCATCAAATGGGTCATGGGCGAGCAGTCCCCCTCCCGCCTCCGCGGCAAGGGGATGGAGGACGTGATCTTCAACGGCTCGGAGAGCCGCGGGCCGCACGGCTTCGCGGAGGTCTCGATCACCTTCGAGAACCTCGACGGACTCGCCCCGCCCGAGTACCGGGACTACCCGGAGATCATGGTCACCCGACGCCTCGATCGGCAGGGTCGCTCCGACTACTTCATCAACCGGACGCCGGTCCGGCTGATGGACATCACGAACCTCTTCCTCGGCACGGGCGTCGGGCGGCGGGCCTACTCCATCATCGAGCAGGGACGGATCGGCTTCATCGTCTCGTCCAAGCCCGAGGACCGGCGCTCGATGATCGAGGAGGCCGCGGGCATCACGAAATTCAAGGTCCGCAAGCGGGCCGCCGAGAAGAAGATGGAGCAGACGCGCGCCAACCTGCAGCGCGTCGGTGACATCCTCGGGGAGCTCGAGAAGAGCCTGAGCTCGCTCCAGCGCCAGGCCCAGAAGGCCGAGCGCTACAAGAAGTACCGCGACGAGGTGCGCGACCTCGAGCTCTACGTCGCCAGCTTCCGCTACCTCGAGCTCTTCAACGAGACCCGGCTGGTCCGTGACGGGCTCACCACCGCGAGCGCGGCCGAGGAGGGCGCTCGCCTCGCGTTCCGCGTTCGCGAGGCAGAGCTCGAAGCCGAGCGCACGGACGTCGAGGTCCTCGGCGGTCAGGTCGAGCGCGCGCAGACGCGCGCCTACGAGCTGGACAACGCCGTGCGCGTGCTCGAGGGGCGCATCCAGCAGCTCGTCGAGCGCCTCCGCTCGCTGGCGGAGCGCGAGCAGCTGGCCGAGCGCGAGCTCGGCGAGCTCATCGGCCAGCGCCGCGCGCTCGTCGAGGAGCGCGACCACCTCGCCACGGCGCTCGAGGATCTCGAGAAGGCCGAGGCCGAGGCCGCGTCGATCTTCGAGCGCGAGCAGAGCGAGCTCGAGCGCCGTCGGCTCGGCGTGGCCGAAGCCGAGCGCGTCGTCTCGACGACGCGGGGGCGCGTGGCCGAGGCCGAGAAGCGGCAGGCGCGGGCCGAGGCGGTGCTGGCCGGCTTCGAGCGTCGCCGACAAGAGGCGCGCGCGCGTGTCGATCGGATGCGCGCCGAGCGCGAGCAGCTCGAGGCCCGCCAGGTGGAGCTGGCGCAGCAGCGCGAGGAGCTCGCGGCGCGGCTCGACGGTCTGCGGAGCGGCAAGCAGGCGACGGCCGAGCGAAAGGCCGAGATGGAGGCGGAGCTCGTCACGCTGCGCCAGCGGATCCGCGAGCGGGACCAGGAGCTCGAGAAGCTGCGCGACGAGCTCGCGCAGAAGCGCTCGCGGCTGCGCTCGCTGCGGGAGATCGCCGCCCGCTTCGAGGGCGTCGGGGGCGGCGTCCGCGCGCTGATGACGGGCGGCCACGCCAAGGCGTCGAACGAGGAGCGCGAGGCGTCGCGGCGCGCGCGCGGCATCGTGGGCCTCGTCGCCGATCGGCTCGAGTGCCCGTCCGAGCTCACGCCCGCGCTCGCGGGCGCGCTCGGCGAGGCGCTGCAGCACGTCGTCGTCGACCACGTCGAGGCGGGCGTCGGCGCGCTCCAGCTCCTCCGCGAGCAGGCGAAGGGGCGGGCGACGCTCGTGCCCCGCCACCCCCGCCGCGCGGTCGGCGGGCGGCGTCCGCTCCCCGCGATCGACGGCGTCGTCGGGCGGCTCTGTGATCTCGTCGGGCGCCAGCCGGAGGACGACTCTCTCGTGCGCCACCTCCTCGGCGACTTCGTCGTCGTCGAGGACCTCGACGCGGCGTTGCGGGTCCATCGCTCGGGACAGCTGGAAGAGACGCTCGTCACGCTCGAGGGGGATCGGCTCGCGCCCGACGGAACGCTCACGGGTGGGCGAGGCGACGAGAGCGGCGCGCACATGCTCGAGATGAAGCGCGAGATGCGCGAGCTCGAGGTCGTCGTCGCGGACCTCGACCAGCGGTTGAACGCGATGGTCGAGGAGCACGGCGAGCTGCGGCGGACCATCGCGGCGCGGCAAGCCGAGATCGACGGCGCGCGCAGCGAGGCGCACGCGAACGAGATCGCGATCGTCACGGCAGAGAAGGATCTGCGCCGCGCCGAGGACGACGCGCAGCAGACCGAGCGCCGCGCGTCGCGCCTCGCGGACGAGCAGGCCGCCCTCGAGGGGCAGCTCGTGGAGGCGGACGAAGAAGAGGCCGCGGCCATGAGCGAGATCGAGAGCGCGCGGACGCTCCGGGACGAGGCGGCGGCCGAGCTCGAGGCGGCGCAGGAGGTCCACGCGCAGCGGCAGCGATCGGTCGAGGAGCAGTCGGCGCGCGTCACCGAGGTGCGCGTGCGGGCGGCGCAGGCGCGGGAGCGGGCCGAGAGCGATCGCGGCGCGCTCGAGCGGCTCGGGCGCAGCATCGACGACCTCGACGCGCGCGAGGGTCGCCTGCGCGGAGACGTCGCGGCGGGGGCCGCCGAGCAGGGGCGGCTGGCGGCGGAGCTCTACCTCGCGCGCGGCGAGCTGCACGAGCGCGTCGGCGAGGCGATGCGCGCCCACGAGGAGCTCGGCGGCGTGCGCGCGCGCTACGACGCCGCGCGGACGTCGCTCCAGGCAGGGGAGGCGGGACTGCGGCAGGTCCGCGCACGCATCGACGAGGTGTCGGGCCGGGTGGGGGAGCTGACGCTCCGCGACCGCGAGCTCTCGATGGAGCTCGAGCATCTGCTCGAGCAGATCGACGAGCGCCACCGACTCGACCTGCGCACCGCGCTCGTCGACTACCACGCCCGCGAGCTACCGACCGCCGAGGTGCGCGAGCGCGTCGCGGAGCTGCTCCGCCTCATCGAGCGCATGGGGCCGATCAACCTGACGGCCATCGAAGAGTACGAGGAGAAGTCGCAGCGCTACGATCACCTCAAGGGCCAGAAGGACGACCTCGAGGACGCGCTCCGCAAGCTCGACAAGGCGATCCGCGAGATGAATCGCGAGAGCCGTCGCATGTTCAAGGACGCCTTCGTCGCGGTGAACGAGCGCTTCAAGCGCATCTTCCCCGAGCTCTTCCGCGGCGGAAAGGCCGAGCTGAAGCTCACGGATCCGAACGACATGCTCGAGAGCGGCATCGAGATCATCGCGCAGCCGCCGGGCAAGAAGCTCGGGTCGCTCGAGCTGATGAGCGGCGGTGAGAAGGCGCTGACGGCGGTCGCGCTGATCTTCGCGCTCTTCCAATACCGGCCGAGCCCCTTCTGTCTGCTCGACGAGGTCGACGCGCCGCTCGACGAGGCGAACATCAGCCGGTTCGCGCAGGCGATCCGGCAGATGACCGACCGGAGCCAGTTCATCGTCATCACCCACTCGAAGCGCACGATGGAGTTCACCGACGTGCTCTACGGTGTGACGATGGAGGAGCCGGGCATCTCGAAGACGGTCGCGGTCGAGCTCCGCGGCGAGCATCGTCCCGTGCCGGGCACCGATCGCAGCGTGGCGGTGGCCTGAGGCGCAGCTCGCTCCGCCTCTTCGCGCGGGCTTGACGCCGTGCGAGGGGGTGGCAAGCACTCCGCTTGCTCGAAGGGCAGCTGGGCGCGCACGGAATGCGCGAGCCCGGCTCGGGGTTGGGACGCAGATGAAGACGGTTTTGAGCCTCAGCTTGCTCCTCTCGCTCGCGTGCGCGGGTGGTCGTGAGCGCGACGTGGAGACCCCGCGCGAGGGGGCGGCGAGCAGCGGCGGAGAGAGCGGCCGCGAGGTGCGCCTCGGCTGCCTGCGGGTCGACGAGGACGAGGTCGAGCGCGAGGCCCGACGGATCCCCGGCGACGGCTCGCTGCGCGAGAAGAAGCAGCACGTGATGCTCGGGCTCGTCGTCGACGCGCTCGCCCAGTGGTACGAGGTCTCGGTCGAGGACGAGGAGGTCGACGCGGCGGTCGAGCACATTCGCCGCTCGAACGGGCTCTCGCCCGAGCAGATGCGCGAGGCCCTCTTCGCGCAGGGCCTCGATCTCACCAGCTTCCGCGGGGTGCTGAAGCGCCAGATCTTGTCGACGAAGGTCTTCGCCGCAGGCCTCGGCAACGTCGAGGGCCGCGATCCCGAGGCGATCGAGGAGCGCGACGTCGAGCGCTTCCTCGCAGGCGCGGCCGAGCGGCTTCGCGAGGTGCACGTCGAAGAGCGCGACGGGCGCTGCGTCGAGGCCTGGCCGACGGTCTCGCTCGCGTCGCTCGGCTTCGAGGGCAACGCGCAGATCGACGACGCGACGCTGCGGACGGTCGCGCGCGAGGCGATGGGCGCGGAGGTCCTCCCGCTCGGGCCCGACGGCCACGTGCCGATGCGTGTCATCGAGGCGTGGCGCGGCGCCTACCTCGACCGGGGCCACCTCGCGGCGCGCGTGACGGGGCCCTCGCCCGAGGGGCTGACGAGCCCTCGCGTCGAGATCCGCGAGGGGCCGGCGTTCACCTTCGGGCGCGCGTCGATCCGCGTTCGCCAAGGGGAGGACGAGACCTCACCGGAGGAGGACGAGGAGCTCGAGGCGTGGGCGCGCGGGGTGCCCGCGGCGCCGACCGGCGCGTTCGAGCGAGGCGCGGCCAACGCGTGGCTCGAGGGGGTGCGCGACGCCGCGCAGGCGCGCTGGGGGGAGCGTGTCGTGGTCATCCCTGACCTCGATCTGAGGGAGGCGGAGGGCCGTGCGAACCTGCGCGCGATGGTGATCCTGCCCGAGTGACCATCCCCCGTTCGGGGGATGGCGCAGCGCGCACGATCCGGGTGAGCCTTCTTCTCGTGGGCGAGTCGGGAGGGTTCGGGGATGGTGTACGTCGTCTTGGGTAGCGTGGTGTTCGGGGCGTTCTTCGCGGTGCAGCTAGTGCGGAACGGGCGCTGAAGAGAAGCTCAGCCGTGTTTGCAAGCCGTCCTACCGGACGGCGCGCAGCGAGCGGAGCGAGCGTAGGCTCGTGGGAGGGGGCCCCTCGGGGCGTCATGCCCCGTGGGGGAGGGGCTGGCGACAGCCCCTCAAAGAAGCTGAAGAGAAGCTCAGCCGTTTTGGCAAGCCGCCCTACCGGACGGCGCGCAGCGAGCGGAGCGAGCGTAGGCTCGTGGGGGCGTCATGCCCCGTGGGGGAGGGGCTGGCGACCTGGCGACAGCCCCTCAAAGGAAGCTGAGCGGTCAGCGTCGCATCTGGCCGCGCGCGGCGGTCGTGACGAAGGAGCCGCGCGGCCAGTGCCGGTGGTAGACGGGCGAGAGGACGACGCCATCCTCGTCGCTCACGTCGCCCGTGGGGTGACCGAAGACGCGCAGGAGCGACCCCACCCAGATCTTTTCTTCGCCCTCGCGCTCGCTGGGGCGGAGGTGGATCGTCGCCGTGAACGTCCCTCCCTCGCGCTCGCTCACCGTGACGCGACACGAGGAGGTCCGCTCGTCGGCGCAGAGGTTTCGCGGCGCCAGCGTGCGGTGCGCGAGCCGAACGGTCGCGCGATCGCCCTGCACGTCGATGTGCTGGACGGTCCCGAACCAGCCCACCAACGTGCTGCGGTGGCCGCGCGCGTCGCCCCGGATCTCCTCGTAGTTGAGGTTCGACGCGTCACGGTGGTGGTCGCGCTCGTCGCGGAGCGGAGCGTAGGTCTCCGCGAATCCGTAAGGGCCGGCGCCGCCGCAGGCCGCCAAGAAGAGGAGAAGTCGCGCCTTTCGCATGCGGGCCTTGTACACCGAGCGCTCGCGCGATCGCCAGTCACGGGCTCCCGCGGACGGCTCGTGCCTCGCCACAGGTATCTCGACCGGTTGATCGCGGTCCTCGACCTCGACGTCGGCCCCGCGCGTCGGACCTCGGCCTGACCGCTTCGGATGGAAAAATGTTGCTTGCCTGTGAGCACAGTTCGCGCGTACAAGGTCGGTGAGCCGTGGGCGCGGTGGAGGGAAGTTGCGCTCCTGCGTGGTGTTGGGGGAAGGCGGGTTCGGCCGACGCGTCGTCGCGATCTCACGCGGCCTCCTGCGCGTTCGTGGCGTGCTCTGCGCCGACGGGGGGCTCGCTCGGTGGGCCGACCCGCTCGGCGTCGAGATCGGGTCGAGCCGCGAGCAGCTCCGCGAATGGCTCGACGAGGGGGTCGACCTCCTCTTCGACTTCAGCGGGCGCTGGGGGCTCGGGCGCCAGGAGCTCGCGCGCGTTCGGCGGGCGATCGCCTATCACGACGGCCCGGACGTGGGCGACCACGCCACCACGCGGGCCATCCTGGCGGGCGCGCGTCAGCACCACGTGGGCTTGGTCGAGCTGGGCGTGGACGGGGAGCCGCGGGCCGTGCTCGCGACGCGGCCGGTCGAGATCGCCGAGGACGAGACGACCGGCACGCTGAACGCCAAATGCTTCGAGGTCGGGGTCGCCGCCTTCGAGGCGCTCTTGCCCAGGCTGCTGGACGACACCGCCGCGCCCCTCGACGTCGGCGTATCGTGTGGCGCGCTCTCGCCGAGCGCCTCGCCGCTCGTCGCGGCGCCAGAGCTGGGACTTGGCGCCCTGGACTTCTCGCGCGCGGCGCGTGACCTCGATCGCACGCTGCGCGCGCTCGACTTCGGGCCGTCGGTCAACACGCTCTGTCTGCCCAAGGTCGCGCTGGCCGAGGGGGAGGTGCTCGTCGTGCGCGGCGGCGGGTACGTGGCCGCGGATGGACGTGCTGTGCCGGGAGAGATCGTCGGGCGTGACGGCGCGAGCTGGACGGTCGCGACAGGCGAGGGGGCGCTCGTGCTCCGCGAGCCGCGCACGCTCGATGGGCGTCCGACCGACCTACCGCCCGTGGGCGCGCGACTCGCCACGAGTCCCCTGCAGATCGCGCTCGGGCTATCCGCGGCGCTCGCGCCGCACGAGCGCTTCTTCGTCACGCGCCTTCGAGAGGGCGCGGGCGCACCCGCGCCCTTCGGGCGCGGGTCGCGGGCGGGTCGCGCGCGGACGCTCGTCCTGCCCGAGCTCGTCGATCCGCTCGGTGCGTTCGCGCTCGTCCTCCGTCGCGCGATGGACTCCGACGAGCCAGCGCTGCTCGGATTGCACACGCCCGAGCACTCGACGTGGGATGCGCGCCTCCATTTGCCCTACGCGCCCTTCGCGTTGCCGACGGGCGCCCGTCGAGACGTCGCGCTCTTCTTCGCCGCGGTCGCGGATGAGCGCGCGGCCGTGCAGGCGCGTCGGGGGATGATGCGCGACTTGCCCTTGCGCTTCGGTCTCGACCTGCCGGCGCTCCCGGTGCGTGTCCAGCTCGGAGGGCCGCGCCCCGAGGGTTTGCCCGGCGAGGCGGAGCTGCTCCTGCACCTCGCCGAGGATGGGCGGGCGAGCCTCCTCGCCGACGAGGGCAGGATCTCGTCCGACGCGCTCTCGCGGCTCGGCCGGATGATCGAGGTGGTCGCTGCGGGCCCGCATGACGTCGAGGCCGCCGTGGCGCCCATCCTGGACGCGCGCGAGCGCGCCCGCTCGCTCTCGTTGGCGGGCCTCTCCGACCCCACGTCAGCGACCCCGGGCGCCCCGCCGACGCTGGCCGCGCTGTGGCGGGCGAGCGTCGACGCGCACCCGAGCGGCCGCGCGCTCGAAGACGCCGAGGGGGCCCTCTCGTACGCGGAGCTCGCCGAGCGCACCGCGGCCTTCGCCGCGCGCCTCTCGAGCGAGGGGGTAGGGCCTGGCGATCGAGTCGGCGTCGCGATGGAGCGAGGCCTCCTCTCGACCATCGCCTCGCTCGCGATCCTCGACGTGGGTGCGACCTTCGTCGCGCTCGATCCGACGCTGCCGCTCGAGCGGCTGCAGCACGTCGTCGACGCCGCGGGCCTCCGTTTGCTGCTCACGTCTCGCGCATGCGAGGCGACCGCGCGCCTGTTGAAGGCCGAGGAGCGTGTCGTCGAGGCTTCGTGGTGCGAACCGGTCGCAGGCCCTCGCGCCGAGGTGCTCGCCACGAGCGAGGGCGGCGCCTACCTCATCTTCACCTCGGGCTCCACGGGCGTCCCGAAGGGCGTGCTCGTCCCCCACCGCGCGATCGCGACGCAGGCGACCGCGGTCGCGGCGCGCTACGGCCTCGGACCGAGCGATCGCGCGCTCCAGGTCGCGAGCCCTTGCTTCGATCTCGCGATCGAGGAGCTCTTCGCCCCCCTCGCGGTCGGCGCCACCGTCGTGCTCGCACCGCCGAACCTGCTCCAGTCCTACGAAGGTTTTCGCCGCTTCGTCGAGGAGCGCGAGCTGACGTTCCTGAACTTGCCGACGGCGTTCTTCGGCGGCTTCATGGAGCACCTCGCGCGTCTGGACGCGCCGCTGCCAGCGGCGCTGAGGGGGCTCGTCGTAGGGACGGACGTCGCGACGCGTCGCCACCTCGAGCTCTTCCTCGGGAGGTGCGCGAGCAGGCGGCCGCGGTGGTTCAACGCCTACGGCCTGACGGAGGCCGCCGTCACCTCGACCGTGTACGAGCACGAGGGCGACGAGCCCGTTCATCCCGTGCCCATCGGGCGGCCGCTCCCGGGCACCTATGCCTACGTCGTCGACTCCGCGGGGGAGCCGCGCCCTCAGGGGCTCGTCGGCGAGCTCTGGATCGGCGGCGCGGGGCTCGCGGAGGGGTACCTCTCGGACGGGGGCCGGGGGCAGGCCGAGCTCACCACGGCGCGCTTCACCGCGGATCCCTTCGCGCGCGCCGGCCGCGTCTACCGCACCGGAGATTTTGCGTATTGCGACGAGCGCGGTCAGCTCTGCTTCATCGGCCGCAACGACGACCAGGTGAAGGTCCGCGGCTACCGCGTGGAGCTGGGCGAGATCGAGGTCGCGCTCTGCCGCCACCCGCGGGTGCGCCGCGCGGTGGTACGCGCCTGGCCTGGAGCTGGCGCCGACAAGCGGCTCTGCGCCTACGTCGAGCCGGACGTCGAGCCAAACGGAGGGGCGCTCGCGCGCGACGAGCTCGTGGCGCACCTGGCTGCCTGG
>JAHBWH010000259.1 GCA_019637115.1 Myxococcales bacterium | reverse complement strand
ACGCGAACGCGAACGCGAACGCGAACGCGAACGCGAACGCGAACGCGAACGCGAACGCGAACGCGAACGCGAACGCGAACGCGGATTCCGGACTCCGGACTCCGGACTCCGGACTCCGGACTCCGGACTCCGGACTCCGGACTCCGGACTCCAGTGTCACATGAAACGCGTTTCGCTCGCGCGCGGTGGAAGCCGCCGTGGACGCGGGTTAATTCTTCGCCTGAGCACACCTTTGGGAGGAGAGATGACCGAGACCCAGCCGATGTCCCGACGCACACCCGGCCTCGCTTCGCGCGCCGCGACGTCCGAGCGCGCGCCCGACCTCGGAGATCGTTTGACCGAGCTGCTCGTCAAGCATCGCTGGGCGACGGTCGTGCCGGTCGTGCTGCCGCTCTCGAAGGCCTACGACACGTGGTGGCGCTTTCGGAACATCTGGTACCGGAACTGGAAGAACGCCGCGCACCGCCACGAGGAGCGCGTGCGCTCGATCCAAGAGCAGATGGCCGCGTGGCGCCGCGCTGGGAAGCCAGGGCTGCTCACGACCTCCCGCAAGGGCTGGCAGACGGTCGCGGTGCGCACGAGCGAGTACAAGAAGACGAGCTACGGCATCGACGTCGAGCTGCACGACATCCTGGAGATCGACCTCGAGCGCCGTACCGTGAAGGTCGAGCCCCGCGTGAACATGGGGCAGCTCACGGAGGCGCTGGCGCCGCTCGGCGTCACCGTGCCCGTGGTGCCCGAGCTCGACGACCTCACGGCCGGCGGGCTCTTGCTCGGCTACGGCATCGAGAGCTCGAGCCACAAATACGGCCTCTTCGCCGATACGGTTCGCTCGGCCGAGCTCGTGCTCGCCGACGGGAGCGTCGTGACCTGCAGCGCGGAGGAGAACGCCGACCTCTTCCACGCGCTCCCGTGGAGCTACGGCGCCCATGGGTTCTTGACCGCGCTCGAGCTCCCGCTCATCCCCTGCAAACCCTACGTGCGGCTCACCTACGAGCCCGTCTTCGGGACCGACGCCATCTGCGCGCGTTTCGAGGAGCTCATCTGCGCGGATGACGCGCCCGAGCACGTCGAGGTGCTCTTCTACGATCTCGACCGCGCCGTCGTGATTCACGGCGACTACGCGGACGCGCCGGCCAATCGGCGCGACGTCAACGCCATCGGCCAGTGGTGGAAGCCCTGGTTTTACAAGCACACGGAGACGGCGCTCGAGCGCGGCGCCTTCACCGAGTACCTGCCGATCCGCGACTGGTACCATCGGCACACGCGGAGCCTCTATTGGCACGGCGAGCTGCTCGTGCCCTTCGGCAACCACCCGGCGTTTCGTTACCCGCTCGGCTGGCTGATGCCGCCGAAGGTGAGCTTCATGAAGCTCACGCAGACCGAGCGCATCCGCCGCTACCGCGACGAGCGCAACGTCGTGCAGGACGGCCTCGTCCCGCTGCGCCACCTGCGGGAGGGCGTGCAGATGTTTCACCGCGAGTTCGAGTGCTATCCGCTCTGGCTCTGCGGCCACAAGACCTTCCGTACGTCTCCGCCCGGCATGCTGCAGCCGTCCGAGGGGCGCGAGACGGAGATGTTCGTCGACATCGGCGCTTGGCAGGTGCCGAGGCCCGTCAAGCGCGGCGAGGCGTGGGATGGCATCCAGGCCGTGAAGAACATGGAGGCGTGGCTGCGCGATCACGACGGCTACCAATGCCTCTACGCCGTGACCGAGCAGAGCCGCGACGAGTTCTGGGAGATGTTCGACCGGACGCTCTACGAGCAGGTACGCGAGAAGTACGGCGCCGTCGGGGCGTTCATGGACGTCTACGACAAAGTGAAGCGGCCGGGGCAACCCTGAGGGTCGCCAGCTCGCGGGCCCGTCGGCTTCCAGCTCGACGGCTCGCCAGCTCGACGGCGCGCCAGCTCGCGGGCCCGCCAGCTCGCGGGCCTGCCAGCTCGAGGCGCGGTTCGTCAGAACTGCGCGGTCGCGCGGACGAAGAGGTCGATGCCGTACGCGTCGCCGAGGTGGAAGCGGCGGCCGGTGGTGTCGACCTCGCCACGGAAATGCGGATCGCTGATGCCGTCGATGCACGCCCCGACCCGCGGATCGGAGGGCGAGCTCGGCGAGACGCTCGCGTTGCACGCGTCGCCGAAGGTCAGCGGGTGCGAGGTGATCCACGTGAAGGTCGTGCCGAGCTGGAAGCGCACGTAACGCGCCGCCTGCATCTCGATGGCGAGCGTGCCCTTGATGTGCGCGTGGGCGCCGACGGTCGTCACGCCGGTGAAGGGGACGCGGCGGAGCTCGGGATCCCCCTCGACGCGCGGGATGCCCTCGAGGTTCGGCTCGGTGAAGTACGGGTGCTGGGAGCTGCCGAGCGCGTCGTAGAGCGGCGAGTAGTCTCGCCCCTCGCTGACGTAGAGGGCCTGTGCGCGGAGGTCCACCGTGAAGCGCTGCCAGGTCGCGCGGTTCTCCCAAGGGATGAACGCGACGCCCGCCGTGAACCCGCCGCGGACGGGCGGGCGGTCGTGCTGGTGCCCCGCGAGGTTGCCTCCGGGCCGGAAGGTGCTCTCGGCGCGGCCGGGCCAGGTGTAGAGGAAGCTCGCGCCCATGTAGGGCTCGGCGTGGCGGTAACGGCGCGAGAAGCGCGTCTCGAAGCGGAAGGCGTGCGTGCCCTGGCTGATGCCCGGATTGCACGTCCGCGGCGTGGTCGCGCCGCCCCCGTCGAGGACGGGGTCGCCCGTGCTCGGATCCCGAACCACGCCCCCTGCCTCGCAAGGCTGCATCAGCTGGCCGACGCCGAGCTGGAGCTCGAACATCATCATCCAGGTGGGGAGCGCGGGGCGGCGCGCTTGGTTCATCGGGCTGAACGCGAGCCCGACGTCGAGCCGCTCGATGCCCGATCGGGTCGGCGACTCGAAGGGGAGGTAGAACGACTGAGGGCTGCCGCCAGGCACGCTGCCGAGGCTGGGGGACTCGTAGCCAGGGAAGGGCGCCACGAGCCGACCGTTGGCGTCGCCATCGGAGGCGAGGATGCGGCGCTCGTCGCTGAGGACGACCGGCATGCGCCCGTAGATCATCACGTCGCGGAAGAGGCCGACGTTCAGCCCGAGGTCGAGCACGTTGCGGACGTGCCGCCAGTCGCCAACGTCCGCCATACCGAGGAGGCCGCGGTCGCCCGGCACCTCGCGCCGGATCGTGCCGTTGCGCTGCTCGCGGCGGAAACCAACCCGCACGTCGAGGTCGAAGGGGTCGCCTTCGTCGAACGCGTCGATGACGTCGGTGTACCAGGTCGGATCCTGGTTGAGCCGCAGCGTGTCTTGGCCGCTCGCACCCATCGGCGCGAGGAGGAGCGCGAGCGTCACGCCGAGCGCGCCGAGCCGTCCGCCGTGCAGCTTCCGTCGCCTGGCGTGCCCGACCTGCGCGACCTCGCGGGCGAGCGACAGCGTCATTCGCCGTCCTCGGGGCGCGTCATGCGGGTGGGTCGGTTCGGCGGCGCCAGCATCACCACCTCGCTCGGCGCGACGAGGGACGCGCGGACGCCCGTCGCGTCGAGCGTGATGCCGCCCGTGATGACGACGCCGCTGTCGGTGAGCGCCGAGCCCGCGTGGAAGAAGCGGCCCTGCGAGAGCAGCGGGCCGCCCGCGCCGCGGGCGCGGCCCGCCTCGACGCCGTCGTAGACCGCCGTGCCCACGTTGTTCGCGAACGTCCCGTTCTGCACGCCGCCGACGAGGAGGACTCGACCGTCCCGCATCCGCACGGCCTCGGAGAGGGCGTGGCGGGCGCTGATGGGGGAGGCTCCGCGCATCGTGGAGCCGTTCGCGCTCTGCACCGTGAAGATGCGGTCGGGGCCGCCTTGGTGGCCGCAGATCTCCGGACCCCCGAACACGGGGGCGGTCGTCGCCGTCGCGCCCGCGGGGCAGCGCGGGCCGTACCAGCCGTTGATGAGGATGTGGCTGTCGCCGACCGCGGCGACGCCCGGACGGATGAGCGCGAGCTCGGGGAAGTCCTCGTCCGTGCCGGTCGAGGTCGGGAAGAACGAGTCCTCGGTCCCAGGGCGGAGCGTCCCGTTCGGGCTCGCCGCCTCGGGCGTCCAGACGTCCGCGAGGTCGTCGTTCGAGAGCGCCTGCTGCACACCACCGAAGACCCAGATCCTCGCGGTCGCGCCCGCGCCCATCGCGACCGCCCGTGGGGCCACGCGCGCGACGCCGAGGCTCGCGCCGCCGTTGTCGTAGACGCCCGGGCCGCCGGGCTTGCGCAGGTCGAAGACCTCGTAGGTCGTGGGCGCTACGGTGCCTCCGAAGAGCACGACGCGATCGCCGCTCGAGGGATCGGCAGCGGCGGCGTGTAGGAAGCGCCCCTCGTTGAGCGGGATCGGCGCGAGGCCCGTCTCGTTCGGGTCGCCGAGGAAGCCTCCTCGGCCGGGATCGCCATCGCGCTCGAGATCCTCGGCCTCGGGGTTGGCGTCGGGGTCGAAGAGCTCGGAGGTCGCGTGGGCGCCGGGGGTGTCCGCGTCCAGGAAGGGGAGCACGAGGACCTCTCGCGCGCGGACGGGCTCACCCTCGCCGCCGACGTCTCGGAAGGCGACGATCGCGCGCGGCGCGCCGCCCGCGATGACGACGGTCCCGTCGGCCAAGCGCGTCGCGGTATGACCGCCGCGCGCCTGCTGCAGCGTGTCTTGCACCTCGTGGAAGCGCGCCGTCGCCGGATCGAGGACGTAAGCGCGATCGTCCGCGCGCGCCGCGAAGCAGCGGGTCGCGTCGAGCCCGTCGGGGCAGTCGGCGCTCTCGAGCGAGGTGAACCCCCCCGCGATGAGCACGCGGCCGTCGTCGAGGGCCGTCGACGTATGGAGGAAGCGCGGCGGCAGCGCGGCCCCACGGTTGAGCGTGGCGCTGGCCGCCACGGGGTACATCGCGATCGGGACGTACCGGCGCTCTCCTGGGCGCAGGACCATCGGCCCCGTCCGGCCCACGTAGCGGAGGTTGCAATAGGGATCGGTGTCGCCACAGTCCGCGGCGTGCGCTTGGAGCTCGAGGTCGATCTCCTCGTGGTAGGGCAGCCGCGGGACGATGAGCGCGCGGTCGCCGTCCTCGACGATGGCCCGGCGCGAGCGCGAGATCTGATCGTCCTGGGTGCCGTCGCGGTAGACGCGGAGCACGCGCAGAACGCCCACGTCCGCCGGGATCTCGCCGCTTGGCGTCAGCCAGGAGACCTGAAAGTCGGGGACGTCCCCGTCGGACGTGTCGACCGGGGCGCAAGAGAGCCCGAGGGCGAGCGAGAGAAGGACGCCCCAGGGGCGAGGCCCAGGCCGAGACAGCGCTACCATCGGCCGGGACGCTAACACATCCGTCCCGCCCACATCACGCTGTAGTGCCTGCCCCTGCCCCTGCCCCTGCCGGAGCCCATGAGCCTGCTGGAGCCCCTGCCCCTGCCCCTGCCCCTGCCGGCGCCCAAGAGCCTGCCGGTGCCCAAGAGCCTGCCGGCATGAGCCTCTGCCCATGAGCTGCCGGTGCCGCCGTGAGCCTACCCGTGCCACACCGTTCGCTGACGCTGGGCTTCGTGACGCGTCGCAGTGATCAGCCGCTCGTGGGGCCTCGCCCCGGGCGGACTACAGCAGGGCAGACGCCAAAGCCCGCACGAAGGTGCCCGCGTCGTCGACCTCGCGGGTCACCTTCCCGCGCTCGTCCACGCTGCGGACCACACCGTCCACGAAGAACCAGACGCGGTCGGTCTCCCCGCGGGTGGCGTAGTCGCGCAGCCGGACGAGGAACCGCGCGCGCGGGGCGTCCGGCGGGGGCGTCACGCCTGCCTGCTCGAACGTGCCGTGGTCGAGGTAGAGCGGCGCCTGGGTGAGGACGAGCACGCCGTGGTAGAGCTGCTCGCCGCCGGGGCGGTCGATCAGAGGCTCGAAGCTCTCGAGGCCCTCGGGGCCCATCTCTTCGACGAGCAGCCACGAGAGGATCTCGAGCTCGCCCAGTCCGCGGGTCTTCGCCAGGATCTGAGGCAGCGTCAGCCGCTCGGGGGGCTCCTCGAAGTCCGTGTCGAGCACCTGGTAGAGGGTGTCGAGCCACGTCAGTTGGGGCGCGCTCATGCGCCGTAGATACCACGGCCGCGTCGCGCGAGGGTACGGGGCCGAGCCGGCAGCGCGCAAAATCACCGTCGCGCAGGGCGGAGAGGGGGCAGGCGCGAGCGAGGCGGCGGTGGGTGCGCGATCTCGCGAGCGCTGACTGCGGCGCCGGACCATGGCGCTCGACCACGGCGCTCGACCACGGCGCTCGACCACGGCGCTCGACCACGGCGCTCGACCACGGCGCCGGACGACGGTGCTCGACCACGGTGCTCGACCACGGTGCTCGACCACGGTGCTCGACCACGGTGCTCGACCACGGTGCTCGACCACGGTGCTCGACCACGGCGTCCGCGATGGCTGTTCGGCCCGCGGTCGAGGGCCCTCGCGACGTTCGGGTTGACCGAGGCCCCACCTCGGATGAGCCTCCCACCATGACCCTTCGTGTGTGGAGCTACGACGGCTGCAGCACGTGCCGTAAGGCCAAGGCCTGGCTCGAGCGCGAGGGGCTCGCGTTCGAGCTCGTGCCGATCGTCGAGCAGCCTCCGTCCGCGGCCGAGCTCCGGACGCTCTGGCAGCGATCGGGCCTTCCGTTGCGTCGTTTCTTCAACACCAGCGGCCAGTCGTACCGCCAGGGCGGGTTCTCGGCCAAGCTCGGCGCGATGACCGACGACGAGGCGCTGGCGGCGCTCGCCGCTGACGGGAAGCTCATCAAGCGGCCGCTCGCGGCCAGCGACGACGCGGTGCTCGTGGGCTTCGACGCCGACGCTTGGGGCGAGGCCTTCGCCACCCGATGAGAACGAAAGGGTAGCGCTGAGCGTTCGACGACGACGCAATTGCTCCGAGAGCGGGTCATAGGAAGACGGGCGAGAGAAGGATGCCGAAGCAGCCGAAGAAAGATCAGGTCGAGGTCATCGACGCCGAGGTCGTGGACGCCGACGTCGTGGACGCCGAGGTCGTCGACGGCGAGGTCCTCGACGCCGACTCGGGCGAGGAGGAGCTCGAGGCCGAGGGGCCGAGCGTCGACGAGCTCGACGACGTCGAGGTGGTCGACGAGCCCATCGTCCGACGGCGTCCTGCCGCCACCTCGAGCGCGCTCTCTCGTCGCGACCCGCTCGCCGCGTACATGCGCGACGTGCAGCGCTACCCGCTGCTGACTCGGGAGGAGGAGCACGCCCTCGCGGTCCGCTACGTGCAGGACGGCGATCTCGACGCCGCGCGGCGGCTCGTGCTCTCGAACCTCCGGCTGGTGGTGAAGATCGCGTACGACTACCGGCAGGCCTACAAGAACCTCCTCGACCTCGTGCAGGAGGGGAACATGGGCCTCATGCAGGCGGTGAAGAAGTACGACCCCTACAAGGGCGTGAAGCTCTCGTCGTACGCCGCCTGGTGGATCCGCGCGTACATCCTCCGCTACATCCTGAACAACTTCCGGCTCGTGAAGCTCGGCACGACGCAGGCGCAGCGGAAGCTCTTCTTCAACCTCCAGAAGGAGAAGTCGCGGCTGTCGGCGCTCGGGATCGAGCCCTCGCCCGAGAAGATCGCCGACCGGCTCGGGGTGCCCGTCAAGGACGTCGTGTCCATGGATCGTCGCCTCGGCGCCAGCGAGGCGAGCCTCGACGCGCCCGTGGGGCAGAGCGACGGCAAGCCGACCCCGCGCGTCGAGCTGATGAGCGGGGAGGGCGCGCCCGTCGACGAGGTGCTCGCGGCCGAGGAGCTCGACGAGCGCCTGCGGGCGAAGATCCACGAGTACGGCCGGACGTTGAAGGCGAAGGAGAAGCGCATCTTCGAGGAGCGCCTCATCGCCGACGAGCCGAAGACCTTGCAGCAGCTCGGGGACGAGTTCGGGGTGAGCCGCGAGCGGGTCCGCCAGATCGAGAAGCGGCTGCTCGAGAAGATGAAGAAGTTCATGGAGGACCAGCTCGGCGCGAGCGTCCTCGACGTCTACGAGGCGCCCTGACCCAGCCCACAGGAGAGGGGCCCGCACGAGACGGGTCCGCACGAGACGGGTCCGCACGAGACGGGTCCGCACGAGACGGGGCGCTCTGGCTCGTGGCCACGCCCATCGGCAACCTCGACGACCTCACGCTGCGGGCGCTGAAGGTGCTCCAAGAGGTCGACGTGGTGCTCGCCGAGGACACGCGCCACACCCGCAAGCTCCTCACTCACCACGGCGTCTCGACCCCGTTGCGATCGCTGCATGCCCACACCTCCGAGGCGAAGATCGCGGGGCTCGTCGAGGCGCTCCGCGAGGGGGCGCGCTTCGCGCTCGTCAGCGACGCCGGCACCCCAGTCGTGAGCGATCCGGGGATGCGCCTCGCCGCGGCCGCGCGGGACGCGGGGGTGCGGGTGACGGTCGCGCCGGGGCCGAGCGCGGTGCTCGCCGCCCTCTGCGTCGCCGGCCTCCACGCGGACCGCTTCCGCTTCTGGGGGTTCTTGCCGAGGACGTCGGGCAAGCGCGCGGCGGTGCTCGACGCGATCGCGGCGGATGGCTTCGCGCACGTGCTCTTCGAGGCGCCCTCACGGACCGGGACGCTGCTCGCCGAGCTCGCGACGCGCCTCGGCGCGCGCCGCGTCGCCGTCTGCCGAGAGCTCACGAAGGTGCACGAGGAGGCCGCGCGCGGGACGGCCGCCGAGCTGGCGGAGCGCTTCGCCGAGGGGGCGCGAGGCGAGGTGACGATCGTCGTCGAGGCGAGCGACGACGTGGAGGTGCACCGCGAGGAGGTCGACGAGCAGTCCTTCGTCGCCAACCGCGTGGCGGCGGGCGAGAAGCCGAAGGCCATCGCGAAGGCGCTCGCGGCCGCGCTCGGGATCACGACGGCGGAGGCCTACGAGCGCGTCGTCGCGCTGCGTCGGTGACGCCCGCGCGCGGCGTCCAAGCTGGGCACCGATTCGGATTCGGGCACGGACTTGGACTTGGACTCGAGTCGGAGTCGGAGTCGGAGTCGGAGTCGGAGTCGGAGTCGGAGTCGGAGGCGGAGGCGGAGGCG
>JAHBWH010000258.1 GCA_019637115.1 Myxococcales bacterium | reverse complement strand
GATCGTGGACTCTTCCGCGCGCGCCTCGCGGCGTGTCTCCGGTCCCACCTGCCGGTGATCCTGATGGTGCAGAACGGCGGGGCGCACGCGGTCACCTGCACCGGCTATCGCCAGCCAGAAGGAGCAGAGCCGAAGTCGATCCCGGTCACCGACGTCGACGGTGCCGAGCGGATCCTGATGCGAAGCGGCGCCATCGAGACGATCTACGTGCACGACGACAACCTCGGCGGCCACGCGCACTACGAACTGCATGACTCGCCCCCCGAAGGGGTCGAGTGGGACACGAGCACCCCCGTCGACCACGAAAGCGAGCTCTGGCTCGTACGCGGCAACGTCGGCAAGGAGTCGCCCTGGTGGTGGACGCCGAGCTGCCTCCGGGTCCTCAGCGCACTCGTCCCCAAACCCTCGAAGCTCCGACTCCCAGTCGAGCAGCTTATCCACCTCGCCTCCGCTCTCGAGGAGATGGTCGAGCTGGCCTTCGGCGACCTGACGGTTCACTACGACGTAGCGTTCACGAGCGGCGTGGACTACCGCAGATCGATGTTGGCGCTACCGCTGCGCCCTGAGGCTCGAAGAAGTTTCGACCGCGACGCCGACCTACCTCGACATCTCGCGGTAGTGAGCGTGAACGCGGGCGCCAAGCACTTGTGCGACTTCCTGGTCGACGCGACCACGATCGATCTCGATCCCGACGAAGGAAGTCTCCTCGCCATCGTCGCCCCAGGTGTGCCGGTTCGTTCAGCCCCGTACAAAAGCCTCGTTACGACCGCAGAGGAGATCGGAATACCGATCATCGGAGGCGTGTAGCCCTTCGCTCGAGCCCTCCCGTGCGTCGAAGTGAAGTGGAACGCTCAGGAGGGCCCCGCGACCACAAGCCACGCCGACGAGCAGGAGCAGAGCCGTGAGCCGTACCTCGTGACGCACGTCACGACGGTAGCACCCTCTCAACGCGTGTACGCCCGGCGCTCGTTGGGGTGCTCGCCGCCGCTGCGAAGGAAGGACGCCTCTTCGAGGACCTCGGCGAGCGAGATCCGCGTCGAAGGCCGCGAACCGGCGACGAGATGGTCTTGCCCCTCAGCACTCATCGCTGGGCCAAGGTCTTCGGCTTTCCAGATCCGCCACCTAACGCCCGACTCACACCGCCGAGCGACCTGATGCCCAGCACCGGCCGGCCCCGTTGGGCCCCGAGCCTCGCGTGACCAACGACCATCTTCCATCGGGGGACAGGGTTCACGGTCCTCGTCCCCAACGACCGTCCGCACTTGTGGGTGATGTTCGTGTGATTTTACACTCGGGCGATGCGCCACCTGCCGTCCTTCGCGAGCGCGCTCTGCGCGATCTTCGTCTTCGCCTGTGGAGACGACGACGCGGCGCCGATCGGCGACGGAGCGACGTTCGCGGTGGAGCCCTTCGTGCCGGGCGCCGCGTCGCCGCTGCGCCTCGGCAGCGGCCTCGCGGTCCGCGGTGACTCGACCGTCGTCGGCGCCTTCTTCTCGATCGACGGCCGCCGGACCTGGCAGTTCCTCCCCGAGGATCAACCGATCCAAGGGTGGCAATGGGTCACCGACACCTCGGGGGCGTACGGGAGCCGCAGCGGTCTGCGCTTCTTGGACCTGGAGACGGGCGCGCAGGTCACGCACACGCCGCCGGCCGGTGCGCCGTGGCTCGTCGTCGGGCGTTCGCTCGTAGTCCTCGAGCAGGTCGAGCTGAGCGCCTCGGATCCGGACGGCCCCGGCGTGCGCCCTCGGCTGCTCATGATCCCCGTCGATGGCGTCGGCGCGTCGTGGACGACGCTCGACCTGCCCGTGATGCCCGAGGCCTCGCGGACGTATCAGCCCTCGCTGCACCACGGCCACGACGGCACGGTCTACGTCGTGGCGAAGTACGGGATGCACCATGGCGCGCCCGAGGCTGACGCGGCGTGGACCTTCTACCCGCTCGTCCCCGACGGCGGCACGATCAGCTGGGCGGACAACCCCGTGTGGGTGACGCGCGGCGGAGCGATCTACGTCTCTACGAGCGTGTCCTTCGACGGCGGCGAGACCTTCTCCCACCGCGGGCGGAGCGAGCCGCCCTGGGAGCATCAGGACGACGACGGGCGCCTCTACCGCGGCTGGCAACGCTCCGACGACGGTGGTGAGACGTGGACGGAGCTCCTCGACGAGGCGACGCGCGAGCGGCTCGGCGAGCGCAACGCCAACGTCCGGATTCGGGAGGGTGAGGTGCACGTCGAGCGCAGCGTCTACGTGCACCTCGTGGTCTACCCCGACGGCCGCATCGAGAGCTTGGTGCCGCACGTCGTGGGCCACCGAGACAGCCACGCGCGCAACGCCGAAGATGTGGTGGTGCTCGAGGACGGTCGGCTCCTCGGGCACGTCGACGGAGATCTCTTCCGCATCGCGCCTGGCGACCGCGCCTGGACCTGGCTCCGCGCCACCCCCGCAGTCACGACGCTGCAGGCGCTGAGCGACGGGCGCGTCGCGATGTTCTCCATCGGCAGCCCCTTGGGGGAGCTGCGCCTGAGCGACGACGGCGGCTCGACCTGGAGCGAGCCGCGCTCCACGCCGAACCTGTCGCGCATCTTCGAGTACGACGACGAGTGGCTCGGCTCGTACCGCACCGAGTGCGGGGTCGTCTTCCACACGACGACCGACGAGTTCGTCACGTGGGAGACGCGCACCGACCGCGTGCCCGTCTTCGAGCCGAGCGGCGAGCCCGTCGACCGGCCCTACGAGTTCGAGGCGCGCGCGATGACCGACGACGGCGTGCTGCACGGCAACGCGACCGGCTTCGCCATCGACCTGAACGGCCGCTGCTCGGCGCACATCGCCTACCCGGTGCGCTCGACGGACCGGGCGATGACGGCGGTGCGCGTGCCGACTCCCGAGTACTTCGCGCCCCGCGTCCTGGCCACGAACGCGCGGGGAGGCCTCGTCGGCATGACGAGCGACGGCGCGTTCCACTTCCAGCGGCGCGGCGGCGCGTGGGCGCCCGTGGGGGTGCCCGTGCTCGCCGATGGGCTCGCCGATCCACCGGTCCCGTTGGACCTGATCTTCGAGGCGGTCCTACCGCCAGTCCGCTTCGACGCCGACGACCACCTGCTCATCCCGACCGGAGAGGGCCTCGTGCGCACCCGCGCCCCGCTCCGCTGAGCCAGGCGGGATGAGCGCGTCGCCGGATCATCCCGCGAGCGTGGCGTCTTGGACGACCGCCTTGGCGCCGAAGAAGCTCGTTTGCACGCCATCGTCTCGGTGGATTGGCAACGTGCCCCGACTGGCGATCGTCACGATCTCCCACGGCCACCCGTTGGCTTCGGCCGCTCGCACGGAATCCGCGAGCTCCTCGACGCGATCGGTCACTCCGCGTCGGTCCGAGCGGGAGGTGGGAAGAGCGGGGCGAGCTCGATCGCGACGGCCTCGAAGGGTGCGATCCGCGCCACGGCGGTCTCGTCGAACGCGCCGACCTCGACCCAGCGGCCCCCTTCGAGGGCCAGCGCCTCGAGCGTCCGCGCCTCGGGATCGACGATCCAATAGTAAGGCACCTCGTACTGCGCGTAGAGCGCGCGCTTGTGGACCCGATCGTGACGCGCGTTCGATGGGGACAGGATCTCACAGACCCAATCCGGCCTCGTGTCGATGGGTCGCTCGTCCCAAGGGGCCGGGAGCCGGAGGCGATGCCACCCCGACAGATCGGGACGGACGATGTCGTGCGTGCCGAGACGGACGTCCACTTCCGTCAGGATCCACCAGCCCCCGGGGCCACCGCGGCCATCGTCGTCGTCGAAGGGTTTGCCCAAGAGCCCGCCCAGGCTCCGTTGGACACGAGCGTGCCGAGGCAGGGGCGCCGGCGTCGCGATGATCTCGCCTCCGAGGATCTCGGCCCGCACGTCGCCGTCGAGCGCGAGGAGGTCCTCGTACACAGCGAGGCGGGGCGCGGCGTCCATCTGGCCAGCGTATCTCGGCCAGGCGAAAGCGGCGAGCAGCCGGGCCGGTCAGAACGCCAAGACCGTCGCCATCGCCGACGAGCCTACTCGCGCTCGCAGGCGACGACGTCGCGCATCGGCGCACCAGTCCGCGTGGCCTCAGCCTCCTCGAGGGTCTGTCGCCAGTCGCCAGCCCGGTTTCGTGGTGCGGGAGTTCGAGGAGTACTTGCGCTGCGGCCTGCTCGAGCACGGGGTGGTCCGGCTCGCGTGCCGCCAGTGCGGCCACGAGATGTTGGTGGCATTCTCGTGCAAGCGGCGGGGCTGGACTCCGCGCGCCTTCGGCGCGCTCGTCGTCTCGGCGGAATCGGCCAGCTTCGCGGACTGACGTCCGCTTCGCTCCGGCCGATTCCACCTCGAACCTGCCCCTCGTACGCCGGCCGGCGGATGTCGGACGTCGCAGCGCACCTGGTGGACGAGGTGCTCCCGGAGGAGCCGATACGGCAGTGGGTGTGCTCGCTGCCGTGGTCCCTGCGCTACGCGATGGCCTACGACCGCCGCCTGTGCGCGGACGTGCTCGGGGCGTTCATCCGCGCGCTGACGCGCTCGCTGCGTCGGCGCGCGAAGCGGCACCTGGAATTGCGCAGCGTGGACGAAGCTCGTGTTCTTCGCGACGTCACTTCCACGGCCAAGCTGAGATCCAGCGCTCGCGCTCTACCACGCTCAGGGGCTCGTCCGAGGCGTTCATTCTGCCTCGAGGCTGCACAGGCCCGCGACGCAGCGAGCGGGGAGGACGTCGGCGAGGGGGGTGCAGGGCGGGCAGGTGCCGACGCTGCACTCGATCTCGGCGCAGCGCTCTAGGGCGTCTCGCAGCGCGGAGCGCGCGATCGCGCGTCGCTCGCACGAGCAGGCGGCATCGGTGGGACGGCAGCACCCGTGGAAGTCGGTGTTGGCGCAGTCGGCATCGCGCTCGCACGCGCGCTCGGCGTCCACGCCAAGCGTCGCGCGATCGTCCAGCGCGCTCTGCTGATCCGCCGCGGCTCCGATCGCGGGGCGCTCTTGGCCCACGGCCGGCGCCGCGTGCCCAGCGCCCCCAGCGCCGCGCGGCGAGTCGCGCGGCGCACCACTTCCACACGCCGACAGGGCGAGGCCAAGCACCAGGGAGAACGCGAGAGGGTGGGCCGTGCGCGTCATGCGGGAACCAGCGCGCGGACCGCGGCGGCGAGGATCGTCGCGCGGTCGACCGCGGCGCACAGCTTCGCTTCATCGACGACGTGGTCGTCGAGAAGGATCTGCACGGACACGTCGTCCACCTCGACGCAGTGCGTGCCCTCGTGCGCGGCGGCCTCTCGAAGCGCGGGGGCGAGCCTCGCCACGAGCGCTCGCCCGACGTCCGGGTCGCGCGCCTGCACGCGCACTTCGCCGCGCCACGCCTCCAGGAGGCCGATGACCCCGCCTACGACCGGCGGCGTTCTGACGACGAGTCGTAGGCCGAGCGGCGGATCGAGCGCGACGCCGCACGACGTGACGCGGTGACCGCCACGGAACGAGGCCCGCGCGATCCAGCGCAGGGTCACGTGGGCCGCACCCCGGCGCCCGCTTATCTCCCACCCCGGCTCGATCACGCGCAGGCCGAGGTCGGCGGCGAGCTGCTCGGTACGCTCGCGCAAGCGTTGCGCACGCGCCTGTTGGGTGATCAGCATCGTCACCCCGAACGTCACGATGGGGACGACGATGGCAGCGAGAAAGAGGAGCGTGCGCGCGTCCTGGCTCACGCGGCGATTGTCGCTCGGGCGTGGGCGGTTCGTCGAGCGCCGCCGCGCGCTCGTCTCGGCGAGACGCGGATCAGTGGATGGCGCGCGACACGCTGTGACGCCACTGACGAGGCGGAGCCCGTGGCGCGATGTTTGGATCGTTTCGCGCGGTATCGGCGCGCCGAAGCAGTGCGGATCCTCTCCGTATCGGAGCCGCTCCGCGTGCTCGCCCACCGCGTATCCGACGGAGATAGCGACGGATCGACCGACGACTGAGCTGCCAGGCCGACGTGGCCCGAGACACGCGCGTCGTCGTCGAGCGCGAGGAGGTCCTCGTACACAGCGAGGCGGGGCGCGGCGTCCATCTGGCCAGCGTATCTCGGCAAGGCGAAAGCGGCGAGCAGCCGGGCCGGTCAGAATGCCAAGACCCGCTCGAGGCCTTGGCCCGCGGAACGACGCAGCACGGGGACGATCGAAGAAGCCGTCCGAACCGACGACGACGCCCGGTCGGTGCCGACGCGCTCGCCTCGACGGACACGTGGATGGAGCGCCACCGACCTCGTGCTCGCGGGCCGCATTCCGAGCATGAGGTGGAAGGGCGCCCTGCAACACGACCTCCGTCCAGCGACGCGCCACAGATGATCGGATTCTGGGAAGACCGCGGAGCGCTCGCCACGAGCGGCGGAGAGTCGCGTGCGCCGCGGCGTTTCGATACGCTGGCGCGCCATGAGCGATGAGCACCCGGACGAGTGGGATTCGTACCCCTGTCGCGTCGACGACGCGCCGGCATCCATCTTCTTGAACCTCGCCTATCAGCGCGCGCGTCCCCCGAGCCTGGACACGCTGTACTCTTGCGGACTGCAGATGCTCGAGCCTGGCGAGCACGGAGTAGGTGAGGCCCGCGACGCCGAGAAGCTCTGGCAACTCGAAGCCGAAGTGGGTCACACGGAAGAGGGCGAGGAGCGCCCCTCCGGCGCGCAGGTCATGCGAACTGACGCCACCGACCTAGAGCACATCCACGCGGTGGTCATGGACCTGATCGAGCTCGCCGAGAGGCACGACGGGGAGTACGACGGCTGGGGCTCGCCGGTCGTGACGCCCTAGGGAGCGCGTCCACGAGCCGACCTCGAGGTCGTGCTCGTGAGCCAGCCTCAAGGCACCGCGCGAGCCAGCTCTCGAGCCGAGCGCGGTTGCTCTCGGGAGCTCGGCTGTCCCATCCGATCTGCCGAAGCCGGCGGGAGGGTCGTCCTGGGTAGCTCGAGGAGCGTGCGGGCGAGGGTCTCCCCACCGCTCCGCGCGGCGAGCGCTTCTCGCGAGAGCGGAATGCCTTCCACCTCAATGCAGACCTTGAAGGGCGCAGGGTAGACGAGCCGCGACGTCACGTGCGCGAGGGCGATTGCGTCTGGGGTGCGCTCCACCGCCTTCCTCGCGGCGCGTCGGACCGCGAGGTCGCGCCACGCCATGCCGCCGAGGTGGAACGAGCAGTCGCGTCCGACGACCGTCCGAGACTCGTCCGCGGGATCGAAGATCGTGGCGAACCCAGAGCTGCTCCCCGCGTTGGCGTAGCAGCCCGACGAGAGCAGCGCCGCGAGGACGCCCGCGCGACCGAGGACCGGGAGCGCTTCGGCGTGCGTGATCGCCGCACGATAGGCACGACGGGCCGCGCGCTCGTCTCCCCGCTCGTGGAGCGCCCACCCGCGGTAGCCGAGGAACACCGCTTCGGTCGCGATGCTCTGGACCGCTCGCGCGTGGCGCACTGCCGATCGGTAGAACCCGATGGCTCCTTCGAGATCGCCTGCTTCGTGGGCCAGGTTGCCGAGCAGACCACAGAGCATCGCGACCTCCAGGTCGCCGCCGTACGACACCGCGGCACGCAGGGCGCGCTCCAGGGCGCTTCGAGCCTCGAGCCGCTGCCCCTTGGCCAGGCGAGCGCCGCTCTCCAACGCGGCGCCGATCGCCTCGAGCCAAGGCCACTGCGGTCGGCCGTCCTCGCTCCAACGGTCGATGAGCGTCCACGCCTCCGCGAGCAGCCCATCCGATTCTGCTTCGCGGCGCTCGATCTGCGCCAACCGCGCGCGCGCGAGGATGGCGGAGGTGAGCACCTCGGCGCGCGCGAGCGCGTGCGGCGGAGGTGTCGCAAGCAAGTCGAGCGCGCGCAGCGTCTCTCGGGAGGCGAGCCCGAGGTCGCCCGCCTCGAAGCCCTGCTGGGCGAGGGCGAGCGCGAGTCGCGCACCCGTGACCGGATCTCCGGCGTGATTACGGGCCAACTCGAGGGCCGCGCGCACGTCGTCGCGGCTCCCCTCCAGGTCGACGAGGCGCGCGAGCGCCAGCGCGAACGCGGGGTCGTCGGGGTAGCGCTTCGCCGATTGGAGGAGACGTCGTCGTTCGGTCGCGATCGCGCGGAGGCTTCGTCCGCCGTGATCCTGGGCCCACTCATGCGCCTGCTCCCGAAGCATCCGGGGCCAGCGTACCGTGAGCCGTGAAAGGCACCAATCTCGGCCCGAGGGGTCAGAACTCCGAGAGCCGCTCGAGGCCTTGGCCCGCGGGGAGTGCGAGCGTCCAACGCACGAGGTGCTGGACTTCGGGCATGCTCGCGGGATGCGAAGCCTGCTGCCACTGCTCTTGATCGGGTGCGCCACGAGCTCCCCTGGTTCGGCCGCGTCATCTGCCACGGCGGGCGACGAGGGCGTCTCGCGAGCTGCCGCGGAGGCTTCGAGGGCTGCAGAAGCCGCGCGCGTTCTGGTGGCCGCGCTGGATGCACCGAACGAGCCGGCGGCGCTCGCAGACGCGGTCGAGTCGCTCCGGCGCGCGCTCGCTCGAGGCGACGAGCCGTGGAACCGTCGGCTGCTGGGCGTGGTCGACGGGTTTCGCCACCGGGACCTCAGCGAACGTGACCGAGGCGAGCTCGTCGAGATTGCGATCGCCACGTCGTGGGAGCTGAGCCACGAGCGAGCGGCCGGCAGTGCTGCCGACCCAGAGACCTGCGCCGTCGTCCGAGTGCTGGCGCTCCGTGGGCTCTCCGTGTGGCGGGCCGAGCTCGCCGCGCGGCTCGAGCGTGAGGGCCAGCGGGTCACGGCGGCGGACCACGGCGACTACACGAGCCAGGAGTTCTACGTCCGCGACGGGTGCGAGCACCTCGACGAGGCCAGCAGCGAGAGCGAGGCGTGCACCTACCGGAACAGGCTGGTCCATGCGCACTGGGTGGCCTTCGGAGACGACGGCCCCCTGGCCGCGATCGAGACCGGCCTTCGCGCCGGCCCGCGGGAGGCAGCGCGCGCGGTGGCCGAGAACATCGAGGCCACCCGCCCCCTCTTCGACCTGCTGATGTCCCCCCGCCCCCAGCGCGGCCAGGTCGCCGAGCTCGCCATCCTCTGCGGCGGCTAGAGGCGGTCGAGGAGTCGCGCGAAGACCT
>JAHBWH010000257.1 GCA_019637115.1 Myxococcales bacterium | reverse complement strand
GGGCGTACCGGGCATCAGCAAGCGCTACTCGGAGCGCTACGAGCTGCGCGAGTTCCGCACCGGCCACGCCGAGCTCGCCATCCGCTTCGGCGCGACGGTGGTGCCGACGGCGCTCGTCGGCGCGGAGGAGCAGATGCCGCAGCTCGCGCGCCTGCCGATCCCGCTCTTCGGCGCCCCTTTCTTGCCGCTCCCGGCGACGCCCTTCCCGCTCCCCGTCCGCTACCACCTCCGCTACGGCGCCCCCATTCGCTTCGAGGAGCCGCCCACGCGGTCGGACGAGCCCGCCGTGATCCGTCGCGCGGCGGCCCGCGTGCAGGAGGCGGTGGCTGCGCTCCTCGACGAGGGCCTCGCCGAGCGGAAGGGGATCTTCCGATGAGCCGCTTCCTCGTGACCGGCGCGACGACCGTCGTCGCCGAGGCGCTCATCGAGCACCTGCTGGACGATCCGCGCACCGAGCTCGTGCTCGCCGTCGGGCGCGAGCCTCGCCGCGCGCCTCCGCTCGAGGACGGCCGCGTGCGCTACGAGCGGGTCGACCTCTCGCGCGAGCGCGAGGTGCGGAGCCTCGTCTTCGGCCCGGTCCGCGAGCTCGGCGTCGACCGCATCGTCCACATGGCCACGCACCGCCGCGCGATCGAGGGCCCGCGCGCGCACGCCCTGAACGCGCAGGCGGCCCGGCACGTCCTGCACTTCGCCGAGCGCGTCGAGTCGGTGCAGCGCTTCGTCTACCGATCCTACCGCGCCATCTACGAGGACTCGGCGGGCCTGCCGGCGCGGATCGGCGAGGACCACCCGCTGCGCATCGGGCCACGGACGCCGCAGTACATCCTCGACCGGGTCGAGGCCGATCTCGCCGTCTGCGCGCGCATGGGCATGTCGCGCATCCGCATCGCCGTGCTCCGCTGCGCCGAGTGCCTCGCGGAGGGCACCGGCAGCCAGCTCTGGGACTACCTACAGCCGAAGGTCTGCTTCCGGCCGCTCGGCTTCGATCCGATGATCAACGTGATCAGCGAGGACGACCTCGGCCGCGCCCTCGCGCTCGCGGCGCGGAGCGACGCCGAGGGCATCTTCACGGTCCCCGGCTACGACACGCTGCCGCTCTCGCGCATCATCGCGCGCTTCGGTCGGCGGGAGGTCGCCGTCCCCGGCCCGCTGCTCCAGCCCCTCTACGGCCTGCGCCGCGCCGCGCTCGGCGGGGACTTCGACTACGCGATCAACCGCGGCCGACTGCACTTCGGCGGGGTCCTGGACGGCGAGCGCGCCGCCGAGGTGCTGGGCTATCGACCCGAGCAACCCGTGCGCTGGCCGCTCGATCTCCAGGAGGTCGAGCGCCAAGCCCGCGCGAGCAACCCGCGCACGCTGGCGGGCCGCTTCGCGCGCTGGCGCGACGGCTGATCGCGGCTTTGGGGGTGCGGTCGTCGCGTGGCACGTGTGGCGCGCGTCGCGCGTCGCGCGCGTGAGCGTCTCGCGCGCGTGAGCGTCTCGCGCGCGTGAGCGTCTCGTGAGCGTGAGCGTCTCGTGAGCGTGAGCGTGAGCGTCTCGCCCGCGTCAGCGTCACCCGCTCCGCGGCGGACCGCACCTCCCGCGCTGCGCCTTGGGCGACGCCGCCGCCCTGTGCGAACTCCGAGCGCCGACGGAGGCTCAGGACCGGGACGGCGACGCCACCTCCGGCCTGCGCGAACTCCGAGCGCAGACGGAGGCTCAGAGCCAGGACGGCGCACCGACTCCGCAGGTGGGCTCGAGGTCCGGCCCGACCCGCAGCCCGGCCCAGATTCGCCCCCTACTACCCACCGTTTCGAGACCCCGCTACGATCCCCATCTCATGACCCACACGCGACGCGACTTCCTCCAGACCCTCCTCGCCATCGGCGGCGCCGCCGCCACCCTCAACGCCGTCGGCTGCGGTGACGACGACACGCCCGGCGACGACGGTGGAGTCGGTGGAGACGCCAGCGGCGACGTCGACGCGGGCGCCCCGGCCGAGGACGCGGGCACTCCCGCCGAGGACGCCGGCACCCCCGCCGAGGACGCGGGCCCTGCGCCCGCGTGTGAGTCCGTGACCACGACGATTGGAAGGAATCACGGCCATTCGCTCACGGTCAGCGCCGACGACGTCATGGCCGGCGTGGAGCGCTCATACAACATTCAAGGCTCGAGTCGTCATCCGCATACGGTGGTCGTGACTCCCGCACATTTCGCGGCGTTGGCCGCAGGGATGACCGTCACGGTTACGTCGAGCAGGGATGGCAGCCCGGAGCACCCGCACGACGTGACCCTTCGCTGCACCTGAGTTCACCACCTAGTCGCGAGGACATGAACGGAGCGAGCGCGCGCGTCGCCCCCCGTCGCCAGCTCGCGCACCCACCCGACTTCGACGAATTCTCACGCAACTCGCTGGTCGCCCGGTCGAGGACGGGTCACTCATTCCCGTTTCCTTCGGAGGCACGCGATGCAAACCAGACTCACTCTCTCCATCTTGCTCCTCTCTGCGTGCGGTGGACTGCCCGACAACCCCTGCGGCGAGCTCATCCGCAGCGGAGGGCGATGCGTTTGTCCCCCCGACACCGTCCTGGTCGATGACTGGACCTGCGAACGAGAGGACGGATCGCGCATCGTGGCGCCCGGCGCCCCAGACGCGTCCGTTACCGATTCGTCAGGTCCGCCGGACTCGTCGCCCGACTCTTCCGAGGTAGCCGATGGCGGCCCGGTCGTGGACGTGACGCTGGCGCCTCCACGACCGATCGCTCCGCTGAGCACGAGCACCGTCACGAGCCAGCGACCGACGCTCCGGTGGGCGTTGGCCACGGACGCCACGGGCGCCGAGGTCGAGCTCTGTCGCGACCGCGCGATGTCCACGGGCTGCCTGACCGCGCTCACCGGGGAGGGCGACCGGGTACGCCCCGACGGTGCGCTGGCTCCCGGGGTTTGGTTCTGGCGCCTTCGAGCACGCGCCGCCGGCCGGATCGGCTCGGAGACCAGCCCCACCTGGCAGTTCTGGGTCGGTCACCGAAGCGCCGACGGAGACGTCGACACGAGCTGGGGCACCACGCTCGACGTGAACGGCGACGGCTTCGCCGACCTCGTGGTCGGCGCCCCAGGCGCCCGCGGTGCAGGAACGGCCAGCATCTTCCTGGGTTCCGCAACAGGGCTCACAGCGGTGGCGCCCGCTCTGATCCTAGAGGGTGTCGCGGAAGGGGACTGGTTCGGCGAATCGGTGGCGAGCGCGGGCGACGTGAACGGCGATGGCTTCGCGGATCTCGTCGTAGGCGCTGCGCAGGCAAACGGTAGCTCCGGAACCGTGAGCTTGTTCTTAGGCTCCGCCACCGGACTGTCACCAGCGCCCGCGCTCGTCCTCCACGGTAGCGGTGCGGGAGACAGATTCGGCGAATCGGTGACGAGTGTGGGCGACGTCAATGGTGACGGCTTTGCCGACGTGGTGATCGGATCCCCGGAGAGCGACGTCAATGGCCGCACGGACGCCGGGACGGCAAGTGTCTTTCTGGGCTCGGCGAGTGGGCTCACGGCAACGCCGGCTCGCGTGCTCGCAGGCGACACGGCGGGTGACCGTTTCGGGTGGTCGGTGACGGGTGGTGATGTGAACGGAGATGGCTTCGCCGACGCAATCGTCGGAGCTGCGCTCACTGACCCTGGCGGACGAATCGACGCTGGGGCGGTGGTCGTCTTCCTGGGCTCGGGCGCGGGACTCTCGAGAGCACCGGCCCGCGTGCTTGTGGGCCAGGACCAAGGAGACCAGTTCGGAACGTCTGTTGGTGTGGGCGACGTCAACGGTGACGGCTTCGCCGACGTGGTGGTTGGGGCCCCCCTAGCCTCTCCCGGCGGTCGCCACAATGCGGGCACGGCGAGTGTCGTCTTGGGCTCTGCCGCAGGGCTCGCGATGGCGCCAACGCAAGTGCTGACGGGAGGGGCCGCGATGGGTGAGTTCGGCAGGTCCGTCGCGAGCGCGGGGGATGTCAACGGCGATGGTTTCGCGGACCTCGTGGTCGGCGCGTGGCGAAGCTCAACCGCAGGAGGCCCTCCCGATGTCTTTCCTGGTTCAGCGAGCCTGTTCCTGGGCGCGGCACCAGGCCCCTCTGCGACGCCGTTCCGCGTGTTCGTCGGAGACGCTGACGGCGACGAGTTCGGCTGGTCGGTGGCCGGCGTGGGCGACATCGACCGAGATGGTTTCGCCGAGCTAGCCGCCGGAACCTACCATGGCACCCCCAGCACTGGTGCCTACGCCGCAGGTTATCTGAAGATTTTCAAGGGCGCGGCCACTGGATTCTCCACCACCATCTGGACCCTCGAAGGCCAGGCCGAGTGGGACTACTTCGGGTTTTCCCTCGGGAGATGACTACCGCGGCCGGAGGACATATGGGGTGGCGGGGTCGCGCGTGAGTGGACCGTGGTACACCGGCGACCATGCGTGCCGCCGTGCTCCTGTCGCTCGTGCTCACCGGGTGCTTCCTCGCCTCTCCCACGCCGCCTCTGCGCACGCTCCAATACACGCCCCATGGTCCCTCGCAGGCGCGCGGGCTCGTCGTCCTCTTGCCCGGCTTCGGCGACGACGGCGGCGTCTTCGAGCGCTACGAGGTGATCTCGCTCCTCGAGCGCGAGCCGAACCTCGACGCCATCGGCGTGCACGCGCACTTCGGCTACTACCTCGACTTCTCGGTCCTCCCTCGGCTCGAGGCGGACGTCATCGGCCCCGCGATCTCGATGGGCTACCGCGACATCTGGCTCGTCGGAACGTCCATGGGCGGCTTCGGCGCGACCAGCTACGCCGCCGCCCACCCTCGCGACGTCGCGGGCGTGATCCTGATCGCGCCCTACCTCGGCGAGCCCGCCGTGCTCGACGAGATCCGCGCGCAAGGGCTCGAGGCCTGGGAGCCTTGGGCGACGCGGAACTCGAGCGAGATCGCCGACCGGGACGCGGTGACTCGACGCAACTGGGCGTGGATCCGCGAGCAGGTCGCGGCGCCGAGCGGCACGCCGATCTACCTCGCGTGGGGTGAGCAAGATCCGAGCGTCGAGACCTTCGCGCTGCTCGCCGACATGCTGCCTGCGGAGCGCGTCTTCCACATTCCCGGTCCGCATGGCTGGGCGGCGTGGACGCCGCTGCTCGAGACCATCGCCCCGATCGCGCTCTCGAGCGGTCGTCGAGCGCGCGCCCCTCGCCGAGACGCGGCCGCGCCCTTCCCCCACGCGAGCCCTCGTTGACCCGCGCGGGCGCCAACCCCAGGCCCCCCGGCATGAAACGTCCCGCTGCTCCCGCCGATCGATGGGCGGTCGAGGTCTTCTTCGACGGTGATTGTCCGCTCTGCGTTCGCGAGATCGCGATGCTCCGGCGGCTCGACCGCCACGCTCGGATCCGCTTCACCGACATCGCCAGCCCGACCTTCGACGCCGCCGCCACGGGGAAGACCTGGGACGAGCTGATGGCGCGCATTCACGGTCGGCTCCCCGACGGGACCTCGATCGAAGGCGTCGAGGTCTTTCGACGGCTCTACGCGGCGGTCGGGCTCGGGCCGCTGGTCGCCCTCACCCGACTGCCCGGCGTGCGTCAGCTCCTCGACCTGGCCTACCAGCTCTTCGCCCGGCACCGCCTCCGCCTCACGGGCCGCTGCGTCGACGGCCGATGCGAGCTGCCAGCCCCGCCGAATGGCCCCGTCGTGGACCCGGGCCCCCTCCGCCCAGAGAATGTCTAAGACAATGAGAGCGCGCTGTTGACAACCTAGACAATGTCTCTACAATGGTTGGAGACGTCGGGCGCGGCGACCCAACCAACCCAATGCGTGCCCACCCGAGCCGCGCCCGACGTATTCTTCTCGAAGCCCCGGCTCTGCCGGGGCTTCGTCCTTCCGTCTCCCCTCGGGCGCCAGGAGCCCACGAGGAGCCATGAGAGCGCTCATCCTCATCGATCACGGCTCTCGCCGCGCCGAAGCCAACGACCAGCTCGAGGCCATCGCGGCGCTGGTCCGCGAGCGCGGCGGCGTCTACGTCCAAATCGCCCACATGGAGCTCGCGGCCCCCAGCCTCGACGACGCGCTCGCCGAGTGCGTGAGCGCCGGGGCGACGGACGTCATCGTCGTCCCCTACTTCCTCGCCCCCGGCCGCCACGTACGCGAGGACATCCCCCACCTCGCAGCCGAGGCCGCGTCGCGCCACCCGAGCGCCCAGGTCCGGGTCGCGCCGCCGCTCGGCGTGCACGCGCTCCTCGCCGACCTCGTCCTCGCTCGGGCCGACGAGGCACGCTGAGGCGCGCCGGCTGCGGACGCCGACCGAACATCTCGGACGTGGACGCGGACTCGGACTCGGACTCGGAGCTGTCGCGTTTCTATCCCCCGCGGAACCCCGGAGGTTCTTGGTCGCGCACGCGCACGTACGTGGACCTGGACGTCCCCATCAGCGCCGCGCCGGTGTGGCGGGGCGTGTCCTCCCCCGCCGTGAGCCACGCGGAGATTCAAGAGTCTGCGCCCGAGACCGAGTCCGAGTGGACTCGGTCATGCACTCGGAGTCCGACTCGGAAGCCGAACGACCTCGCCGCGACGGCCCCGCACGTGAAACGAAACGCGGCTCGAACTTCGGAGCGGGTGTACTACGGTCTGCGAGATGCTCGTCCACGCCCCCCACCGACGCTGGGCACCGCTCGTGGTCTCGCTGATGATCGGTTGCTCACCCGAGCAGCTCGGCTGCGAGCGGCGAGAGGTCGACACGGCGGTCCCCACCCCCGACGCCCCGGTCACGGTCGTGGACCCGCGGCCGGCGGCGGAGGTCGAAGACGCGCGGACCGTCGTGCACTCGGTTCGGTTCCCGACCCCGCACGACCACCACGTCGAGATCGAGCTCGACGCGCCCGCCGGAGGCGACGCCCTCGAGCTGATGATGGCGGTCTGGACGCCGGGCTCCTACCTCGTCCGCGAGTTCGCCCGGCACGTCGAGGCGGAGCACGCGATCGCGCCCGACGGGACGCCGCTGCGGGTCGAGAAGATCGCCAAGAATCGCTGGCGAATCACCGCGGCGGAGGGCCCGCTCCCCGCGCGGGTCCGCTTCGGTTATCGGCTCTACGCGCGCGAGCTCTCCGTGCGAACCAGCTTCGTGGACGCCGACGTCGCGGTCCTCACCGGCGCGGCCACCTTCCTGACCCCCGTCGACCAGCTCGACCTCGCGCACGAGGTGCGGCTCACGTTGCCCGAGGCGTGGCCGCGCTGCGCCACGTCGCTCGACCGACGCTCGTCGGACGCGCCGGCCTCGACGCCAGACGACGCGGAGGCGCCAGCGGTCGAGGAGACCGAGTCTCCGACGGCCGAGGCGAGAGAGGCCGAGGCGGTGGAGCCGGAGGCGGTGGCCCCCGAGGCGCCCGAGACCGTGGGAGCGCCCAACGCACCCCCGGCCCGTGGGGGCGAGCTTCGCTTCCTCGCGCGCAACTTCGACGAGCTCGTCGACTCCCCGATCGTGTGTGGCGACGTCGACGTCCGCGCCTTCGAGGTCAGCGGGGTCGGGCACGAGCTCGCGACCGTCGGAGGCCTCGACGTCTGGGATCACGAGCGCGCGGCCCGAGACGTCGCGCGCATCGTCGCGACCCAGCACGCCTTCTGGCGCGTCGTCCCCTACGACCGCTTCGTCTTCCTCAACGGCCTGCTGGACTCCGGCGGCGGGCTCGAGCACGCGCGCTCGACGCTCGTCATGGCGAGCCGCTGGGACGCCCGAGACGAGGACGACTACCGCGCGTGGCTCTCGCTCATCAGCCACGAGCTCTTCCACACCTGGAACGTCAAGCGGCTGCGCCCGCGCGGGCTCGGCCCCTTCGACTACGAGCGAGAGCATTACCTGCACGAGCTCTGGGTCGTCGAGGGCATCACGTCCTACTACGACGACCTGCTCGTCCGTCGCGCGGGCCTCTCCACGCGCGGGGAATACCTCGGCGCGCTCTCGAAGCAGATCGAGCGCCTGCAGACGACGCCGGGGCGGGCGGTGCAGTCGCTCGCCGCTTCGTCCTTCGACACGTGGATCAAATTCTACCGGCCCGACGAGCACGCCCGCAGCCGGCGCGTCAGCTACTACGTCAAGGGCGCGCTGGTGGCGTTCCTCCTCGACGTCGAGCTGCGCAAGCGCGGGCGCTCCCTCGACGAGGTGATGCGCGCGGCCTACGAGCGCTTCGCGGAGGCTGGCTACACGGGCGCGGAGCTCGCAGCGTTGATCGACGAGATCGCGGGCGCGCCCCTCGGGCCGCTCCTCGAGCGCTACGTCGAGGGCACGGGCGAGCTCGACTACGCCCCCGCGCTCGAGCACTTCGGCCTCCGCTTCCGACCGTCCGACAGCCAGGGGCGCGCGTGGCTCGGGGCCGAGCTGCGAGCCGAGGGCGGCCGCCTCCTCGTGCGCGAGGTCCCGAGCGGCACGCCGGCGCACGACGCGGGCGTCGCGGTCGACGACGAGCTCATCGCCATCGACGACGAGCGCCTCCCGACGGATCTCGATCGACGTCTCGCGCGGCTGCGCGCGGGCGAGGCGGTCGACCTGCTCGTCGCGCGGCGCGGTCGCCTGCGACGGCTGCGCGTCGTGCTCGGCGAGCGCCCGAGCGAGACGTGGCGCCTCGAGCTCGACCCGGCGGCGAGCGCCACCCAGCGCCGGAACCTCGAGTCCTGGCTCGGCGCGGAGCGCGCCGAATGATGCCGATCACGCCGAGGACGCCGATGACGCCGATGACCCCGATGACGCCGATGACGCCGAGGACGCCGACGCGCTCGATGTCCACGACGACCCCGAGGGCTCCGAAGATGAGGCCGAGGATGATGCTCGGACTCGTCGTCGCGTGCGTCTCTCTCGGGTGCGCCCCGGTCTCGGTGATGGACTACCACCGGACCACCCTCGATCCGATGGCCCGTGACGTCTTGGCGTGTCCCGACGTCGAGGTCGTCGACGTCACGCCCGAGCGTCAGCCGCCCGTCGAGGGCGACCCCGACACGCGGCGCTACGAGGCGCGTGGCTGCGAACGCACGGAGCACTTCACCTGCTTCACGCTGCGCCGCACGGACGCCGCGGAGGCGCCGACCTGCCGCTCGCTGCGGGCGCCAGCGGGCGGGATGCACCTCGGGCCCTTCCACGTCGGCGGGCGCTGACGACCGTTTCGGCCGTGGAGTGACGGTCGGTACCCGCGTCGAAGTCCGTCCGCGGAGTCCGTGTCCGCGTCCGTGTCGGAGTCCGCGTCCGTGTCGGAGTCCGTG
>JAHBWH010000256.1 GCA_019637115.1 Myxococcales bacterium | reverse complement strand
GCGTGTCCTCCCCCGCCTATCTCGTTCGATCGACCTTCGGGGCTCCCCGTCCACGTCCCCGTCCACGTCCACGTGCGCGTGCGCGTGCGCGTGCGCGTGCGCGACCAGAGACGTCCGTCGGGGCTCGGGGGACTCGGAACCGGACTCGGAACCGGACTCGGAACCGGACTCGGAGTCGGACTCAACCGGACTCGGAACCGGACTCCGAGCTCCAACACGGACGCACGAGGCGCCGACGCGCGGACGCGACCCTCGGAACTGTGGGCTCGTCCAGCACAAGTGGGCGCGGGCTCCACATGCACGCCAAAGAAGAAGGGCGAGCCCCTCTCGGAGCCCGCCCTCGACTTCTTCAGAAGGTTGTCGCTCAGCCCGCCGCGGCGGCGCCCGACGACTTGGCGATCATCCAGTCCTTCACATCCTGACGAGTGAGGGCCCAGATGGTGTAGATCGCGCTCACGATGCCAAAGGCGACCTGGAGGGCGAGGAGGATGACGTCACCCATCCCTGCACCACCACTGACCGTTCCTCCAGCTTCTGTGATCGCCGACTCGGCCGCCGAAACGAGCGCGATGAGGGCGAGTAGCCCAAGGATCCCGAGCACGCTGAACACGAGCCCGATGATCGCGAAGACGATGACCACCTTGCGCATGGTGTCGCTCCCCTTGAAGAGGAAGACCATGACAAGAATGTTCAGCGCTGCGCCGACCCATCCCTGGTTGATGAGGTTGAGCACTAGGCTGACGGCGTAAAGCCCCAGCACGACCTTGAGTTTCCCCGGCATGGTCGCGAAGCAAACCACAGCGCCTAGGGCTTGGGAACCCCCAAACGTGTCCCGTGCCCGCGAAAAAATCGTGATCTCGTGGAAGGCCGAAGCGGCTAGCCTGCCCCCAGAACGACTTCTCGCATGATCTCGACTCGTTGCGTCCCGGGCCGGTGAACCCCGGTGGTGGGGCGAGCGCGTGGGCGACCCTCGAAAAAGGCGATCGCCAGCCTGGCGCGCGTTGTAGGACCTTCGAGCTCCGCGGAGCAGGTTCACGGAGTGACGATCATCACCCCGTCCCGCGACACGGGCGTGATCCTCAGTCCTCGAGCAGGATCCTCAATCCTCGAGCAGGCGGCGCGCGACGACGTGAGCCTGGATCTCGTTCGCGCCCTCGAAGATCGAGAGGACCCGAGCGTCCACGAGCAAGCGTGAGGCGAGGTACTCCTCGGCGTAGCCGTTGCCGCCGTGCACCTGCACGTTGGCGTCCGCCGCCTCCCACGCGGCCCGGGTCGCGAGCAGCTTCGCCATCCCCGCCTCGAGGTCGCAGCGCTTGTCGAGGTCCTTCTGGCGCGCGCTGAAGTACGTGAGCTGTCGGGCCGCCTGGACGCGCGCGACCATCCGACCGATCTTCCGCGCCACCCGGGGGAACTCGAAGATCGGCTTGCCGAACTGGACACGCTCGTTCGCGTATCGCATCGCGTCCTCGAGGGCGGCCTGCGCGACGCCGACGCCGCGCGCCGCCGTCTGGATCCGCGCGCTCTCGAAGGTGCGCATCAGCTGCTTGAAGCCCTCCCCCTCGGCGCCCCCGAGGAGCGCGTCGCCCTCGATCCGGAAGCCGTCGAAGCTGAGCTCGTATTCCTTCATCCCGCGGTAGCCGAGCACCTTGATCTCGGTGCCGTCGAGGCCGGCGTCGACGAACTCCTTCTCGCCCGGCGCGGGGTCGAGTCGCGTCTTCGGCGCCAAGAACATCGAGAGCCCCGCGTAGCCCGGATCGTCGGCGTTGGTGCGCGCGAGCAGCGTCATCAGGTCGGCGCGGACGGCGTGCGTGATCCAGGTCTTCTGCCCCGTGACGACGTAGCTTCCGTCGGCTTGTTTGACGGCGCGGGTGCCGAGGTGCGCGAGATCGCTGCCCGTGTTGGGCTCCGTGAAGACGGCCGTCGGCAAGATCTCGCCCGCCGCGATCTTCGGCAGATAATGCTGCTTCTGCGCCTCCGTGCCGCCGCCGAGGATGAGCTCGGCCGCGATCTCGGCCCGCGTGCCGAGCGAGCCGACCCCGATGTACCCACGGCTGAGCTCCTCCGTCACCACGCACATGGCGACCTTACCGAGCCCGAGGCCGCCGTACTCCTCGGGGATGGTCAGGCCGAAGACGCCGAGCTCGCTCATCTGCTCGAGGATGCTCATCGGGACGAGCACGTCCTCGCGGTGGATGTCCTGCGCCTTGGGGATGACCTCCGACTCGACGAACTTCACGAACTGCGCGCGCACCTCGCGCAGCATCTCGTCGTCGAGGCCGAGCTCCCCGAAGCCCCGCTCCCGCGCCTCGCGCGCGATCGCCACCCACGCGTCCGCGCGGCCGTGCTCGTCGACGAACGCGCGCACGTCGTCACGGAGGATCGTCTCTCGCAGGTCGGCCTCGGTGACGCCGAGCTCCTCGATCGAGACCGTCTCGCACGCGCCGAGGTCGAGCCCGCTGCGGAGGCTACGCGCGAGCTCCGCGACGTAGGCGCTCGCGATCTTCGCCTCGAGCGCGCCACCGACGCGCTCGGCCCAGAGGACGAGCTCGCGGCAAGCCATCGCCTCGGTCGCGAAGTACGCGAGGCCATGAGCGCGGAGCTGTTCGGCGTTGAGCTTCTTGCCGTCGGGCTTCCCGCCAGGCGCGAAGTGCGCCTTCATCGCGGTGAGGGCCTTGGCGTAGAGGGCTTCGATGGCGGCGAGCGTCGTCTTCATGAGGTCTTCCGGAGTCTGGGTCGGCGGGCGCCCCGAGCAAGCCGGCGGTCGGCGCGCTCGGGGCGCGGAGCGACGACCGCCGCCAGGCGGTCGCGTGGAGTCGTGCGAGCCTCGTCACGTGACGAAGCGGACGCGCGGCGAGGAACGGGCGAGCTCGTGACGTGACGAGGCGGAGGTGGGGAGGAGAATGAGCGAGCTTCAGCCCTTCTGGACGGCGAGCGTCTCCTCGAAGGTCTTGAGCCCCTCGCGCGGCGCGCCGACGAGCACGCTGACGGTGCCGTGCAGCTTGTTCTCGTACATCCGCTGGTGGGCCTCGGGGATCGCGTCCCAAGCGAAGCACTCGGTCATCACGGGGCGCACGAGCCCGCGCTCGACGAGCTTGTTCGCGCGCCCGGCGCTGTCGGCGTCCGCGAAGTGCGAGCCGATGATGCGCTTCTGGCTCATCCAGAGGTGACGGACGTCGAAGGTCAGCTCGTAGCCCGTCGTGGCGCCGCAGATGACGATGCGCCCGAACTTGCTCGCGAGCCAGATGCTCGCAGGGAAGGTGCGCTGGCCGACGTGCTCGAAGACGACCTCGACGCTCTTCTTCTCGCCGAGGATCTCCCAGATGCGCTTGCCGAAAGCCTTCGTCGTGTCGAGGCGCGTCTTGGCCTGCTCGGGCGACTCGGGTGGGCGGAACTGAAGGTCCGAGAACTCGTTGCGATCGATGACGCCGTAGGCGCCGAGCTCCATCGCGAGCTCGGCCTTGTCGGGGCGCGAGACGACCGCGATCGCGCGACACCCCGCGACCTTGCAGAGCTGCAGCGCGAACACGCCGAGGCCGCCGCCTGCGCCCCAGACGAGCACGTCCTCGCCTGGCTGGATCTCGGCGCGGTCGATGAGCATCCGGTGCGCCGTGAAGTACGTGAGGCCGTAGCTCGCGGCCTCTTCCCAGGTCAGGTGCTTGGGCTTGGGCAAGAGCTGCTGCCCTTGCACCCGCGTGATCTGCGCGAACGACCCGTCCGGCGTCTCGTATCCCCAGATCGTCTGCAGCTCCGAGGTGCCGGGCTCGACGAGGTGGTTGCAGTGGATGACGACCTCGTCGCCGACCTTCCAGTTGCGCACCGCGCTGCCGACCTTCCAGACCACGCCGGAGGCGTCGCTGCCCGCGATGTGAAAGGGCAGGCCGTGCGACTTCAGGATGTTCACCGGCTGCCCGAGGCCCGCCCAGATGGCGTTGTAGTTGACGCCCGCGGCCATCACCCAGACGAGCACCTCGTCGGGCGCGATGTCCCAGACCGGCATCGCCTCCTCCTGGAACGACTCGGTCGGCGGACCGAAGCGCTCGGGGCGGATCACGAAGGCCTTCATGCGTTGGGGCACGACACCGAGCGGCGGCGTCTGCCCGATGGGGACGAGGTCGATCGTTTGGTCGGTCATGTCGAGGCTCCAGGCTGGCCGCGGAGGGCGGCGAGAAAACGTTCGGAGAGGCGCTCGGCGAGCGCAGGGGGCGAGCCCTCGCCCCGTCGCTGCCGCAGCTCCGCCTCGAGGGCGGCGCGGCCGCCGAGGGTCAGGACGCCGTGCTCCCCGTGGCGGCGCACGAAGAGCTGCATGGACCACGCGACGTCGCCCTCGAGCCGCCGGGCCTCGAGGGCGTCGAGGCTGCGATGGTGCGCGTCGAGCGCGTCGGCCAGCGCCGCGACGCCGAGGCCGATGGTCGCGCTGGTCGCGACCATCGGGAGCGCGCCGCCGGCGCCGGCCGAGGCGACGCTGTGGGCGGCGCCTCGAAGATCGGCGAGCGCGCGGGCGGCGAGCGCCTCGTGGTCGGCCTTGTTCACGACGAGCACGTCGGGGATCTCCATCACCCCGGCCTTGATGAACTGCAGCACGTCGCCGCTGCCCGGCTGGATGACGAGCGCCACCGTGTCCGCCACGTGGCGCACGTCGGTCTCGGTCTGGCCGACGCCGGTCGTCTCGACGAGCACGACCTCGTAGGCCGCGCCGAGCACCTCGACGGCCGCGTGCGTCGCCCACGAGAGCCCGCCGGCCTCTCCGCCAGTCGCGAAGGAACGGACGAAGATGCCCTCGTCGCTCGGGTCGAAACCCATGCGCGCGCGGTCGCCCAAGATGGAGCCACCGCTGCGCACGCTCGTCGGATCGATCGCGACCACGCCGACGGTGCGCCCCCGGTGGCGCAGCTCGCGCGCGAGCGCGGCCGCGAGGCTCGACTTGCCCACGCCTGGCGGCCCCGTCAGCCCAACCCGCTGCCCCTGCGCCGGCACGTTCGGTTCGTGCAGGGCGCCGAGCAGCGCGCTCACGGCGTCTCGTGCGGCGGGGCGTCGATCCTCGACCAAGTTGAGCGCCTGCGAGATGGCGAGCTTCTGATGCGCGCGCACCCCCGCGGCGAGCGCGCCGACCGACGATCCGTCGAGCGCGCCCGCCTCAGGCGCCATGGCGCTCCGCGACGAGGTCGACGAGGTCCTCCATGATGCGCGTGAGCTCGAAGTCCTTCGGCGTGTAGACGCGCGCGACGCCCGCCTCGCGGAGCTGCCGCGCGTCGGCCTCGGGGATGATGCCCCCGACGACGACGGGAACGTCCGCGATGCCTGCGGCGCGGAGCTTCTCGAGGACGTCGAGCGCGAGCACGAGGTGCGAGCCGCTCAGGATCGAGAGGCCGACGAGGTGCACGCCCTCCTCGAGCGCCGAGGTCGCGAGCTGCTCGGGGGTGACCCGGATGCCCTCGTAGACCACGTCGAAGCCGACGTCGCGCGCCTTGATGGCGATCTGCTCGGCGCCGTTCGAGTGGCCGTCGAGGCCCGGCTTGCCGACGAGGATCTTCGGCCGCCGGCCGAGCTGCGCCTCGAGCGCGTCGAGGCGACCGCGGAGCCGCGCGACGACGTCCGACGTCCCGCCGTCGCTCGGGAGCGAGGCCGCGCCGACGCCGGTGGGGGCGCGGTACTCCCCGAAGACCTCGCGTAGCGCAGCAGCCCACTCCCCGGTCGTGACGCCTGCGTGCGCCGCGGCGATGCTCGCGGGCATCACGTTGTCGCCTCGCGCCGCGGACTCCTTCAGCGCGGCGAGCGCCGCCGCGACCGCGCGGCCGTCGCGCGCCTCGCGCCAGCGCTGGACGCTCACGATCTGCTCGGCCTCGACGGCCGGGTCCACCTGCAGGATCGCCTCCGAGAGGTTCTCGACGAGGGGGGACGACTCGGTCTCGGTGTACCGGTTGACGCCCACGACCACCTGCTCGCCGCGCTCGATCCGGGCGAGGCGCGCGGCGTTGCTCTCGACGAGGCGCTGCTTGATGTACCCGCTCTCGACCGCCGCGATGACGCCGCCGCGTCGCTGGATCTCCTCGATCTCGGCCCACGCCTCGTCGGCGAGCGCCCTCACCTTCGCGTCCACGACGACGCTACCCGTGAAGAGGTCCTCGTGCTCGAGCAGGTCCGTCTCGAAGGCGAGGATCTGCTGCGCGCGGAGCGACCACTGCTGATCCCACGGTCGCGGGAGGCCGAGCGCCTCGTTCCACGCGGGCAGCTGCACCGCGCGGGCGCGCGCGTCCTTGCTGAGCGTGACCGCGAGCATCTCCAACACGATGCGGATGATGTTGTTCTCGGGCTGCGGCTCGGTGAGCCCGAGAGAGTTGACCTGGATGCCGTAGCGAAAGCGGCGGAGCTTCTCGTCGTCGACGCCGTAGCGCTCGACGCAGATGCGCTCCCAGAGGCTGACGAACGCCCGCATCTTGCAGAGCTCTTCGACGAAGCGGATGCCCGCGTTCACGAAGAAGGAGATGCGCCCGACCACCTCGGGGAAGACCTCCGGGGCGACGCGCTCGCGCGTCGCGTCCAGCAGCGCGATGGCCGTCGAGAGCGCGTAGGCGAGCTCTTGGACCGGCGTCGCGCCAGCCTCCTGCAGGTGGTAGCTGCAGACGTTCGTGGGGTTCCAGTTCGGGACGTGCTCGACCGTGTACGCGACGACGTCGGTCGTGAGCTTCAGCGAGGGCGCCGGCGCGAAGACGTACGTGCCCCGCGACAGGTACTCCTTCACCAGGTCGTTCTGGGTCGTGCCGCGGAGCTCCGAGACCCGCTCCCCTCGCTCTTCCGCGAGCGCGATGTAGAGCGCGAGCAGCCACGGCGCCGTGGCGTTGATCGTCATCGAGGTGTTCATGCGCTCGAGGGGGAGCCCCTCGAAGAGGCTGCGCATGTCGCCCAAATGCGCGACCGGAACGCCCACTTTGCCGACCTCGCCACGCGCCAGCGGATGGTCGGGGTCGTAGCCGGTCTGCGTCGGCAGGTCGAAGGCGACGCTCAACCCGGTCTGACCTTTGGCGAGGTTCGTCCGATAGAGCTCGTTCGACGCCTTCGCGGTGCTGTGACCTGCGTAGGTCCGCATGATCCAGGGACGGTCGCGCTTCGGCTCGCTCATGTCGGGCCTCGGGTCTTCTTGGGCTCTGGCGATGGGCAGTGGCGATCCGCGCCGAGCTCGGTCGCGGTCGTGCTCGGCGGAGCGTTTACAGCTTCACACACGAGCGAGCTATGACGCAATGCGTAACACGCCAGAGACCCAGGTCAAGCGAACGATGCCCCGCACACCACGAGATGAGGGGCGCTCCACTCGATTTACGATGCCTTTACAACGCGACCCCTTCGGCGCACCATGACGACCCACGAGGCCGGATGCCGACCACCACCGAGACCAAGACGGCGATGGGTCAACGCCTACGCGAGCTCCGCCTGCAGCGGGGGCTGCAGCAGAGCGAGGTGGCTCGTCAGCTCGACATCTCCCCTCCCTATCTGAGCCTCATCGAGAAAGGAAAACGCTCGGTTCAGCTCCCCATCTTGCTCCGCGCGCTCGAGCTCTATGGCCTGAGCATGGAGGCCTTCATGGCCTCGCTCGGCGGGGGCCGGGTGGATGACAGCCTGGCGCAGCTGCTCGACGAGCCGCTCCTGCGCTCCCTCGAGCTGAACGAGGACGACCTCCGCGGGCTGAGCGCGGAGCCGAAGATCGTCACGACCATCACGGCGCTCTTCAACCTCTACAAGAACACCCGCCAGCAGCTCGACAACGTCCTGCTCAGCCTCGAGGAGCGTGAGCGCGGCGACGGTCACGGCAACCTGCGCTTCGACTATCACCCCTTCGACGAGGTCACGGATTTTCTCGAGCGGCACCGCAACTACTTCCCTTCGCTCGAGGCGCGCGCCGACGAGGTGCGGACACGCTGCGGGCTCCCCGAGCGCGTCACCGCAGCCGACCTCGAGCGCGCGCTCGAGAGCGAGCTCGGCGTCCGGGTCGTCCGTGCGGACGACGGGGCGGGCTCGGTGATCCGTCGGTGGGACGACGCCTCGCGCACGCTGACGGTGAGCCGCCGCATGGTCGATCTGCGGCTGAAGTTCCAGCTCGCGCACACCCTCGGCTTGCAGCTCTTCGCGGCCGAGCAGCTGCACGCCCCGATCGTCGAGGGCTACGCGGTGCAGCACGAAGAGACCCCGAAGCTCATCAAGATCCACCTCGCGAACTACTTCGCGGGCGCCCTGCTCCTCCCCTACGCGCGCTTCTTCGAGGAGGTCACGCGGACGCGCTACGACGTCGAGCAGCTCGCGCAGCTCTTCGAGTCCTCCTACGAGACGGTCGCCCACCGGATGTGCAACCTCTCGGATCCGAAGCGGCGTGGCGTCCCGATGCACTTCCTCCGCGTGGACGTCGCGGGAAACATCTCGAAGCGCTATTCGGCCGATGGCTTCCGCTTCCCCCACCACGACGGCAGCTGCCCCAAGCGCTGCGTCCACCTCGCTTTCCTGACGCCGCACGTCATCCGGCGGCAGTACTCGCAGTTCCCCGACGGGACGACCTACTTCGAGTTCGCGAAGGTCGTCGCGGAGCCGCGGGGCGGCGCGCTCGCGCGCGGGACCGCCTACAGCATCGGGCTCGGCTGCCACGCCGAGGACGCACGACACCTCGCGTACGCCGACGACCGACCCTTCGTCGACCCCAAGCGGATGGCGATCCCGGTCGGGACGACCTGTCGATTCTGCGAGCGCACGGACTGCAACATGCGCAGCGCGCCGAGCTATAAATACGCGTTCCGCGTCGACGAGGGCGTGAAGAAGGACAACTTCTTCTCGCCCATCGTCAGCGACGACGTCACCGAAGAGGACCCGGCCAAGCGGCGTAAGCGCAAGGCCCTGCGCACCCTGCGGTGAAGCTCAGTTCGTTCGAGGCGCTGTCGCCAGCCCCTCCCCCACGAAGCATCACGCCCCACGGGGCCCTCTCCCACGAGCCTGGGTCGGGTCCACGCTCGCGCGTGGCCCGACACTCTCGTGGAATCGTTCGCTCCGCTCGCTCCGCGCCGTCCGGTAGGGCGGCTTGCGAGAACGGTTGAGCGTCTTCTCAGCTCCTGACCGCCCTGCCCGGGCGAGCCATAGGGATGAAACCGGCCGCCGATTTTCGCTGTAATTTCTTGGCGTGCGAGTCGAGTTTCTAGTTAGCTCCTGACCGCCCTGCCCGGGCGAGCCATAGGGATGAAACCGGCCGTCGATTTTCGCTGTGATTTCTTGGCGTGCGAGTCGAGTTTCTAG
>JAHBWH010000255.1 GCA_019637115.1 Myxococcales bacterium | reverse complement strand
CCACCTGGGAGGTCGTGTTCTACCCGCTCGCGGGCGCCGCCGAGGTCTGGGTCGACGGCGCGAACCCGGTGGGCATCACCGCCGAGCTCGACGAGAGCGACGCACGCACGCTCGTGCTCCGCGTGCCCGCCGCGTCGACCCTCGAGCCCGGCACCTACGTGTGGCGCATCAACCGCGGCGACGACGTCGTCACGAGCGTCACGGGCGTGACGCTCGACGGGGCGCCGCACCCGGTGACCGCCGTGCCCAGCGGCGACGGCCGGCCAGGTGGGGCCTTCGAGGCCCGCTTCTACATCGCGAGCTGAGGAATCGAGACGATGACCTGCAACTGCAACTGCTCTCCTTGCGACTGCCCCAGCCCCTCCGGCGAAGGCTGCCTGACCGACCTCTGCGTGCCGCGAGCGTGCTTCTTCAACGGCCAGCTCATCGGCGCCGACGACCTCAACGCCGCGGCCCAATACGCGCGCACCAAGGACCTGCTCTTCGGGCGCTACGTCGCGGGGTGGGGCGTGTATGGCGGACTCGTCGTACGCGCCGCGCCCACGCGACGCAGCAGAGGTGATGGTGAAGCCTGACGCACAGCGAGAGTATGTGCGCCGTTTGCACTCCACGATGAGTGGGTGGCGTGCGAGGGCTACCCGGTGCCGGAGGACACTGTCGACCTCGAGTCCTTCGACGTCGAGACACTCGAGGCACTCGATTCACTGCTCGCTCGTCTCCTCCCGGCGGGAACGGTCCCGCGCCCGGACACCGTCGGGTCCGAGTACCCGCTCTGACCCACCCGCCGCCATGCCGTGCGGTCCGACCTGCGAGAGCGCCGCGCTCGAGACGAGAGAGGGCGAAACGACAGCTCATCAACTTCCTATGAGGGGCTGTCGCCAGGTCGCCAGCCCCTCCCCCCACGGGGCGTGAAGCTAGCTAGGGCAGGCTGCCCGAGCTCACGGGACGAGGTCGCCGAAGTCGAGATCGAGACGGAAGCGTTGCTCCGGAGCGGGCCGCAACGCCCAGCCGATCCCGAACGCAGCCGCCGCGACGGCCAGGGCGACGCCCGTCCAGACGGGCCATCGGCGGTACCACGGCCGCGGTGGGATCGGGTCTTCGACCGGCCCCTCGCCGGTTGGGTCGCCGCCCAGCCAGTCGGCGTGCGTCGTGATCCGTGCGGCGGCTTCTTCCGATGAGAGCTCCGCGATGGGTGGGGCGAGCTCCCAAGGTCCGCCTTCGTCGCGGACGTCGTCGCGGTCGCGGACGAGGCGGCGCGGCGGCTCGCAGCCGGCGTGATCGCATCGGACCGCGACCGCGCGCTCGCCTCGTGCCTGGACCCACTCGAGCGTCTCGCCAGGCGCGAGCGCTCGTTGCGCGGCGGTCAGCGTGGTCGCGGCGCGGAGGCGCGCGCGTCGGCGTTCGTCGTTCGTCGGAGAGAGCCGGACTTCGATGGGGGCGCGTCCGCCTTCGTGGATGTCGAGGACTTGGCCGAAGGCGTGGTGGCCTGGGAGGCTGAGCCGCAGGACGTGCCGGCCGCGTCGGGCGCGGACCTCGAGCGGTGCGACCCCGAGCGGGGCGCCGTCGAGCTCGACGAGCGCGCCGGGAGGGGTGCTCACGACTCGGAAGCGGGCCTCCGGCGCGCGCGCTACTTCGGCGGCGAGCTCACGCGCGTGCCGTGCGACCGCGGGCGCGGCCTCGGCGGCTCGCACCACGCGCTCGGGGTCGAGGGACGCCGCCCGCGTGAGCGATTGCGTCGCGAGCTGTCGTGCGCCGGCTTGCCAGGCGACGAGGCCGAGCGCGACCTCGACCTCCGCGATCCAGCGGGCCGCGTTCGGGAGGTCGGCGTGCGCCTCGGCGAGGCGGCGCGCGCGCTCCAGCGCGCTCATCGCGGCGGCCTCGTCCAGTCGGCCCGCGTGGGTGCGGGCCTCGGCGAGCGCCGCCTCGACGCGGGCGAGGGCCTCGACGCGCGCTCGAGGGGTGGTCGGGGGCGCCGGGGGGAGTGTGGTTGGCGCGCGGGCGCCTCGCGCGGTGGCGCTCTCGACCCAAGCGTCGGCGCCGGGTCCCTCGGCGTAGACGTACGGGGCGGCTGGGGGTTGGTTGGCTGGGGATTGGGCGGCGAGCGTGGTGGTGAGCAGCGTGAGGGTGAGGGTGAGGAGGTGCGTGAGGATCGTGAGGATCGTGGGGCGTGGCGGGGTGGCGGATGTGGAGGTCGTGCACGTGCTCACGCACGTGGACTTGGGCGTGGGCCGGGAGGGAGACGTGGATGCGCACGTGGACGTGGACGTGGACGTGGACGTGGACGTGGACGTGGACGTGGACGTGGACGTGGACGTGGACGTGGACGTGGACGTGGATGTAGGCCAGGGCGCGGGGGCCCGCGCGGGCCAGCCCCGGCCCTTGGGGGGCGTCGGGCGCTCGTCTCCGGGCCCGCGTTGGGCGGACGGGGCGGAATCCACAACGAAATCGGGCCTCGTGGGCACCGCACGAGGGTACCGGGATGGCTTCGCGAAGTCCCGACTTTGCGGGTTTGCGACCTTCGGGCTCGTCATCTATGGTTCGCCCCCTTCTGCCGGGGGCGACGTGCGTCCGGCGGCCCTCGGGCGCGGCTCACGATCATCGGCCGGCGAGGGACGAGAAGCGTTTTTCCCATGCTCGACAAGCTTGCCAGTCGCCTTCAGACCATCGTCCTCGTCGCGCTCGTGACGCTGCTCTCCGCCGTCTTCGTCCTCCAATTCGGTGGGCCACAGGCGGAGGGATGCACCACGGGAGGCAGCGGCTACGCCGCCCGCGTCGCGGGGAACACGATCAGCGTCGGTGAGGTCCGGTCCGTCTACTTCACGCTCGGCTTCAACCGGGCCCCCGTCGAGCAGCAGCGGCGCGACCGCCTCTGGCGCGCGGTGCTCGACGGCCTCATCGAGCGCGAGCTGCTCGCCGACGAGGCGCGCAAGCTCGGCTATCGGGTGACCGAAGAGGACGTGATGCGCCGCCTCGCCGAGGACGGCGTGATGCGCGTGTCGCTCGGCGTCGACGCGACGTACCCCGGCGGGGAGCTCGACGTGGCCGCGCAGGTCCGCGATCGCAATGATCGCTTCGACCTCGAGCGCGCGCGGAACTTCATCCAGCACGACCTTCGCCGCAGCGTCGGCGAGTTCACGCAGGCGCAGATGGAGGAGGCCCTCGCCGAGCGCATGCGGCAGACGGTGCTCGCCGGTGTCGAGGTGAGCGAGCGCGAGGTCTGGGACGCCTACGTCCGCGAGCGTGATCGCGCGCGCATCGAGTACGTGCGCTTCGCGCCCTCGTTCTACCGCGAGAACCTCGAGCCGACCGACGCCGAGCTGGACGCCTGGATCGCCGCGCACCCGGATGAGGTGAACCGCGAGTACGAGCAGAACCGCCACCGCTATACCGGCCTGGAGACGCAGGTCCGCGCGCGCCACGTGCTCATCAAGGCGGGCGACGACGCGAGCGAAGAGCTGAAGGCGCAGGCGCGCCGGCAGGCCGAGCAGGTCCTGCGGCGCGCGCGCGCGGGCGAGGACTTCGCCGCGCTGGCTCGCGAGCTGAGCGAGGATCCGGGCAGCGCCCGCCGTGGGGGTGACCTCGGCTTCAACCCCGCCGGCCGCATGGTCGGTCCCTTCGACGAGGCGCAGTTCGCGCTGCAGCCCGGCCAGATCAGCGACCTCGTCGAGACCCGCTTCGGCTTCCACGTGATCAAGGTCGAGGGCCGCCGCGAGGGTGACGTGCCCGAGGCCGAGGCGAAGCGCGAGCTCGCCGACCGCCTCTACCGCGAGGATCGTGGCGTCGCGATGGCGCGCGAGGCCGCGACCGCCGCGCTGGCCGAGTGGCGGGCCGGCAAGACCCGCGACGAGCTCGACGCCTGGCTCCGCGCGCGCGAGCGCGGCGAGGACGCCGCCGACGAGGAGGACGACAACCCGCTCGCCCCGCGCACGGCGGAGTCGCGCAGCTTCGGCCGCACCGACAACCCGATCCAGGGTCCGTTCGACTCGAGCCCCCTCGTGCGGGACGTCTTCGGGCGCAACATGGACGAGCCGATGCCCAGCGAGCCGATCCAGCTCGGCAACGACTTCGTGATCTACCGGCTGGTCGAGCGCTCCGAGGCCTCGCGCGAGGACTTCTCCGACGAGGTGCGCCAGCGTCTGCGCGAGGGCCTGCTGCGCGCCAAGCGAGACGAGGCGCTCGGCCTCTACGTGCGTCGGCTCCGCGAGCAGGCGCAGCGCGCGGGCCGCATCCGCATCCGCGCGCTCGAGGTCAAGGTGAAGGTCGAGGGCTCGGGCGAGGTCGAGTCCGACCCGGCGGGCATCCGCTGCGGCGCCGACTGCGAGGCGCGCTACGAGTTTGGCGAGATGATTCAGCTCACCGCCCGCCCGCTGCGTGGCGCGCGCTTCTCGGGCTGGGAGGGCGGCTGCGCCGGCAGCGAGCCGATCTGCATCGTCGCGGTCGACGAGGCGCGGCAGATCACCGCACGCTTCCGCGGCGGCGACGCGCCGAGCGCGAGCGAGATGTCGAGCAGCTCGATGATGTCGGCCACGCCGAGCCCCGCGCCGAGCGCGGACGACGAGGAATGAGCGCGGGCGCGCTCGCCGCGACGGCCGAGCTCGACCACGCGAGGCACGAGCACGCGCTCCCGAACGGGCTGCGCGTGATCGTCCTGCCTCGCGTGGGGCTGCATGGGGCCGTGGCGTCGCTCTTCGTGAAGTGCGGCTCGCGCTTCGAGCTCCCAAGCGACAACGGGCTCAGCCACGTGCTCGAGCACATGCTCTTCCGTGGCACGGACCGGCACCCGAGCGCGCCGGCGCTGAACCTCGCCATCGAGGATCTCGGCGCGCACGTCGACGCGAGCACGAACGTCGACGTGACGACCTTCGAGGTGCTCGCGCCGCGCGAGACTGTCCTCGACGCGCTCGAGGTCTTCGCGGAGGTCTTCCGCAGCCCGCGCTTCGAGGGGCTCGCGATCGAGAAGCAGGTCCTGCGGGCGGAGCTCGAGGACGACGTCGACGAGGCGGGCCGCTCGCTCGATCCCGCCGACCTCGCGCGAGAGCAGCTTTTCCCGGGTCATGGGCTGGCGCAGCTGGTGGGCGGCAGCTTGCGGAACGTCGCCCGCTTCGGCGTCGAGGATCTGCGGCGACATTTGGCGCGCTTCTACGTCGCGCGGAACGCCGTGCTCGTGCTCGCGGGAGATCTCTCGGTCGACGCTGCGCTGGCGAGCGCCGAGCGGGCCTTCGGAGACTGGACGTCGGGGGACGCCGCCGTGGTCGAGGCGCCCGCGACGAGCGCGCGCCGACCCTACGTGCACGTGCCCGACGAGGGAGGCCTGCAGTCGGACCTCTGCCTCGCGTGGCGGACCTGTGGGGTCAACGACGCGGGCGCCTCCGCGCTTCGCGTCTTCGAGCGCCTCGTCGACGACGGCCTCGCGTCGCCGCTCCACCGGCGGCTCGTGGACGAGAAGGGGCTCGCGTACGACGTCTCGGCGGGCGCGGACCTCTTCGAGGACGTGGGCGCCTTCGACGTCGCGGCGACCGTCGCCCACCGCGACGCGCCCGCGCTGGTGCGCGAGGCGCTCGCGTTGGTCTCCGAGCTGGCGAGCGCGAGCGTGTCCGCCGCGGAGCTCGATCGGGTGCGTCGGCGCTACGGGTGGTCGACGCGCGCGCTGCTCGATCAGCCCCGCGAGCTCGCGAGCTTCTACGGGACCGCGCGCCTCTTCGGGCGGGACGAGGTGCTCGCGGAGAACGTCGCGCGCTTCTTCGACGTCAGCGCCGAGCAGGCGCGAGACGCCGCCGCGCGCTTCGCGGGCTCGCCGCCGAGCCTCGCGTGCGTCGGGGACCTCCCGCGGACGATCGACCGCCAGCTCCGCGCGCTCGTACGTTAGCGCCGGTCGTCGGTCGCGGTCGCGTTCGTCGGTCGCGTCGTCGGTCCCGTCGTCGGTCCCGTCGTCGGTCCCGTCGTCGGTCCCGGTCGTCGGGTGCCGTCGCATGCCGTCGTCACCGTCGGAGGTGGAAAGTGAGCGCCGCTCGACGTGGCGGGGGAGATCCCGGCGGGGCGCGCCGTAGACCTTCGAGCCCGGAGCTCGGGCTGGAGGTCTCATGCTGCGTGGACTCGGGGTGTTGGCTTGGATCGTCGTGTGCCTGGGGTGCGCCGCCAACAGCGGCGGTGGGCGCGACGCGGGCGCGGCGGATGGCTCGGTGGATGATCGCGATGGGGCCGTCGACAGCGACGGAAGCGTCGATGCTCTCGACGGCAGCGTCGGCACCGACGGCTCGGTCACGCGCCCCGATGGCGGCGGCGAGGATTGCGAGGACGCCTGCACCTTCGGCGCGGAGCGTTGCTCGGGGGCCGAGGTCCAGCGATGCATCGTCGACGCCGACACCCGCTGCACGGTCTGGGATGCTCCGACGAGCTGCCCGGGTGGGCTGGTCTGCTCCGGTGACGAGTGCCGAGACACCTGCTCGGACGTCTGCACCGTCGGGGCGCGCCGCTGCGCGGGGGACGGCAGCTATCAGAGCTGCGCGCGACAGGCGAGCGGCTGCAACGACTGGAGCCCGGTCGAGGCGTGCTCGATGGAGCGCGTCTGCGTGGATGGCTCGTGCATCGCGTGCACCGACGGGGCGCGCCGCTGCGGTCCGACGGGCGTCGAGCAGTGCGCGGACGGTGGCTGGGTCTCGGTCGAGGCGTGCGCCTTCGGCTGCCGCGACGCGATGTGCACCGCGACCGTGACGTGCACCGCGGGCGCGTACCGATGCAACGGAAACGCGGTCGAGACGTGCAACTCGAGCGGCACGGCTTGGCTCTTCGTGAGCACGTGCGCGGTGGGTTGCTCGATGGGGCTCTGCACGGGGTCGTGCACGCCTGGCGCGACCCGCTGTAACGGGAGCGCGGTCGAGACCTGCAACGGCGCGGGCACCGCGTGGGCGATGAGCGAGAGCTGCGCGAGCACGTTCTGCTCGCGTGGCGCATGCGCGCACGACGGCCTCGACGTGACCTCGAACCGAAGCTTGGCGGGCGAGGTCGTCGTGCGCGGGCCCTTCACCGTGCGATCGGGGGTCACGCTCACGGCGACCGGGCCGCTCACGATCCGCGCCGACAGCATCGTCGTCGAGGACGGGGGCTCCATCGCCGCCTCGCCGACGGGCGAGAACCCTGCCGGCGCGGGGGGCAACGGCGTCTACTTCTCGAGCTGCGGCTGCTACACGGGCGGCGGCGGCGGCGGCTACGCGACCGTCGGCGGCGCGTCTCGCACGACCGGCAACCGTGGCCCTGCGTTCGGAGCCGTCAACGACTCGGACGTGCAGGTGGGGAGCGCGGGCGGGGACGGTTATCGCTCGAGCCCGAGCTCGACGAACGTCGGCCGAGGGGGACGGGGCGGCGGCATGATCCGCCTCATCGCGGGTCAGATCCGTATCGCCGGCCAGGTGACCGCAGACGGCGCGCCCGGGCAGAACGCGGGGGGCGCGATCACCTATGCGGGCGGCGGTGGATCGGGCGGCGGGATCCTCATCGCGGCGGACGACCTCGAGATCAGCGGCTCGGTGAGCGCGCGTGGCGGCGCGGGGGGCACCGGGAGCTCCACCACCTTGGGCGGGGCAGGGGCCGACGGTCGCGTGCGCATCTTCCACGGCGCCACGGTCAGCGAGACGGGCACGATCTCGGGCAGCGTGACGCGGAGCCTGATGCCGCCGCTCGAGATCGGCTCGAGCACGCACCCCGACCAGGACCTCTATTACAACGACGGCTTCGAGCTCGTCGCGATGAGCTGGGGGCGACCCTACGCGCCGCTCACGGGCTACTACTGGCTGACGCACACCGCCGAGCGGGTGCCGACGCCCGCGAACGCGACGTTCGTCGCGAGCGAGCTCGTCGCGGTGCCGCACGAGCTGCTCGGCACGGCGGCGGTCACGACCAATCGCTTCCAGATCGTGAGCGTCAACCCGATGGCCGCCGTCGGCACAGCGCTCACGTCGTTCCAGGTCCGCGTCAACCGCACGCCGCCGACGCTCACGTCGGCGAGCCACCCGAGCTCCACGACGTGGTCTGCGAACCGGAACGTCTTCATGTCGTGGAACACGCCGAACGGTCCCGACAACTACCGTGGCGTCTACTACGTCTTCGACCAGCGCGGCGACACGATGCCGGACGCCACGTCGAGCTTCGTCCCGATCAACCAGCTGCAGGTCCTGCTCAGCGACGTGGCGGACGGCGTGTGGGCGTTCCACGTGGTCTCGGTCGACACCCAGGGGCGGCGCACGCGCAACGCCGGGCACTATCGGGTGCGCATCGGCACGAACCCCGGCGCCGGCAACGTGCTCGGGCAGATCGTCGGGGCAGGCGGGAGCGCGATCGTCGGCGCGCAGGTGAGCGTGAACGGCGGGCTCTTCCCGGAGACGGCGAACAACTGGGTCGCGACGAACGCCTCGGGGAACTACAACATCTCGAGCATCCCGGTCGGCGACTGGGAGCTGACGGTGCGTGCGCCAGGCTATCTGCCGGCGAGCCGCGCCTTCAACCTGGCGGCGGATGGTGGCTCGACGACGGTGAACGTGACCTTGACGCCGGAGTGAGGAGCGGGGTCGGGGCGCGCGCTCACGCCGCGCCGCGTCGCTCGCTTGCGCCGCAGCGCCGTCGAGTGGTGGGCCGTCGAGCGGTGGGCCGAGAGTGGGCCCGTCATAGTGACACCAGCGTGATCAGCCCGTTGTGGCCGAGGTGCGCGAGCGCGGGGACGAGCGTCGAGCCCGTGAAGCGGCGCAGGAGGGTGAGCACGAGCCCGGTGAGCGTGACGCTCGCGAAGGCGCCCCAGGCGCCCCATTGCTGGGGGAGGTGTACGAGCGCGAACGCGATGACCGTGAGCGCGGTGGCGACGTTCGCGCCCTTCGCACGCTCGGCGGCCCCGTAGACGAAGCCGCGGAAGAAGATCTCCTCGGCGACCGGCACCACCACGGCGACCAGAGCGACCGCGAGCCGACCGCTCGGGAGCTCGACGAAGAGCTCGATGGGCGCGCGCCCGGTCGCGGGCACGAGCGACGCGACGAGCCGACCGACGAAGAAGAGGACGACCCCGAGGATCGGGGCCGCGACGAGCCCGACGGAACCCAGCACGCGCCCGTGCTTCGTGACGCCCGGGAGCTTCAGCGCGAGCGCGTCGCGTGTCGCGGCCGCGCGCGCGCCAGGAGCGACGGCGCCGGGCCCGCGACGCGGGAGCGCCAGCCACCACGCGAGCGCGAGCTCCACCGCGGCGATGCCGAGACCCCGCGCGAGCCCGCCAGGCGCGCCCCCGAGCGGGACGAACGCGAGCGCGAACATGAAGCCGACGACGCCGCCGATCCCGAGCGCAAGTGAGGAAAGCAAGTCGCCGTGCCCGTGCCCTTGCCCGTGCCCGTGCCCGTGCCCCTGCCC
>JAHBWH010000254.1 GCA_019637115.1 Myxococcales bacterium | reverse complement strand
CGACGTCCACGCGGGGCGGGGCGCCCCCGTCGCCCGAACGCCGCCAACCACCCGAGCCCGCGTCGCGAACCATCTGGCGAGGCCCGCGACCGTCTCCACCCGGCAGATCAGGGCACCTCTCACGAATCGGGACGCCGATCGCACCTGCGATCGTGCGGCGCCCCGTGAAACGATGACCAACCTGAGACGAGCCTCACGAAAGATCCCGCGGGCCGCCGTTTTGGGGTTGCTGATAATGAATAGCTGTTTCAACTTAGCCCCTGATGCTTGGTCGCAGCACCGCGATGGCCTCGGTCCCCGCCCACTCGGTGGCGGCGCGGACCGCGGATCTCGCAGAGCCCGCGACGTCCCTCCACGTGGTCGCCTTCGTCGTCGCCTCGGTCCTCGGGCACGTCGTCTTCGCCTACGCGATGCCCGACCAGAGCCCCCGGGCCCCGCTGCCCCCGCGTCAGCAGGCGATCCTGCTGCCCTTCGAGGTGCCCGAGCCGCGCCCCGAGCCCGAGCCCATCGTCGAGGAGGCCGCGCCCGAGCCCGAGCCGGAGCCCGAGGTACAGCCGGAGCCCGACCCCGTGCGCCCCGTCCGCGTCCGAGAGGCGGAGCCCGAGCGCGAGGCGACGCCAGAGCCCGCCCCCGAGGCCGCCACCCCCTCCGAGGAGCCGCCTGGGGGTGACCCCGAGGCGACCTCCGACGCCAGCGCGGAGAGCGGCGAGCTGCAGGGCACGGTGGTCTCCACCGAAGGGGGCCTCCTCGTGGACCGTGCCGCAGGCAGCGGTCGCATGGGCGCGGCGCGCGGCACGATCCGCCGCGGCGCGGGCGGCTCCGGTGGCGAGGGCGCCGCGGACGTCCCCACGCCGTCGATCGACCGCCGCGCGCTGCTGCGCACGTGGATGGCCTCCGTCCAGCGCACGATCGGGCGCGCGGACTACACGCGCGCGCTCTACCGCGCGCAGCTCGAGGGGCGCGTCGTCCTCGCGCTGCTCATCGACGCCGACGGGCGCGTCCGCGGCGTGCGAGTGCACGAGTCGAGCGGGCAGCCGCTGCTCGACGACGCGGCGCTCGAGCAGGCGCGCCGCTACGACTCGGTCCCGCCCCCGCCGAGCGAGCTCTCGTGGCAGCCGCGCGAGATCCGGTTGCCGATCGTCTACGAGCTCCGCACGCGCACCTGAGCCGCGCTCGCGGCTCCTCGACTGCGGCGGGGCTGTTCAGGCCCGACCCGCCCGACGCACCCAGAGCCGCGGTCGCCAGGCTACTCCGGCTGCTCAGGGCCTGACGCACCCAGAGCCGCGCTCGCCGGGCTCTTCGACTCCGGCGGGGCTGCTCAGGGCCCGACGCACTCAGAGCCGCGCTTGCCGGGCTCTTCGACTCCGGCGGGGCTGCTCAGGGTCCGACGCGCACCCAGAGCATCACGCTCCGTCCGGGGCCGTTGATGCTCGAGCCGTGGATGCGGTACCCCGCGTCGCCGAGGTTCTCCGCCACCAGGCCGAGCGCGAGGTTCTCGCGGAAGGTCCAGCCGGCGCGCAGATCCACGACCGCGAAGCCAGGGGTGCCGCCGCGCGGAATGCGAGGATCGGAGGCGTCCGCGATGGAGAGCCGAGGCTGAGCCGCCGACCAGCGCAGCGCGGCGCCCAGCCAGAGGCCCGTGCCCTCGTGCCGCCAGCGGCCCTCGAAGGTGCCTTGGAGCGGAGGGACGCGCGAGAGCGGCACGCGGGTGCCGGGCGGCGCCGCGCCGCGATCGCCGAGGCTCGGACCGTCGCCCCACGCGAACGCGTAGGTGGCGCGCAGGTCGACCGAGCGAGGCAGGAAGAGCGTCACCCCGCCTTCGGTCCCGAAGAGGCGCGAGCGCTCGTCGGCGTTGACGAGCTGGAAGGGATCTCGCGAGCCGCCGCAGTCTGGCGTGCTCGGCGGGCACTCGTCGATCTCGCGGACCACGCGCTGGATCCCGTCCTCGATGCGGGTCGAGAAGATCCAGAGGTCGAGGCGGATCCAGTCGTTCTCGCCTCGCAACCCGAGCTCGCTCGTCAAGCTCCGCTCGGCGCGCAGATCCGGGTTCTCGAATTGGAAGCCCGGGCCGACCTGCTGGCGCGAGGTGAGATCGTCGAGGTTCGGCGCCCGGAAGCCTTGGTCGAGGTTGAAGGCGATCGACCAACCGGGCCGAGGCGACGTCGCCGTGCCGCGCAAGAAGCGCAGCGCCGCCCCCGCGCGACCGACGGGGGCCACGAAGACGCGATCGACCGCGCGCGTGCCCGACTCGGGATCGGCCGGCGCGCGCGCCCCCACGACCGCGAGCCGCCCGCCACCGCGCAGCACCAGCCAGTCGAAGGGCTCGGTCTCGAGCTCGGCGAAGAGCCCCCCCGAGAGGTAGCTCGAGCCGTCGAGGTACTGCCCGCGGCTCAGGGTCTGCGTGCGGTCGAGATCGGTGAAGGTCCGCGAGCCATCCGAGCGTGCGACGCCGTCGCGGAAGGCTTCGAAGCCGTAGCGTGCGCGCCAGCGGCCCGCGCCCAGCGCACGCGGCGGGGTCGCCGCGCGGAAGGTGAGTCCGATCGTGTCGACGACGTCGTCCCAGCGGAACGCGACGTTCGAGCGTGGGCGGTCACGCACGCGGCGCTCCTCGTGCCGCTGATGCGAGACGATGAGATCGAGGTCCCGCATCGGGCCCGCGTCGCCGCGGAGCGCGAGGTAGCTCAACGTGCGGAACTGCCGGGCGATCGTCAGGCACTCGTCGAGCGGGGCCTCGGGGGCCGGGCATTGATCGGTGCGCGGGGCGTCCATCTGCCGATAGCCGTAGGTCGCGGCGACGAAGCGGAGCGTCTCGCGGAAGCGGTGCTCGAGCCGGCCGTCGAAGGTCGCCTCGCGGAAGCCCGTGCCGAGCTGCGTGCGCCAACGGCTCGGGTCGTTCGGGTGTGTCAGCTCCTCGCGGAAGCGAGGCACCCAGGGCCCGAGATCGCCGCGGGTCCCGGAGCTGGTCCCCCCCTCGCGGTGACCGACGAAGCGGCCGCGCAGCTCGCCGACGTCGCGGTAGCCGACGCCGAGGAGCACCGCCGTGTCGGGCCCGAGGCGAAGCCCGAGCTGCGCGCGGCCGCCGAGCTCGCGGTCGGCCGAGCCGTAGCGCAGGAAGACGCGCGGCGCGGCGCGCACCCCCTCGTACGCCGCGTCGAGGGACGGGCGCAGGGGCGTGGCGAGGATGGCGCCGCCGAGCGCGTCCGAGCCCCAGCGCACCGAGGACGAGCCGCGGAGGACGTCGATGCGGGAGATGGTCTGTTGGTCGACCGTGAAGAAGTATTGGTTCGGGCCCTGACGGTAGAGCCCGTTGTTCAGGCGGACGCCGTCGAAGAGGTGGACGACCTGCTGCCCCGTCAGGCCGCGCACGTAGGGGGACGCCTGGCCGTGCGCCGTCTGCTGGATCGCGACGCCCGGCTCGAAGCGGAGCGCGTCGGGCGCCGACCGTGGCTGCCGCTCGTCGAGCTGGGCGCGCGTGACGGTGGAGCGGGCCTCGTCCCCCGCGATGGCGTCGGCGCGCGGGGTGACGGCGATGCGTGCCGAGGCGCCGAAGCCACCCCCCGCCATATCACCCTCGAGCTCGGTCTCGAAGTCGTCGTCGTCGTCCGCTGCGCCCGCGTCCGAGTCAGGGTCCGAGTCCGAGCCCGTACGCGGGTCCGAGTCAGGGTCCGAGTCCGAGCCCGTACGCGGGTCCGTGTCCACGTCCGCGTCCGTGTCCGCGTCCGCGTCCGAGTCCGCGTCCGAGTCCGCGTCCGAGTCCGCGGTCGCGAGGTCGCCACCGCGGGGCGGCTCCGCTTGCGCACGCACGAGCCCCGCCGTCACGAGGATCGAGGCGAAGAGGAGCGCGCGCACGGCGCGGACGATACACGTCCCGAGCGGACCGAGCGACGGGGATGCTCGCCGCGCGCGAAGAGCGGGGCACACGACGGAACGAGAGCGGGGCAGCGCGCACGCTCCCTGCACGCGAAGAGTGGGCACACGACGAAGCGCAGGGCGGAGCCTGACAGCGGGGCCCGACAGCGGCGGCGCTACAGCAGCAGCCGCATCCCGGTATGGATGCTCGTGAGCCCGACGTGATCCTCGGCCCGCTGACGCGGGAGGAAGTGCAGGTGCTCGAGGGCGAGGAAGACCTCGACGCCCCGCGTGCACGAGATCCCGAGGCTCCCTCTCACGCTCACGAAGAAGGCTTCACCGACCTTCCCGGATCCGAGGTCGACGGCGGCGGAGATGATGCCGTCCGTGACGTACGTCAGCCCGAAGGTCAGCCACTCTCCCCCGTTGACCGCGCCGAGGGGGTCACGCATCCGGATCGCCCGCGCGCCCACGCGGAGCACGACGAAGTCGACGTCCACGACGCGATACGCGAGGCCGAGGTGGCCGAGACCCAGGCGCTCGCCCTCACGGAAGTCGAAGTACCCCGCGTAGGCGAAGTCGACATCGAGGCGAAACGGGAGCTCGACGCGAGCGGTCGCTCCGACCCGCAGCCCCGGATACCAGGCGTCTGCCGGGCCGAGCACGATCCCGCCGGTCTCGAGCCCGAGCTGGGTGCGCGTCCGGGGCCGGGCCAGCGGCTGTTGCGGGTCCCTCTCGACTGGGGTCCACGTCGGATCCCAGCTGGTCGTGTAGGTGTCGATCGAGCGCACGTTACGGGGCGGCGCGGTGCGCGTGCTCGGACGGCGCGAGGCGCTGATGACAGGTCCGCGCGAGCCTGGCCCACGATGGACGTTAGAGGTCGGGCCACGCGAGCCTCGCTCGCGATCGACGTTAGGGGGCGGACCACGCGAGCCTCGCTCGCGATCGACGCTCGTGGTCGGACCGCGCGAGCTTCGCTCGCGAGCGGCGCGGGGGGCGCGGACCGTGGCGCGCCCTCCCGACACCCGTACGGTCTGACGGGGCGCGACGCGTGCGTCGACGGGGTCGGAACGCAGCCAGCGCGAACGCGCGGCCTGTCGCCGCTCGGTCCACGTCATCTGCTCGGTCGGCGACGACGAGCGCGACGTGGACGACGAGGACCCCGACGAGGACGAAGAAGACGACGACGACGAGGATGATGACGACGACGAAGAGCTCCGGACCGAGCTGCTCACGCGCCCGAGCTGCGCTTCGCTCGTCGCCGTCGCCCAGGGCGCGCCGGTCGCGGCGGCGACCACGACGCACGACGCGAGGGCCCGGTGACGTGGGAGGCCGCGCGACCTCTCCGTGCTGCGCTCCCTCGCGGTCGACATGCCACGCAAGCTAACCCGCCTCGGATCTGTCGCCACGAACGGGGCATGGGCAGGATCCGCCCGTCGTGCGCGCGCCACTCTGCCCGCGCCGCTGCAAGGGGGCCGGGCGCCCCCGTGCCATCTTGCAAACGCAGACAAGGCGTCTCGAAGCGTGGCTCGTCGATTGAGGGCTTCGAATCGGCGGCGCTACGACGCCGCCCCGTCTTCAAGCGAGGCGAACTGTCCTATGCTCGGACGATGCATCGCCTCGCTCTCGTCGTTCTCCTCGTCGCGGTCGCGTGCGACTCGACGGTCACCCGAGAGGCGTCGCTCGATGACGCGGCCGGACTCGCCGAGGGCGCGAGCGTCGTGGTCTCCGGGGTCGTCGTCGGTCGCGTCAAGGACGTCACGCTCCAAGGGGGCGGCGCGCCCGTGCGCGTGCGCTTCGAGGTCGACGAAGGCGCGGTCTTGCCCGATCCGCTCTGTGCCGTCATCGGGCCTGGGCCGTCGCTCGCCCTTTCGGCCGAACGGGCGAGGGCAGGTGTGTTCCCGGACGTGCCCCCGTGCGCCAGCGTCCTCGAGTCGCTCCGCGACGCGCTCCCTTCTTCGCTCGGCGAAGCCGCCGAGCGCGCGGGGGCCGCCGTGCGGGAAGCCAGCGAGGGCTTCCTTCGCGGCGCCGCGGGTGACGATTCCGCGCGGGATGTCGGGCGTGCGATCGGCGAGACGCTCCGCGAGCTCGAGCGTGGCGCGGTCGAGGGAGCTCAGACGCCGACCGGCCCGTGATGCACAGCCGCGCTGGTCTCGGCTGACGCAGCCCAGCGCGTCATGGACAAGCGGTCGAGGACGCGATCAACCGGTCGAGATCCCTGTGGCGAGCTACTAACTTGGTCGGATGATTCGGTACGTCTGCGAGACGTCGTAGCCGCTCTCACGCCCGGTGTGGGGTCCGGCGAACCAGCCCGGGTGCGAGATCGTGCGCGCGTAGCCACGGGACTTGTCTTCCCAACTCACGAACATCACGCTGTGCACGCTGTTCGGGCCGGTGACGATGTAGAGCCAGTCGCCCGGACGGATCAGATCGAGGTCCGCATAAGGTCCGGTGCGTTCCTGCCGGTACACGATCGTGCGATTGCGCCAACTGCTGTGGCCGGCGCGTGCGTAGACTTCCGACAGATACGCATAGCAGGAGGCTTGGATTCGCTCGTCGTTCGCCATCATTTGGCGCGCCGTGAGGATGGAGTGGATCCCGGGATCCGAGTGCAGACGCGGGCCGGGCGGCCGCGGGGGTGCGCGAGGAGTTCGGCGACGTGGCGTGTCGATCTCGTCCTCGATCTCCCCGTCGTCGCCGTCGTCGACGAACGCTTCCGGGTCGAAGACCAAGGGACCGATGCGCGCTCCTCCCGCGAGCACGATGTCTTCCGCGTTCGGGAAGTGCGCGTCTTCGCCGAGATCGAACGGGACGCCGAGCTCTGGAGCGAAGGGCATGTCGACACCGACGGGAAGGTCGGGCTCGTCTGGCAGCATGGCCACCTCGGTGACGAGCGCGCTCGACGGCTCGACCCGCAAGACCGGCTCGCGCTCGATGCTCTGGGGCGCGACATCCGCGGAGCGCTCACCCTTCGCTGCCACGTAGAGCCCTCCACCCATCGACCCGGCGATGGTGCATGTCAGCAGGAGGATGCGAAGCCCTTCCATGCATCCCTCAGTAAACAAGAACCGTGCCGGTCGATTTTTCTCGGCGAAGCACGAGATCGAGGCTCGCCCGGCACGGCATCTTGTCGCGTGTGTCGCCGAAACTTCTCAGCGTCTTCGAGGACCCGAGAGGTCTTGCAGGTGATCGCTGAGGCAGCCGATCTAGACGGCGATGGACGGGGCGCCGCGGTTGCGCGCGGGCAGAGGAGGGCTTCGGGCGACGCTGGTAACGTCGCCCGAAGCCCTCGGTCAGATGAAGACGACGTTGCAGGGGAAGGTCGCGACCAGGTCGGCGCCATCGCCACCTTGGAGGCGATCGCACGCCTCGCCGCGAAGCTCGATCGTCGTCTCGCTGAGCGGCTGCCAGCCGTTGGGATCGTTGCAGGGCAAGGGGGTGCCGTTGAGCTCGACGCGGCCGGTGCAGGCGGCGTCCATGTCGATGCGTCCCTCGAGATCGACCACGCAGCCGAGCGCTCCACCAACGATGGCGCGGAGCGCGCCGCGCAGGCCGGCGTCGTCTCCCGCGACCCAGAAGGGCGCGTCGGGATCGCCGGGCCGACGCCCGACGCCCGCGTTCGCGACCGCTTGGAGGTGCGACTCGCTGACGGTGCCGCGACCGACGCTGAGGATGAAGGTGCGGATGCCCATGCGGTAGCCACGCTCGACCGCGGCGACGCTCTCGGGTTGCCCGCGTTGCGGGTTCGGCACCGCGCAGGTGTCGGGCTCGCCGTCGGTCGCGAGCACGAGGATCGTCGGCCCCTCCGGCGGATCGGGGGTGGACGCGATGAGGTCGAGCAGGAAGTCGATCGACTCTCCCGTCGGCGTCTCGTCGATGGGCTCGGCGGCGCGGTAGACCCGGGCGATCGCGCCGTGGTTCTCGAGCGCGAAGGGGACGGTCTCCACCATTGGGCACATCCCGATCGCGGGGCCGTCGTCGGCGCGGGCGGAGTAGAGCGCGAGCCCGAAGCGGACCTCGCGCTGCAACGACGCGATGAGCCCCGCCGGCTCGGCCAAGAGCGCGTCGCGGAGGACGTTCCACCGCGTCCCGCCGCCGAAGCGCTCGTGCATGCTGCCGCTCTGGTCGATCACGAGCATCACGTTCGGCGTCTGGCGCCGGGTCTGGAGCGAGACCTCCGCGCAGACGCTGGGATCGCGCGGGCTGCCATCGCGTGGGGCCACGATCGCCCCGTCCTCCGCCGTGGCGAGCGGGATGCACCGGCCGTCGTGGGTGCACCCGCGCCCGCTCGGGCAGCCATACCCCGTGAAGGCGTCGCAGAGCGCGTCGCAGCGCCCGCTCGCGTCGCAGTGGAAGCCGCTCGGGCAATACGCAGACGTCGGGCACGCGCGGCCGCACGCGATGTGGCGCGGCTCGCTCGCGCAGGGGCCCGCGCTCGGTGCGCTGCAGCCGACGAGGGCGAGGCCGAGCGCGACGACGCCGAGGGCGAGCCGGATCGACTCGTCGAGGCTTCCAAGCGGCCGTCGGCGCACGTGGTGCAGCTGGCGATGCGCAGGATGCCCGAGCCCCCCGCCAGGAGGGCCATCTCGGCGGGGAGCTCGTGCACCTGCGACGGGTCGAGCACGATGGAGTGGGGAGGTTCGACGTGCCACGAGTTCGTGTTGAGCAAAGTTGGGACCACGGATCCGCGCCGGGTGGGGTCGCGCCGCGTTGATCCATGGTTCTCCATGGTTGGCGCTCGGCGGCACGTCGCGCGCCGAGGGCCTCTCTGGTGCGCAGACTCCACCCGAGCTGAGGTCCGAAGGCCCCAATGGGGTACGTGGACCTCGCTGCCGGGGTCGTTCCTTGGTGCTCTCGGGGGATGACGCCCCCATGGAGGGGTGTCCGCGCCGTTCGTCGGCTCCAGGTGGACTCCGACGCGAGGGTCAGCGGCAGCGGGAGACCACTCGGCGGACCTCGCGGGCGTCGACGCCGCGCGGCGCGGCCTGCGCGTAGTGCCGCGCGAGGTCGCAGCGGTCTTCGGCGCGCTCGTCGTAGACCACCAGCAGACCGCGCACCTCGGGGTAGGGCGTCCGGCCCCCGAGGGCTGCCCGGAGCGCCGCGACCGGCGAAGTCCCGCGGGTGTCCGCGATCATCGCGAGCACGAAGTGGGCCTGCGCGCAGCGGCTGTCCTTCTCGATCGCGGCCTCGGCCTTCTGGCGCGCCTCGTCGAAGTTGCCGTGCTCGAACGCGAGGCGCCCCCGCGCCGCGAGCGCCCGAGCCTCGTAGATGGGGCCGAGCTCGCGGGAGCTCACGAGCTCCTCCGCGCGGGTGATCGACTGCGCCGCCCCGCCGAGGTCGCCGCGGCGGGTCTGGATGAGCGCGACGCCGAGGACGGCCTCGATGCGGCTGGCGTCCAGCGAGAGCACCCGATCGAGGTAGGTCCTCGCGTTGCGATCGTCTTCGGCCTGCACGAGCGCGAGCCCGTACGCGAGCAAGAGCTCGACGTCCCGCGTGTTGCGGCGGATCGCGCGCTGTAGCGTGCGCGCCGCGCGGTTGCCGTAGCCCTGCATGACGAGGAGCCGGCCTTCGAG
>JAHBWH010000253.1 GCA_019637115.1 Myxococcales bacterium | reverse complement strand
AGCGCTCGAGGGAGGCGCGTCGGCGTCGCGCGTGTTGGACGCGCTCGACGGGTCGGACGAGCTGGACGTGCCGGACTGGTCGGTCGGCGTCTCGACGAGCCGCGCCGTCAAGAAGGCGATCCGACGCTCGACGAGCTCTCGGTTCGGCGCGTCCGGCATCGCCGCGAGGTACGCCCGGTAGCGCTCCAAGGCGCGCTCGTTGTGTTGCAGGCGATCGTGCGCCGCGCCGAGGTTGAAGAGGAGCACGGGGCGCCCGCTCAGCTCGTAGGATTGCTCGAAGTAGCGGAGCGCCGCGTCGTAGCGTCCGACGTCGAAGGCGGCGCGGCCCGCGTGGAAGAGGCTGCGGGCCTCTTCTTGCGTCGCGTCCTCTGGCGCCGCGGGCTGCGCGTCCGCGCGGGGCACCGACGCTGCGAGGAGGAGGCAAACCGTGATCGCGCGACGTGTCATGAGATCGTCCAGGTCGCTCGTGCGTGCACGAGGCGGAGTGCGGAGAGGCCGCCGACGTACCCCCTCGTCGGCGCGGCGCGTGGGTCACGGCCGCGCGGACGAATAGCAACTCTCACTGCCGGTGCATTCGTCGGAGCGCGTCGCGATCTCACGCGAGAATGGCGCTCTCTTTTGCGACCATGGTTCGCGTCGTGCGTGGGTGGGGTTGTAGGCGCCGAGGCATGGCGTGATGTCGAGGACCCCGAGATGGGGATGGTGAACGCCGCTCCGTCTGCGCGTTCGGCGCGCCTCGCAGGTCGAGAGGCATGAGAGCAAACTCACGGACACTTGCGTGCGGTCAGGCGTGCGTCCTCGTGACCCGAACGAGCCGCGCAGCGCCTCCGTGGGGGCATGCGAACGCTCAGGACCCTTCACCACGTCGCTCTCCTCCTCGTCGCCGCGTGCGCCTCGGAGAGCCCACCGGCGGCTCATCCCGGCTACGACGGCGGCACCGGCGCCGTCGATGGCGCCCGACCCGTCGACGCGGGCGTCGCCAGCGTTGACGACGCCTCCGCTCCGACGCGCGATGGCGCGACCCCTCCGACCCCCGGCTGCGAGCCCGCCTGCGCCGTCGGCGCCGTGTGTCGCGAGGGGCGCTGCGAGGAGGGGCTCACGGGGGTTGCGGGCATCGACGAGGTGCTGCTGGGCGATCCGATGCGCTTCGACAACGAGGTGCTCATCTCGCAGGACCCGGACCTGAGCTGGCGCCCGTCGCGCATCTACAAATGGCGCGACTTCGCGCAGGCGGTGGCGACCATGCACGACCGCGGCATCGGCGAGATGCGGCTTTATCTCGGCGACGGCGACGCGAGCGACGCGCGACGGACGCAGCAGGCGCTCGTGAACCTCGCGGCCTTCCTCGCTCAGGCGATGAAGGAGACGATCCGCTACGACGCCTGCGACGAGAACAACTGGGACGCGACGAGCCAGTACGCGATCAGCAACGCCTGCGGGCAGCTCGGTCAGGACTACGCCGGCTACGACTGCGAGATGGCGTGCCCGCGCGATCCGACGATGGCGGCGACGGCGGTGACCCACGCGACCTGGTACGGCGCGCCGGGGCCGCTCTTCTGCGCGCCCGACGCGACGCTCGTGGCCGCGGGGCTGATGCGGGACGGCCGCACGGGGCGCTGGGACTATGGGCACGACTGCTGGCCCTATCCGGCCACCGAGGCGGGCTTCTCGGCGAGCGACGGCCCGGCGTGGTCGCGGCCCGATTGCGAGGTCTACGCCGGACAGCGCGCGGGGCGCTACGTCTGGGACGGGAGCGGCGGCTCGGTGGAGGGCTGCTGTTGGTGGGGGCGCGGGGTGATCCAGACGACGGGGCGCTGCAACTTCGGCACGCTCAACCACTTCCTCGGGCGCTCCCACCTCGACCCGGCGCGCTTCCCGCGGCCCGAGGGCGCGCTCTACCCCGACCTCGACTTTTGTGCGGATCCGGAGTCGATCTGCGCGTCGACCGCGCACCCGGAGCTGAAGTGGATCGCGGGGCTCTTCTACTGGATGAGCTCGGTGGAGACGTACGACCGCGAAGGCTGGCGTTACCTCGACGCGCTCCGCGCGTTCGTCGACGGCGGCCTGCGCGACGACGGCTTCATCGACGCCGTGAGCGGCATCGTCAACCGCGGCTGCCACAACCCGCCGTGCGCGACCGGGCCGGTCGATGGGTTGGAAGACCGCCGGGAGACCTTCGACCTCGTCCTGCGCACGATGGGCCTCCGCTGAGCGGTCGATGAGCCGTCGCGGGTCGGCGCGTCAGTCGCGCAGGAGGAAGATGCCGGCGGCGACGAAGGCGGCGAGGGCGAGCAGCGTGCTCAAGACCCAGAGCGCGGTGTCAGACTTCTTCTTCGGAGCGCGTGTCCCGGGGCTGGCGGCGGGTTGGCCCCCGACCGCCGGCGGCGCCTCGCTCGGATCGGGGCGGGCCGTCTGGAAGACCTGAGACGGCTCGGCGAACGAGTGCCCTCGCTCTTCGCTTGCGACGGGGCGGCCGTCCGCCCGGTGGATGCGGGGGACGGTGGGCTCGAAGGTGTCGAGCCCCGCTTCGGCCGCGAGCTCGGGCGGCAGCGCTCGCAGCGCCTCGAGGAGCTGGCTCCCGAGGACGTCCCGCATCAGCGCGGTGAGCGCGGCGCGCCCGTCGAAGTCGGCCGGCGCGCCGCGGAGCAGCTCATCCAGCTCGTGGACGAGGACGTCGGCGGTCTGGGGGCGGTCCTCGGGCGCGCGCCCGATCGTGTTGAGCACGATGCCCTCGAGCCCCGGTGGGATGCCCGGCTGGTAGCGGCTCGGCCGCTCGGCCCGCGGATCCTTCACCGCCTCGAGCAGCTCGTTCTGGTCGAGGCCCGCGTAGAGGCGGCGCTGCGTGAGCATCTCCCAGAGCACGACGCCGAGCGCGAAGACGTCGACCCGCCGATCCTGCGGGCCCCCCACGACCTGCTCGGGGGCGAGGTAGCGGATCTTCCCGCGGATCTCGCCCTCTCGCGTGCGCTCCGCGCGGCCCTTGGCCTTCGCGATGCCGAAGTCGGCGAGCTTCACGTCGCCGTCGTGCGAGAGCAGGATGTTCTGCGGGCTGATGTCACGGTGCACGACGCCGAGCAGCTCGCCCTCGTCGCCGCGGAGCTCGTGGGCGGCGTGCAGGCCCTCGGCCACGCGGGCGACGATCCACGCGGAGAGCCAAGGGTTGAGGCGGCGCCCCGCCTTCGCGAGCGCGGCGAGCAGCTGCGCGAGCGACGCCCCGTGGACGTACTCCATCACGAGGTAGTAGACGCCGTCCTGCTCCCCGAGCTCGTCGACCCGCACGACGTTCGGGTGCCGGATCCGGATCGTGATCAGCGCCTCGTCGATGAACCACCGCATCGCCTCCCAGTCGGAGGTGAGGTGTCCGTGGACGACCTTGATCGCGACCGGCATGGCGCTGCCCGGGTGGCGGGCGACGTAGAGGGTGGCCATGCCGCCCGCACCGAGGCGGCTGACCAGCTCGTATTCACCGAGGCGTTGCGGTTCGTCCAAGGGGGCACCTGCGGCGCTGGGCCGCCGCGCGAGGGTAGCAGGTTGCGGCGGGAGGCCAGCCTTTCCGGTCCGGCGGTCGGGGCCCGTCGAAGTGTAAGTCCCGGTCGTGGAGGGCGTTCACGGGGCATGACGACTCGAGCTCACCTCCCCCATGCCCCCAAGGCCCCTCTCCTCATGGCCCGCCTGCTGACCGTGTCTCTCGCGGCCCTGGCGCTCGTCGCAGGCTGCGCGCGCGCGGTCCGGCCGAGCCCGGTCGATCCCGAGCTGGTCGAGCTCTCGGCCGACCTCGGCCACGTCCGCTTGCTCGCCGATCAGCCGGGCGAGGTGCTCGCGCGCCTGCGCATCGGCGCGCGCGAGGCGCAGCTCGGCGAGCGCCCGCCCCTGAACCTCGCCCTCGTGGTCGACACCTCCGGCTCGATGGAGGGCGAGGCGATCGCCGACGCCCGAGAGGCGACCAAGGCGATCCTCCAGATGCTCCGCCCCGACGATCGCGTCTCGGTCACCGTCTTCCACTCGCGGACGGAGGTGCTGCTCGAGTCGACCGAGATGGGCGAGGTCGAGCTCGCGGCGGTCCTCGCGAAGGTCGACGCGATGGAGGCCCGCGGGACCACCGACATGGCTGGCGGCTTGCAGCACGCGCTCGCGCAGCTCTCGGCGCATCGAGACGGTCGACGTCTCGACCGCATCGTCCTGCTCGGCGACGGCGTGCCCAACGACCCCACGCCGATCGTCCCGCTCGCGCAGTCGGCCGCGAGCATCCGCGTGCCCATCACCGCCATCGGGCTCGGGCTCGAGTACGACGAGCTCCTGATGGGGCAGCTCGCGCAGCTCACGGGGGGGCGCTTCAGCCACGTCGAGGAGCCCGAGCACGTCGTCGCGCTCTTCCGCGACGAGGTCGTGCGGATGGACCGGACGGTCGCGCGGCACGCGACGCTTCAGCTTCAGCCGGGGCCGGGCGTCGAGGTGCTGGAGGTGCTCGGCCAGGACACGCCTGGCGGGACGGGCGGTCTGACGCTCCAGCTCGGCGAGCTGAGCATGGGCGAGCAGAAGGAGATCGTCGTTCGCTTGTCGACGCCCGCCCGGCGCGTCGGGGCGACCATCGAGGTGCTCGACGCGATGCTCGTCTTCCACGACGCGGTCGCCGACGCGGGGGTGCTCCGCCGCAGCGCCTACCTCGGGCTGCGCACCACGGCGAACGCCGCCGAGGTCGAGGAGAGCCAGAACGCGCAGGTCCACGAGCGCGCGGGCGACCTCGTCGCCGCGCGCGCGACGGTCGCGGCGATCCAGATGTTCCGCGCCGGCGACGTGGCCCAGGCGACCCTGATGCTCGACGCGGCCGAGGAGGCGGCCCCGGGTCGCAGCGAGGCGCGCCGGCGCTTGCGACGCCAGATGTCAGCCCCCGCCGCGGCGGAGGCGGCGCCTGCGCCAGCGGTGGAGCGAACGATCCGTGAGAGCTACGACGAGAGCCTGAACGTGATGGGCTACTGAGCTCGGAGCCCCGCAGCACGCCGTCCATCGTGCGACGGCGCGGCGTCGGGGTGGACCACTGCCCACGTGACCTTCGACACCGCGTGCGTTAGAAGCGCTGCACCATGCTGGATCTCCGCTACGTCACCGAGAACCTCGACGAAGTGCGCGCCCAACTCGGGCGCCGTGGCTTCACCGACGCGAGCGTGCTCGACGCGGTCGCGCGCCTCGCGGAGGAGCGCCGGGCGGCCATCGGCGAGGTCGAGTCGGCGCGCGCGGCGCTCAACACGGCGAGCGCCGAGATGGGGAAGAGCGCCGACAAGAAGGCCGAGGAGTTCCAGGCCAAGCGCGAGGCCGCTCGCACCCTCGGCGACCAGGTCAAGGGCCTCGAGGCGCGACGGGTCGAGGTGGAGCAGGAGCTGACGGACCTCTTGCTCGGGATCCCGAACCTCCCGGACGAGTCGACCCCGGACGGGAAGGACGAGCGCGAGAACGTCGTCGTGCGCACCTGGGGCGAGAAGCCGCGCATGGACTTCACGCCGCGCGACCACGTCGACCTCGGCGTCTCGCTCGGGATCCTGGACTTCGACCGCGCCGCGAAGCTGAGCGGCGCGCGCTTCACCGTGCTGCGCGGCGTCGGCGCGCGGCTCGAGCGCGCGCTCCTGCAGCTCATGCTCGACCTGCACGCCGATCGCCACGGCTACGAAGAGGTGTGGGTCCCTGCGCTGGTGAAGGGCACGGCGCTCCAGGGCACGACGCAGCTCCCGAAGTTCGAGAAGGACCTCTTCAAGCTCGCGGGCAAGGTCGGCGGCGAGGAGGAAGGCGGCGGCCACGAGCTCTACCTCGTGCCGACGGCCGAGGTCCCCGTCACGAACCTCCACGCCGACGAGATCCTGGAGGTCGACGCGCTCCCGAAGGCCTACGCGGCCTACACGCCCTGCTTCCGCAGCGAGGCCGGGAGCTACGGCCGCGACACGCGCGGCATGATCCGGCAGCACCAGTTCGACAAGGTCGAGCTGGTCCGCTTCGTCACCCCCGAGCAAGCGCTCGACGAGCACGAGAAGCTCACGCGCCACGCCGAGGCCGTGCTGCAGGAGCTCGGCCTGCACTACCGCGTCGTCCAGCTCTGCGCGGGCGATCTCGGGTTCGCGGCGAAGAAGTGTTACGACCTCGAGGTCTGGTTGCCCGGCCAGGACGCCTACCGCGAGATCTCGAGCTGCAGCTGGTTCGGCGATTTCCAAGCGCGCCGCATGGCGGCGCGTTATCGGCCCGCGCCGAAGGCGAAGCCCCAGCTCCTGCACACGATCAACGGCTCGGGCCTCGCCATCGGCCGGACCCTCGTCGCCATCCTCGAGCAAGGGCAGCAAGCGGACGGGAGCGTGCGCATCCCGTCCGCGCTCGCGCGCTACCTCGGCGAGACCCCGAGCGTGCTGCAGGCGTCATCGTGAGGGCGTCACTGTAGCGGGAGCGGGTCTGGGAGCGGCAGCGTCTCCGCCTCGACCACCCGACCGTCGACGAGATCCATCTGCTCGACGGTCCGCGCGTCGAAGTCGATGCGGATGAAGCCTGGTGCCTCGCGCCGGACGGTGCCCGCGTTGATGACGACCAGCCCCGGGAACGCGCGGACCATGCGCTCGTGGGTGTGGCCGGCGATCATGAAGCTGATCTCGGGGTCGAGCCACAGCTCGCGCAGACCGTTCACCGACTGCAGCGCGTAGCCGCGGGTGTCGCTGCGGAGCTCCGCCATGTCGTCGTCGCCGACGCCGTGGCAGAGCAGCACGCCGCCGAGGGGGCTCTGGAAGCGGACCGTGCGAGGCAGCCCGCGGAAGTAGTCCTTCACCTCTTCGCTCGCGTGCAGGTGAGCGTCGGGGACCCCGCGCATCGTGCCGTCGAGGAACCACCGCTCGTGATTGCCGAGCACGGAGACCACGCGGTGCTCCTTCAACAGGGCCACCGTGCGCTCGAGGTCTCCCTTGCCATCGGCGATGTCCCCCACGCAGAGCACGGCGTCGACCCCGCGAGCGTGCAGGTCCGCGATCGCCGTCTCGACGGCCACATCCTCCGCGTGCACATCGCCGAGGACACCCACTCGGCGCAGCTCACCCAGCTCGGTCACCACCCGAGGCTATCGCACACGCACTCGACGTCCAGCGAGTCGTATGACGCGATGCGTCGTGGGGTCGCCTCTTGGAGGCGCGGCGCGTCGGGCTCGACGCCCTGGCGGCGCCGCGGCACCATGCAGGCCGTGGCGCTCTACGAGGTGCGAGGACTCCGGAAGGCCTTCGGCGAGAACGTCGTGCTCGAGTCGGTCGATCTCGACGTCTACGAGGGCGAGTTCCTCACCCTCCTCGGCGTGAGCGGCTCCGGCAAGAGCCTGCTCGTCAAGATGATGCTCGGCCTCTTCCCCCCCGACGCGGGCCAGCTCCGCTTCGAGGGCGAGGAGCTGACGTCGTTCGAAGAGCGCGAGTGGATCCCCGTGCGCCGAAAGATCGGCATGCTCTTTCAGGAGTCGGCGCTCTTCGACTCGATGACCGTGTTCGACAACGTCGCCTACGGGCTCCGCGAGCAGCGCCTCCTGCCCGAGGACGAGATCCCCGCGCGCGTCACCGAGTCGCTGAACGCGGTCTCGCTGCCCGGCACCGAGGAGCGGTGGCCCAAGGAGCTCTCGGGGGGCATGCAGAAACGCGTCGCGCTCGCGCGCGCCATCGCGATGCGCCCGGGGCTGCTCTTCTACGACGAGCCCACCGAGGGCCTCGATCCGATCAACGTCACGCGCGTGAACCGCCTCTTGCTCTCGCTCCGCGACCGCTTCGGCATCACGACGGTCGTCGTCACCCACAACATGCGCAGCGCCTTCGCGACGAGCGACCGCCTCGCGTTCCTCCACGACGGACGCATCGCGCGGACGGGGACCCCGGCCGAGTTCGACGCGCTCATCGACGACCCCCAGCTGCGCCACTTCGTGGCCGCGAGCCGCCTCGATCTGCCGACCGGCGAGAGCCTCCCGCCCCCGCCGCTCCACTGAGCACGGCGTTCAGTCGCCCGGGACGACGGGGCCTGGGCGGCCGATGAGGCCGACGTCGAGCACGAGGCTGTTCTCGCGCACGTCGAGCCGATCCGCGAGCTCGAAGCTCAGCCCGAAGCCCGCGAGCTCCGGCGCGAGCGTCCCGAGCTCGCCGAGCGAGATCGAGGGAAGGTCGATCCCAAGCCCGCCGCTCACGCCCGCACGGAGCTGGGGCCAGAGCTCGCTGCGCAGGATCGCGCGCAGCGACTCGTCGTCGATGAGCGGGCGCTCCGCCGTCGACTCGATGATCCACGTGCGGATGAAGGGCTCCTCGGCGATCTCGAGCGAGACCGAGCCGTCGACGAGCGTCGCGTTGACGCCCGCCTCGAGCGTGAGCCCGTAGCGGGTCGTGTCGCCCAGGGCCTCGAGGACGAGCTCGGCTTGGCCGAGCGCGAGCATCAGGTCGTAGGGCTCGGTGGCGCGCGCCGGGCGGATCACCGGCGGCAGCTTGCCCGAGAGCTCGGCGCGCTGGATCGCGCCCCGCACGCCCTCGGGGAGCAGGCCGCTCGCGTCGACCTCGAGCATGCCGCTGTTCCACAGCGCGTGGAGCAAGCCGTTGAGCAGCGTGACCTCGATACCCATCTGGACCGCCCGGCCGCGGAAGAGCGGGTCGGCGGCGGCGGTGAGCACCGCGGCGCCGCGCGAGTCGGGGTAGGTCACGTCGGCGGTCGTCCGCACCGAGAACTGGAGCGGGGCCCGCATGAAGCGCCGGAACTCGGTGGAGAGCCCAGCGAGGCGTCCGTCGAGCAGGAGCGTCACGGGGGGGAAGATGTCCGTGTCGATCTCGATGGTCTGATCCCGGAGCGCCGTGTCGAGCGAGCCGAGCGCGTCCGTCAGCACGGCCGGGATCGCGTCGAGGAGGGTGTCGCCGAAGGCGTCCGCGAGCTGCGCCTCGAGCGTGCGGCGGAAGAAGCTCTCGGCGAGCCGGAGCACCGCGTTCGCCTCGGGATCCGCGAAGCGGCCCTCGATGCCCTCGATGGCGATCGTCAGATCCTCCACGGAGGCCTCGAGCGGCGCGTCCGCGTCTGCCTTCGACACGAGGAGGCGAGCGTAGGCGCTGAGCGAGGCGCTGAGCCCACCGTTCAGGCTCAGGCCCGTGCCGTCGATGTCGAGCATGCCCTCCGTGTCCGCCTCGAGCGCGCCGATGCGCACGAAGAGATCCGCGCCGCCATCGACTACGTCGAGTGAGACGTCGAGGTCGGCGATGCGCGTGTCGGTGACGCGGAGGAAGAGCGACGAGCCCGACGAGATCAGCGGATCGGGCAGGAAGGTGCGGAAGTCCACGCTGTAGAGGAGCAGCGAGAAGACGTCCGCGAGATCGCGCGTCACGAGCGGATCGGCGGCGCGGTCGAGCGCGACGCCGTCATCGAAGAAGGGCTGGCCGAGCTGCAGCGTGATGCCCTGGGGCAATACGACCGAGGGGCGCCCTTCCTCGGTGGCGGGCGCGTAGGCGTCGGCCCAGAGCACGTCCATCCGGACGCGTGGGACGTCGGTGAGGCCGTCGCTCGCGCTCACGTCGAGGTGGTT
>JAHBWH010000252.1 GCA_019637115.1 Myxococcales bacterium | reverse complement strand
CCCTCGAGGCGGAGGTCCACGACGAGCGCCGCCGGGCGCTCGAGGCGTCCGAGCGCCGGCTCAGCGAGCGGGTGGGGGAGCTCTCTGGCCAGCTCGTCGCCGCGAACGACCTCGTGGCCAGCCTCGAGGGGCAGCTCCGAGCGGCGGGCGGCGCGAGCCCCTCCGACGCCGAGCTCGTGACGAGGCTCGAGGACGAGCGAGACCGCGCGCGCTCGGAGACCCTCCGGCTCACGGCGCAGCTCGCGGCGCTCGAGACCCGCGTGGAGGGGATGCGCCTCGGCTACGAGGTGCGCATCGCCATGCTCGGCGCGGACGCCGTGGGGGCTGGAGACGCCAAGGCCGCGAGCCCGACGGGCACGGACGCCGCGATCGAGCGCGAGCTCGAACGTGTGCGCGCCGAGCTCGCCAGCCACCGCGGAGAGCGCGAGGGGCTGCGGATGCGCGTCGCGGAGCTCGAGGCCTCGCGCACCGCGCTCGGCTCCGCGCTCCCGCCGCAGCTCAGCCTCGCCGAGCTCGACCGGCTGCGAGACGAGGTGGCCGCGCTCCGCGCCGAGAACGGCGAGCTGACCGTGCGGCGGGTGGACCTCGAGCAAGGCCTCGTCGGCGCCGAGCAGCGCGCCGCGGACCTCGCACAGAAGATCGCGGCCCGAGACGCCCTCGTCATGCGCCTCCAGATGGACCTCGCCGAGGAGGAGCAGGCCGCCCGCCGTGATCGCGAGCACGTCGTGCGCGCGCGAGAGGAGCTGCAGCGCTTGCGCGAGGCGCTCGTCGAGTCGTCGAAGGCGGTGGACGCCAAGGAGCGGGCGGAGGCCCGCCTCGCCGAGCTCCGCGAGGCGTTCGGCGCGCTCGAGCGGCGCGCGATCGAGGCCGAGGTCCGCGTCGAGGCGCTCGAGGCGTCAGGCGCGACGGCGCAGGCCGAGGTCGCGGCCGAGCGCGCCGCGCGCGAAGCGGCCGAGCTGCGCGCGGGCGAGGTCGCGGCGCAGCTCGCGGCGTCGTCGGCGAGGCTCGTCGAGGCGGAGGCGGAGGTCCGCGCCGCCACCGAGCGGGCCGGGGAGGGCGAGGGCCTCCGAGGCCGCGTCGCTGCGCTCGAGGGCGAGCTCGCGGCGCGGGACGCGCTCCTCGCGCGTCGAGAGTCGGCGATCGGGGAGGTCCGCGGCGGCCTCGTGGCGCTGCGCCGCGAGCTCGACGGTTGGCGGGTCGACGAGGGCACCGCGCAGCGGCGCACCGAGATCACGGCGGTCGGGATCGACGCGCCCGCCGAGGAGGTCTCGCGCCTCGTCCGGCTCGAGCGCGAGGTCGAGGACAAGGACACGCTGCTCCGCTCGCTCACCGCACAGCTCGAGGAGCGCGACGATCGGCTGCGCGCCCTCGAGCGCCGGTTGGCGGAAGAGGGCGTGCAGGCGGGGAGCGACGAGGAGGTTCGTCGCGAGCTGCTCGAGCTCCAGGAGCGGGTCGAGCGCTTGCACGACGAGCTCTCGCACGAGCGCGAGGCGCGCGGTCTCGCGGAGGACGAGCTGAACGCGCTGCGGCGCCGGCCCGTGGTGGCGGACGAGGTGGCGCGCCTCGAGCGCGCGCTGCGCGAGCGCGAGTCTGCGTTGACGGAGGTCACGACCCGCGCCGGCGCGTACGAGCGGGACGTCGAGAGCCTCCGCCGTGTCTGCGCCGAGGCGCGCGATGGACTCGAGTCGTTGCTCGGCGCGGCGAGCGACCGGGGCGACCCCCGCACGGCGGAGCGAATCGGCGAGCTGCTCGGCGTCCTGAGCCGCTTCGGCTGAGCCGCGCCCATCGGGTTGGGGGCACTAAGTTCGGCGTCGGTCGCTCGGTGCTCCGCCGCGACGACGTGTTCACGTCGACGATGCGCTGATCGACGTCAGGAGCGACGTGTGTCCACGTCGATGAGCGCCAGACGTATCGTCGACGCGGACGTCAGAGCGCGACGTCAGAGCGCGACCGCGTCGAGGACCGCCTCGGGGCTCGGCGATGCTCCGGGTGCGCGACGCAGGGCCTCACACGCGGGGCTCTCGCCCTTCGCGACCAGGGCCTCGAGGGCCTCGAGGTGGTGGGTCTCGTCGCGTCCCTCGCAGTCGAGGTTGCCGAGGCGCGCGAGGCCCTCGCGCGCGAGCGTGACGAGCTCGGACGCCCAGGCCGCGACCGGCCGCTCGACGAGCGTCGCCCCGAGGCCGCGGTCGCCGATCGCCGGGCGCGCGGCCTCGAGGGACTCGAAGTCGAGCGCGCCGAGGAGCCCCTCGGCGCCCGCGAGAGAGGTCTCGTCGTAGAGCAGGCCCTTCCAGAAGGCCGGGAGGGCGACCAGGAGATCGGCCCCTTGCGCGTCCGCGCCGCGGACCTCCAGCGTTCGCTTGAGGCGCGCCTCCGGGAAGAGGGTGTTGAGGTGGGTGTCCCAGTCGCCGATCGTGGCGCGCAGCCCCTCGAAGCCGTTCTCCCAATAGTCGCGGAAGGTCTGCCCGGTGTTGCGGTGCAGGGTCGATCCGCGCTTGACGAGGAACATCGGGACGTCGAGCGCCCACTCGACGTAGCGCTCGTAGGACGCGGGGCCCTCCCAGAGCTGCGGGAGCAGGCCCTGTCGGTCGGGATCGACCGAGGTCCAGACGTGCACGCGGCGGCTCCGCTCGCCGGTCGCGCGCCCCTCCACCCACGGGCTGTTGGCGAACATCGCGCTCACGATCGGCTGCGCGCGCAGAGCGACGCGGAGCTTCCGGAAGGCGTCGTCCGCGCTCGCGTAGTCGAGGTTCGCCTGCACGGTGCAGGTGCGCCGCATCATGTCGAGCGCGAAGCGCCCCTTCGTGGGCAGGTACTCGCGCATCACCCCGTACCGGAGCTTCGGCACCCACGGCAGATCGGCGTGTGACGCGAAGGGGTGGAAGCCGAGGCCCAGCCAGCGGATGCCGAGATCGGCGCTCACCGCGCGGACCTCGGCCAGGTGGCCGAGCAGCTCGACGCGCGTCTCGTGGATGGTGTCGAGGGGCGCGCCGCTGAGCTCGAGCTGGCCCGCGGGCTCGAGGGTGATCGAGGCTCGGCCTCGCCGGAGCGCGATGACGGTGCCGCCGACGAACTCGCCCTCCGGGACCCACCCGTGCCGCTCCGCGAGCCGGGCGAGCACGGTCGCGACACTCCGCTCGCCCTCGAAGGGGAGCGTCGCGCCATCGGCGAAGACGCCGAACTTCTCGGCCTCGGTGCCGATCTGCCACGCCCCCCGCGGCTTCTCCGAAGCGAAGAAGGGCACGAGGAGGTCGTCCATGCTCTCGATGGGGCGAGCAGCGTCGGGGGCGTCAGCGGCCATGTCGGGTCTCGGCGTAGGGGCGGCCAGGGGTCCCGTCAGCGCCGGCGCGGTGATGGGGAGGCCGATGTTGGCAAACCGGTCTGCCGGCCGGCGCAGCGTGGGCTCGTGGGGAGGGCCCCGCGGGGCTCGTTGCCCCTCGGAGAGCGATGGGCAGACGGCGAATCTAGCTCGACGTTACGCGCTGACCAGCGGAAGCGTTCGGCGCCGCTCCGGGCTCGGGGCGCCGCGCGCCTCGGTCTCCTCGCCGCCTGGATTCGGTTCGATTTTCCGGTCGGGTGTACTAGCCTCGGCGCGATCGTGAGCATCGACAACGTCACAGGGTACGTCGGGCCCGGCCTCGTCGTTCGTGGCCAGGTCTCTGGCGAGGGGGATCTCGTCGTCGACGGCGTCTTCGAGGGCTCTCTGAGCCTGCGAGGGCGCGTGGCGGTCGGACCCCCGGGCCGGCTTCGCGCACCCGTGGAGGCCCACCTCGTGAGCGTGGAGGGGCGCCTCGAGGGGCACGTGACCGCAGGCGAGATCGTCGTCCGCGAGGGCGGTCGCCTGCACGGCGACGTCCGCGCGCCCAGCGTGGGCATCGAGGACGGCGGCGTGCTCCTCGGCTCGGTGACCATGGACGTCGAGCTCCCGCCCGGCCTCGACGACTCGGAGGAGAGATGATGCGCCGCACGTCGATCCTGCCGGCCGGCGTGACGCTCGTCGGGGAGATCGAGGGCGACGCGGACCTCATCGTCCGCGGGCGCGTCGAGGGCCCGATCCACGTGAGCGGCGCGCTCGTCATCGAGGCGACGGGGATCGTGCGGGGGCACGTCCGCGCGCGCTCGGTCCTCGTGCGCGGCGTGCTGAAGGGCAACGCCTTCGGCGACGACGTGGTGCGCGTCGAGGCGGGCGCGAAGCTCGTGGGCGAGCTGACGGCGCCGCGTGTGACCGTGGTCCCCGGCGCACAGTTCCGCGGTCAGGTCCACGTCGGCGAGGTCGGCGACCCGCGGCTCAGCACCTACGATCCGACGCTGCACACCTTCAGCGGCTGGCCGGCGCCGACGGCCGCGGAGCCGCCGCGGGCCGAGGCGGACTGGGTGCTCGCCCCAACCGCGGAGCTCTGGGCCGCGGATGCGGCGAGCGCGCCAGCGATGGCGGAGACGGAGCCTGCGGCGACGGGGCCCACGACGGGCGTGACGGCCGCGGCGGCGGCCACGGCGACGGTCGCGCTCCCCCCTGAGGAGCTCCCTCCGGAGGCGCTCGAGGCGGAGGCCCCTGCGGACGTCGACGAGACCCTGTCGGAGGCACGCCCTCCGACCCTGCCGCCGGAGCGCGCGCCCCTCCGGATGCCACGCATCGGTCGGTCGCGCGCGCGCCGCAGGGAGTGGACATGACGAGCCGAGCCCGCGCCCTCGAGCTGCTCACGACGCGGAGCTTCCGTCGCGGCACCTTCACGCTCGCGTCGGGTCGCCAGAGCGACTTCTTCATCGACTGTAAGCCCGTGGTGTTGAGCGCCGAGGGGCACGCGCTCGTGGGCGAGCTCTTGCTCGCGGCGATCGACACGTTCGACCGGCGCCCGGTCGCGGTCGCTGGGGTGGTGCTCGGCGGATGCCCGCTCGCGTCGGCGGTCGCGCTCACGTCGTTCCGCGTCTCCCCCGAGGCGGCGCTCGACGCCGTCTACGTCCGCAAGGAGGTCAAGGACCACGGCAGCCGCCGGCGCATCGAGGGCGCCGACGGGCTGGCGCCGGCGGCGCCGCTCGTGGTGGTCGAGGACACCGTGACGACGGGTGGGTCGACGCTCAGCGCCGTGGACGAGCTGCGCGCCGCGGGCTTCGACGTGGTCGGGGTCGTCGCCGTCGTCGACCGCTTGGAGGGCGCCCGCGAGGCGTTCGAGGCGGCCTCGCTGCCTTTCCGTGCGCTCTTCACGCGCCACGACTTCATCCCAGCGGACGCTCCGGCGGAGGACGCTTGAGCCCCGCGGGCGTGGCGAGGGCGTTCGGCGCGGTGAGCGAGCTCGGCGCCAGTCCTCGACCTCGACTGGGAGCGAGCTTCGGCGTGGCGCTCGCGCTGGTGAGCGCGCTGCTCGGGGGCGGCTGCGGGGCGCACACCATCCGGCTCGAGACGGGCCCGCGCGCGTTCACCGCGGACGACTACGAGGCGGTCTACGAGGGATGGACGCGCGCCGCGGACGACTTCGCGTGGTCCCGCATGGACGACGTGCTGCACGTCACCGCGACCTTCGAGTCGTGGGAGTTCCGCTGGGCCTACGTGGTCCGATACGCGCGCGATCATTCTCTCGAGGACGCGACGCGCGACACCATGTTGCGCGCGTCGCTCGCCGACTCGCGGGAGCACCACCGGTTCTTCGTCACGCTCTCGGGGCGGGAGTATCGAGAGCAGGACCTCGCGAGCGAGCGCTCGGCGTGGCGGGTGCTCCTCGTCGACGAAGAGGGGCGGCAGATCTCGCCGAGCGAGATTCAACGGGTACGGCGCCCCTCTGCTGCCGATCACGTCTACTTTCCTTCGATCTCGGCGCACCGTCACGTGTTCCGCATCGTCTTCCCCTCGACCCACGAGGACGGCGCCCCGACGATCCCAGCCGACGCGCGCGTGGTGCGGCTCCGCTTCGCGGGCGCCCGTGGCCAGGTCGATCTGGAGTGGCGCTTCGACGAGGGCCGCGAGTAGCGAGGGCTGCCCGCGCTGGGCGCCCGGGTTCCCGAACGCCTTTGGGATCGTATCCACCTCTCGGATGCGGCAACTCGGGATCGGCGGCCCGTGCCGAGCGTGTTCGGACTCGGCCGTAGGTCCCGAAAGCGTTCGGGATCATCCGTAGGTGCCGAACGCCTTCGGGATCATGTCCTCCAGCTCCGGCGTCAGCACCTCGGGGTCGACGCCGAGCCGGTGGAGGTGATCGAACGCCCCGACATACTCCAAGATCGAGTCGGCGGCCTCGGGGCCGAAGCCCCCTTGAAGCGTCAGGCCCTCCAGCCGCCGGAGGAGGGGGCTGCGGGCGATCGACGAGAAGACCGAGGGTTCGTTCTCGAGGCCGAAGAGCTCGAGCTGGCGCAGCGCGGGCAGGTCGTCCCGCGCGAAGAACGCCTGCACCTGGGATGCCGTGAGGACGTCGCCCTCGTAGCCCGGATGCACGCGCAGCGACACCAACGCCGGCGCGTCGAGGCCGGCGAGCACGCTCGCGATCCGTCGCTCTGATGCGGCACCATCAACCCGGAGCGTCCGCAGCGTGGCGCTCCGCGTCGGGGCGTCGAGCCAGACCGTGGCGGTAACGGAGAGGGTGTCGAGCACTGGCTGCGTTCGCAGCAGGGCGTCGAGCGCGCCACCCCGGCGGCTCGGCGCGCCCTCGCTCGGCGCGTGGTCGTCGAGCTCGAGGGCGCGCAGGCGGCCGAGCGGGCGGGTTCCGAGCGCGCTCAGCCACGCGCCATAGTCCGTGCGGTTGCCGACTCGCCACGCCCGCACTCGGAGGTCCTCGAGCCCTTCGAGGCGCGGATCCGCGAGGAGCCGGGCCAGATCGGGCGGGTCACCCTCGGCGAGCGCGAGCTCGACCCGCGTGAAGCCCTGCGCCGGATCGTGGCCGATCGCGCGCCAGTCGACGTCGCGCTGGGCTTGGACCTCGGGGCTCGGCGAGGCGTCGCTGAGGGCGCGCCACGCGAGCACCTCTTCCTCGGAGACCTCCGCGTAGCCGCGCGAGAGGGCCGTCGAGACCTGCGACGCGAAGCCTTGCCGCGCCGCGAGCGGCGAGACGTAGGGGTGCTGCGCTGGCTCGGCGAGCCCGCCGACCTTCACGATCCGTCCTTCGAGCTTCACGTGGAGCCATCCACGCTCCGGGTGCAGAAACCACGCTTCCTTGGGGCTCACGGCGCGGAGCATACGCGCTTTCTCCCGGACGTCCCGTGGACGAGTGTCGATTGGCGGCGGGCAGCGCGTGGGGCACCGACCTCGGGGGGGCGCGCGAGCGTGAAGGGAGGATCGGGGCGCGCGATCGGCGCAAGGGATCGGGCGCGTTGCTCGCGGGCGGTCTCGCCTGCTACACGCGCCGCCATGGCATCGATCCTGGACGGCAAGGCGATCTCGGCGAAGGTCCGAGCAGAGGTGCAGGCCCGCGCGGCCGCGTTCACGAGCGCGCACGGGCGTCCGCCCGCGCTCCACGTCGTGCTCGTCGGTGACGATCCCGCGTCGAAGGTCTACGTGGCGAGCAAGGAGAAGGCCGCGGCGAAGGCGGGCATCGCGGGCAAGGTGCATCGCCTCCCGGCGGAGACCACGCAGGACACGCTCGAGGCGCTGGTGGGGGAGCTCAACGCGGACCCGAGCATCGACGGCATCCTGGTGCAGCTCCCGCTGCCGAAGCACCTCGACGCGCAAGCCGTGCTCGACCGGGTCGACCCGAGCAAGGACGTCGACGGGCTCACGCCGATGAGCGCCGGCCTCCTGCTCGACGGCCGCCCCGGCCTGCGGCCCTGCACGCCGAGCGGCTGCATGCGCCTGCTGCTCGAGGCCGGCCTCGACGACCTCTCGGGGAAGCACGCGCTGGTCATCGGTCGCAGCCTGCTCGTCGGCAAGAGCATCGCGGTGATGCTGCTCGCGAAGAACGCGACCGTGACGATCGCGCACTCGCGCACCGCCGACCTCGCCGCCGAGTGCGCCCGCGCCGACGTCGTGGTCGCCGCCGTCGGACGCCCCGAGCTCGTGAAGGGGAGCTGGCTGAAGGAGGGCGCGATCGTCCTGGACGTCGGCATCAACCGACGCGACGACGGCACGCTCGTCGGCGACGTCGACTTCGAGGGTGCGAGCGCGCGGGCCTCGTGGATCACGCCGGTGCCCGGCGGCGTGGGGCCGATGACGATCGCGCTCCTCCTCGAGAACACCGTGATCGCCGCCGAGCGGCGGGAGGGCTGAGCATGTTGGTCGAAGGTAAGAAGGCGCCCGCGTTCACGTTGCCCTCGAGCGAAGGCGGCAACGCCAAGCTCTCGAGCTACGCAGGCAAATACGTCGTCGTGTACTTCTACCCGAAGGACGACACCCCGGGCTGCACGACCGAGGCGAAGGACTTCGAGGCCGCGCGCGCGACCCTCGAGGAGCTCGGCGCGGTCGTGCTCGGCGTGAGCAAGGACTCGCTCGAGCGTCACGCCAAGTTCAAGACCAAGCACGGGCTCGCGTTCCCGCTCCTCACCGACGAGAGCGGCGAGGTGATCGAGAAGTACGGCGCCTGGGGCGAGAAGAACATGTACGGCAAGAAGTCGATGGGGATCATCCGCACGACGGTGATCGTCGGCCCCGACGGCAAGGTCGTGAAGGTCTTCCCGAAGGTGCGGGTCGCTGGCCACGTCGAGAAGGTCGTCGAGGCGATCCGCGCGCACCAGGATGCCTGACGCTCCTCATCCGTGCGTGTCATCGGCGCGAGCCGTTTAGGTCGTCGATGACGCGCTGCGGCAAACGTGAGGTTTGCGCGCGCGGCTCGTCTGGCTAAGGTGCGGCGCCCGTCATGCCCACCCTCACCCTTCGCATCCCCGAGATCGAGTCCAAGGGCCGCGTCGAAGCGCGCTTCGCGTTGACGCGCGCGTGGCTCGACGAGGCGCTCGCGCAGACCGAGCTGTCGACGCCGGGCGCGGGGGCGGACGACGAGGAGGTGGGCGAGGTGCGCCTCGCGGCGCAGATGGCCGCCCGCGACGTGGTCGTCCAAGGGACGGTCGAGGTCTCGCTCGCCGCGCCGTGCGCGCGTTGCAACGAGCCGCTCGTGCTCGCGCTCGCGGTCCCTTTCACGCAGCTCGCGAGCCCGCGGCCCGACCGCCTCGAGCTGCCCGAGGAGCTCGAGCTGACGCCGGAGGATCTGGACCGCGAGTACTACGCGGGCGACGAGCTCGTGCTCGACGCCATGGTGCGCGAGGCGCTCCTGCTGGAGGTCCCGATGCGGCCGGTGCACGACGAGGCCGACTGCGATCCCGCCGTGATCGCGGCGCTCGCGGACGCAGAGGCTCGCCGGCCCAAGGGGGCGCTGGCGGGGCTCGCCGGACTCAAGGACAAGCTGAAGAGCTGAAGGCTCGGGGGAGGCGGAGGACGCATGTTCGACCTGAAGGGAAGGGTGGCGCTCGTCACGGGCGGGAGCCGAGGGATCGGCCGAGCGGTCTGCGAGGCGCTCGCGCGCGCGGGCGCGTTCGTCGTCGTGAACTACCGGAGCGGGGAAGAGGCGGCCCGAGAGGTCGTCTCGGCGATCGAGGCCGCGGGCGGCAAGGCCGAGGCGATGGCCTTCGACGTCGCGGACGCCGCGGCCGTG
>JAHBWH010000251.1 GCA_019637115.1 Myxococcales bacterium | reverse complement strand
TCGGACTCGGACTCGGACTCGGACTCGGACTCGGACTCGGACTCGGACTCGGACTCGGACCCAGACTCGGACCCAGACTCGGACTCGGACTCGCACCCTGACCCAGACTCGGACCCAGACCCAGACTCGGACGCAGACCCAGACGCGGACGCGGACTCGGATCGGTTCCGACTCCGCAACGCACAGAGACGACGACGCCCCCGCGGAGGACCGCGGGGGCGTCGTCGTCTCTGGGTTGGGCAGGCGCTCAGACCTTGAGCGTGTCCTGGCCCTTCTCCCAGTTGCACGGGCAGAGCTCGTCCGTCTGGAGGCCGTCGAGGACGCGGAGCACCTCGGGGACCGAGCGGCCGACGCTGAGGTCGTTGACGCTGACCCAGCGGATGATGCCGTCGGGGTCGACGATGAAGGTCGCGCGGAGGCAGACGCCGGCGTCCTTGTGGAGGATGCCGAGCGCGCTCGAGAGCTCGTGCTTCGTGTCCGCGAGCATCGGGAAGGGGAGGTCCTTCAGGTCGGGGTGGTTGTTGCGCCAGGCGAGGTGCACGAAGTGCGTGTCGGTGCTGCCGCCGAGGACCTGGGCGTCGCGGTCGGCGAAGTCGCCGTTGCGGCGGCCGAACTCCGCGATCTCGGTCGGGCAGATGAACGTGAAGTCCATGGGCCAGAAGAAGACGACCTTCCACTTGCCCTCGTAGGACTTGTCGGTGATCTCCTGGAACTCCTTGCCCTTCTCGAGCGAGACGGCGGCCTGGAGCTTGAACTCGGGGAACTTGTCGCCGATGGTCAGCATGCGTGGAAACTCCTTGGTGGGGCCGCTGACAGCGCGTCGCGCTCGCGACCCAGGGTTGACGTGGGGGCTTCGATAGAGAAGCCCCGGCCCGATGTCAATGGAGACATCCCACGGCGTGCGCGACGTGCGGACGCCGAGCGAGCAGGAGACGTAGGTCGACGGACGACGAAACGCGCCCGCGGCGAGCCGGGACGCGTTTGGCGTCGAGGGGGCCTCTCGGCCCCGGGCTCACAGGCGCTTCGAGTAGTACTCGACGATGAGCTGCATCTCGACCGGGAAGGGCACGGCGTCCGACGCGGGCAGCTCGGCCACCTTCGCGGTCTGCGTGTCCTCGGCGAAGCGCAGCCACTCGGGGCGCTGGAGCGTCGGCTTCTCCATCGACTCCTTCACCGTCGGGATCTCCTTCGAGGAGTCCTTCAGCGAGATCTCGTCGCCGACCTGGAGGCGGTACGAGGGGATGTCGACGCGCTTGCCGTTGACGCGGATGTGGCGGTGGCGGACGAGCTGCCGGGCCGCCGGGATCGTCGGCGCGAAGCCCGCGCGGAAGACCGCGTTGTCGAGGCGACGCTCGAGGAACTCGAGGAGCTTGTCGGGCGTCGGCGCCTTGTCACGCTTGGCCTCGACGAAGAGGCGGCGGAACTGACGTTCGGTCAGGCCGTAGTTGAAGCGCAGCTTCTGCTTCTCGAGGAGCTGCTTCTTGAAGTCGGACTCCTTCCGGCGGCGCGCGTTCTTCGGCCCGTGCTCGCCAGGCGGGTACGCCCGATCCCACATCGTCTTGCGCGAGAGGCCGGGAAGGTCCGTCCCAAGCGCCCGCATCTTCTTCAACCGCGGTCCGGTGTAGCGCGACATCGTATTCTCTCGGAGTCCACAAAGGCCGGGCTACGTGCCCTGGCGTGATCAGGAAGCCCGCGTGCGCCGCGGGGCGCGGGATCTGGCCCGAATCCTCTCCGCCGTCAAGCTCCGAGTCGCGAGCCCAACCCGCCGGGGACGTTTCGAGGCCGGGTCCAGCCCCCCTTCCCGCTCGTGTTCTCCCCGAATCGTCGGGAGAAACCGCGGATTGGGCGCCGAGCTCGGGGTGGCGGGCGCCCGGTTCCCGAGGTGCCGCTGCCCAGATCGGCGCCGAGCTCGGGCCGGACGGTCCCGAGGAGATCGGCGCCGAGCTCGGGGCGGCCCCAGGTCGGCGCCGCCTCTCGCGTGGCGCTCGCCGCCCGTCCAGAAAGGGCACCCGGCAAGAACGGCGGCTGGCAAGAATGGTGGACTTGGGGCCCTTCGGCGGCGCTTGCCGCCCGTCCAAAGGGGAACGGCGGCTGGCAAGAATGGTGGACTTGGGGCCCTTCGGCGCCGCCTCTCCCGTGGCGGCCGCGGCCCGCTCGAAGGGCTCACATCAGGATCCCGTTGGCGTCCACGACCGGGACGGGCGGGAGCTCCGAATCCCCGAGCTCCTCGCGTACGTTCACCTCGATCATCGTGGAGAGCTGCGAGAGCGGCAGACCATTCCAGAACATCGTGAAGGGGTCTTCCAGCACCCGCCCCGCTTCGCCGATGAGCTGAAAGCCCAAGCAGATCAGCAGGTTGATCGGGACGATCATCCACCCGAGCTCGACCGCCAGCGCGAAAGGCAGGAGGAACGAGAAGAAGACCACGAGCCGGTCGGCGATGAACCCGTAGCCCTTCGGCATCGGCGTCCTCTTGATGCGCTCGCAGCCTCCCTGGACCGCGAGCAGCTCGGCGAGCGTCACGTCGAAGGACTGCAGCCGGAGCGCGTCGAGCTCGCCGCGATCGGCGGCACCGGTGAGGGCGCGTTGTTGCGTCGCCACGAGCGCGTACGTGAGGTTCGAGCGCCCGACGAGCGCCCCATCGTCGCCGATCGTGCGCTGAAGGTCCGGATCCTTCGTCGCGTCTTGGGCCCGCAGCGACACCCGCAGCGCGTGGACGTAGGCGACGTGCCGCAGGACGAGCTCCCGCTGCAGCTCGGTCGGCGCGCCGCTCGGCCCGCGCGGCAAGTACGCGAGCACCTGGCTCGCGAAGTGGCGGGACGCGTTGACCATGCGCCCCCAGAGCTGTCGACCTTCCCACCATCGCGCGTACGCCTGGTTCGTCCGGAAGCTGACGAAGATGCCGATCGTCGAGCCGAGGATCACGAGCGGTGGGAGCGGCAGGGTCATCCAATGCCACCCGAGCACGCGGTGGACGGCCGGCGCGAGCGCGCCGGCGAAGGCGAAGAGGACCGAGTACCGCCACTGCCAGAAGAGCAGCCGGAGCACGCTCCCTCGGTTGGAGACCATCATCGGGCGGGACTGTATCCGAGGAGCGCGGCTCCGCTCAGCTTCCTCCGAGGGGTGTCGCCAGTCGCCACCCCCACGGAGCATGGTTCGAAGCGGAGTCGTGCGAGGCGGTGGTCCGCGAAGCTGCACGAATCCACGAGACAGTCGCGGCCGCGCGACAGTCGGCGCAACGAAGCCCTGCGAGGGACGGCTTGTTTCCTTCCGCTCCCCTTGCTCCTCCCGCTCCTCCCGCTCCTCCGCCCCCTCCGCTCGCTGCGCGCCGTCCGGCCGCTTGCGCGAACGGCCGAGCGGCTTCTCAGCGGGCGGCGCCTGGCTGAACGCGCTCGCCGCCAAAGCGGGGGGAGAGGTCTCCCTCGAGGGCGACGAGCTCGCGCTCGGTCGCCACCCAGAGCAACGTGTCCGCCGCGACCAAGGTGGCGCCCGGAACGCGCACCGCGTTCGCGCCAGCGCGGAGGGTCTCGGCCATGCGCGTCACGACCTCGCCGCCGACGACCCAGACGTCGTCGATCCCCTCCTCGACCCGCGCGTTCTCTTCACCGACCCGCCACAGCGCCCCACCCGCCACCAGCAAGAGCCCCTCGGGGCCGTCGAGCAGGCGATCGACCTGGGCGAGCTCCGGCAGCGAGAAGCCCCCGCGCAGCTGGCCTTCGTAGCGCTGCAGCACGCGATCGCCCGAGGGCGCGCGGGCCACGATCCACGCCTCGCGCACGCCTTCGGCGTTCGCGCGCTCGGCGCAGGCGTAGACCTCCATCGCGAAGCCGTCCCCGAGGACCTGCACCTCGTCACCGTGGTGGACCCGCAGGCCACCCGGATCGCCGAAGAAGACGTGCGCGGAGGTCACGCAATGTCCGAGCGCCGTGCTCCCGAGGCGCGCGTGCGCGCCATCGGGGCCCACGCGGTGCACCGAGCTGCCCGTCGAGACGATCAGCGCCCCCTCCACGACGGCGGCGCTGCGCGCCGCGTCGGCGCCCTCGGGATCGGCGGGGAGCTCCACGCGCGCCCGCTCTTCGCCGTCCTCAAGCCCGAGGATCACCACCTCGACCGCGTCGCCGCCGTGCACGACGAAGAGGACGCCGTCGCCGACCAGGAGCGATCGCTCCGCGAAGGCCGGCAGCCCGCCGGGGTGCTCGGTCGGGTTCTCGTGGGTCGCGCGCCCGCCACGCCACGCGAAGCGGCCGGTCCGGCGGTCGAAGGCGTGAATCTCGACGTGCCCGCGGGCCTCGCGCGCGCGCAGGGCGACGAGGTCGACCTCTCCCTGGCGCACATGCGTCAGCGACGGGTGCTCGGGCACACCGAAGAGGGCCTCGCTCCAATGCTGGCCACGCTCGATCGACCAGACGACGAGGTGCGTGTAGCCCCGCTCCTCGAAGCCCCGCCGCAAGAGCGCGACCTCGCCGCCGCCGAGCGGACGCATCGCCTGGATGGGCCCCCGGGGCTCGCGCCCCCCGAACCACATCGTGAGCGCGAAGGTCGCGACGCTCGCGACGAGCGCGATCAGGCCGATCACGACGAAGCGGCCGCGCACACGCTTCGTACGGGTCGTGGGCTGGTCCATGGCTCGTCGTGTGGTCTGGGCCCAGCGCCTGGGCAAGTCGACTCCGAGGCGTCCGCCGATTGGCCGCGCCGCTCAGCTCGGCGGTCTCCTGCTCGCCCACGCCGCGGCCTCCCGGCGGAGCGGCCTCGACCGGCGCTCAATCCGGGCGCTGGGAGCCGATGTAGCCGAGCGCGCGGAGCTGCGCGTCCGTCTCGGGGTCGATCTCGGTGCGCTCGGCGCGGTGGCGACCCGCGGTGGCGCCACGGAGCGAGAGGCCGAGGAGGCCTCGCAGGTACCGCACGGTGTGGGGGCGCTCGGCCGCGAGGTCGCGGGTCTCGCCCGGATCGGCCTCGAGATCGAAGAGCGTCCACCGCCGGTGCGTCCGCTGGATGAGCTTGTAGCGACCCGCGATCACCGCGCGCCAGCCGTCCATGAAGCCGCTGACGTTCACGCGCGGCGCGTCGCTCACCTCGCCGCGGAGCAACGGCAAGAGCGACCGCCCCGGCAGCTCGCTCGGGACCTCGCGACCGAGCGCGTCGAGCACGGTGGGGACCACGTCGACGAGCCCGACCGGCTCGGCGACGCGGACGGGTGACTCGATCCCGGGCACGCGTACGACGAAGGGCACGTGCAGGAGCTCCTCATAGAGCGAGTGGCCATGGCCGACGCTGTCGTGGTCGAAGAACTCCTCGCCGTGATCGGCGGTGAAGACGACGAGCGTGTCGTCGCGCAGCCCGCGCCGCTCGAGGCCGTCGAGGATCGAGGCGAAGTGCGTGTCGTGGTAGGTGATCTCGCCGTCGTAGAGCGCCTCGAGGCGCCGCTTGTCGCGATCGTTCAGGCGCAGACGACCCGCCTTGATCTTCTCGAGCAGACCGCGGTCGTTCGTGAAGTCGACGGGGCCGTGGTAGTCTTCGCCGTCGTAGAGCGCGAGCGTCTCCTCGGGCGGGATGTAGGGGACGTGCGGATCGATGGTGTGCACGTAGAGGAAGAACGGGCGGTCCTGAGGCCGCGCGTCGAGCCACTCGAGCACGTCGGCGGCGACGAAGGTGGCCGCGCTGCGGCGGCCCTCGCGGATGTAGTTGCGCCACGTCCGCCAGCCTTGCTGGAAGCCGAATTTGTCCGAGACGTAGCCGTTGGCCACGAAGGCGCCGGTGTGGAAGCCCGCGCCCTGCAGGGTCTCGCTGAGCATCTCGACGCTGCGCGGGAGCACCGCCTCGCCGCTGGTCGCCGTGTGCTGCCACGGCAAGAGGCCCGTGAGCAGCGTCGCGACCGAGGGCTTGGTCCAGTTCTCCTGCGTGTAGCCGCGCTCGAAGACCGCGGCGCGCTGCACCCAGCGATCGAGGCCCGGCGTCTGCACGCGCGTCTCGGGGTTCCACGGGCGGAGCTTGTCCGCGCGCACGGTGTCGACGAGGTAGATGAGCACGTTGCGCGTGGGGCGGACCTCGACGCGGCCGCCGACGGGCGCGTCGAAGGTGGCGACGCGCGCCGCGCGCACCTCGACCCCCGACGCCCCTTCGGGCGCGAGCTCGAGGCGGACGAGCTCCCCCGCGACCGGCGCGAGATCGACACGGAGCTCTCCCTCGTGCCGGCCGAGGTCCACCAGCGCGCCGGTCTCCCGAAGCGCACGCACGCGGAGCGCGCCGCGCGCGTCGCCGAGCAAGAACGCGCCGCGCGGCACCTCGAAGGCGAAGCGCTGCTTGTGACGCGGCGGAAGCGAGAGCGCGCTCCCGCTCACGACGGGGCTCGGCGTCTGGTCGACGAGCCCCGCGTCCCCTTCGGGCCCGAGCCGCAGCCAATCGAGCGCGAGCCCCGCCTGCACCGCGCCGTCGCGCCCGCGCGCGCCGACCCGAAGCTGGATGACGTTCTCCCCCGCCGCGAGCTTGCCCGCTGCGATCGTCGCGCGGACGGTGGCGAAGCTCCCATCCCGCGGCAGCTGCGGGTAGGCCACCGCGTCCTCCCCGACGTAGAGGGTGACGCGGCCGTCGCCGAAGGCGCGCGCGCGCAGGACGAGCTCGTGCGTCCCCGCGGTCGCCGCGGGCAGCGCGAGCTCGCCGATGACGCCGGGAATGAGTGTCGTCGTCACGCCGTCGAAGGCGTGGTCGTCTCCAGTGCGCGTGCGCCAACCGCCGAGCGTGTACTTCGCCGCCCCAGGCTCGCCGAAGTCGACGAGCAGCGTGTCACCGTCGAAGCGCTCGGCCCGCGCGGCGTGGCGCGCGAGGTCGAAGCGCACGATCTCGCGACCGGTGGCGGGGGGCGCGTCGGGCGCGGGCGCCTGCGCGCCCTCCGAGCCCTCGACGCTCGGCGTCCCCGGTCGTTCGGCGGGCGACGAGTCATCGTCGCCGCAAGCCAGCGCGAGCGCGCAGAGCGCGATGAGGGCTCGTCGCATGCGAGGCCTCAGCGCGGGATGCGGGACCTCAGCTCCTCGAGCGAGGTCGCCGGATCCAGGTAGTCCGTGAGCTTGCGCTGCACGTACGCCTTCGCGCCGAGCTTCTCGGCCAAGAAGCCCGCCTTCACGTCGGCGTGGACGTTGCCGCCCGTGATGGACACTGCGCCCGAGAAGCGCACGCCCATCACCTTGCCGTCGAAGTGAGCCACGTGCCCCTCCCAGCGGGCCTTCACGCCGTGCTTGGCGTCCCAATAGTCCGCGAGCGCTCTCAAGCGCTCCACGGCGTCTTCGTCACTCACGGTGTAGCGGTGGTCGAGGATCACGCGCGCGAGCATTCGGGCCCCGAGTCCCGACGTCAAGGTCGCCGGTCAGGGCTCGAGGCGCACGGTCGAGCCCGCCTCGTCGAAGGAGACCGAGCCACAGCCGCTCGCGACCTGCCGGATCGTCTCGTACCGGAGCGTGAAGCCCGGCCCGGTGATCGCGGAGAACGAGAAGGTCGCGTCGACCCGCGGCGTCCCTGGCGAGATCGTGAACGTGCCCACCTCGACGCCGTCGATGCGCGCCCGCATGGGGAGCGTGTCGCACGTGAGCGCGTTGCTCGCGAACGCGAGACCGATGACGGCGCGACGCGCTCGCGGCAGCGTCGTGTTGCGGAAGCCCTCGACGTAGTCGCCCGTGCGCCAGTAGAACGCATTCGACGAGGCGACGCGCGGGTCCGACGCGAGCGGGAAGCTGACGGTCTCGGGTGAGGGGAAGGGGAGGAGCTCGACCCTGAGCGTGTACGCGCCTGGCGCGCCGGACCCCGCGTCGACCGTCAGAAAGTACGTGCCGGCGTCGAGCAGCAGGTCCGCGCTCCCACACGCGAGGTTCCCCGTGCCGCAGGTCGCGCCGATCGCGAGCACGGGCGCGCCGTCTCCCGTCACCGACGCGCGCACCCGCCGCGGCGCGGTGAGCATGAGGACGTGGTGCGCGTCGCCCCCGGCCCCGGCCCCGCACGCGCCCACGACGCTGTCGGTCGCGCAAGCCAACGAACCCGAGAAGACGCCGCCGGCGCTGACGTCGATCGCCGCGCCGCAGACGTCGCCGCCCGCGACGATGGGCTCGTGACGGCAACCCATCGCGACGTCGCACGAGTCCGCGGTGCAGGCGTCGCCGTCGTCGCAGACGATCGCGTCGTGGGTGCAGCCGAGGAGAGGGTCGCAGGCGTCCGCCGTACAAGCGTCGCCGTCCTCACACGACCGGGGCGTGTGGGCGCAGCGGCCCGTGGCGGCGTCGCACTCGTCGATCGTGCAGGCGTCGTCGTCGTCGCAGTCGCAACGCGGGGCGGCGTCGACGCCCTCGGCGTCGACGCGCTCGGCGTCGCCCTCGACGCTCGTGTCCCGCGCTCCCCCGTCGGTCCCTCGGACCAGGACGCAACGCTCGTCGATGCAGACCTCGCCCGCGGGGCAATCGCCCGAGACGAGGCACGCGCTCCCGGTCCCACCACCGCTGGCGCAAGCCGCGGTCGACACCAGAGCCGCGGCGAACAACATTCGCATTGCCACACTCTACAGGTTTCGCCGCCGAGCGGGTGACTCTCGTGACGTCCTGGTCTGGTTTTCGCCTGGACGCGCGAGCGAGCGACGCGCCCACGCCGCCCGTCCACCCCGGCCCGCCAAACGGGCAGCGCGACGCGTCCACGCTCCGCTCTTCCACCCCGGCCGCACGCCAAACGGGCAGCGCGACGCGCCCACGCCACCCGTCCACCCAGCCGCCGCCCGCCAAGCGGGCAGCGCGACACGCCCTCGCTCCGCTCTTCCACCCCGCCAGATGGCGCGGCCCATCTTCCGCCCTCACCCCGAGGCCCCCGGCCAAACGGGCATCGCGAAGGTCTGTTATCGTCCGCGCATGACTCGCACATGGTCACCCGCGGATCGTTGGTCGGCGCGTCTCGTTTTGTTTCATCAACTTCATCATCACGGCGCTCTTCGGGGCGGCGATCGGCTTCGCGATCGCGCACGCGATGAAGATGGGCAAGGTGCGCAACACCTGGCTCGTCGTCGGGGCGGCCTTCGTGGGCACCGCGTTCGTGCACTACGTGCGGGCTGATCGCGGTGCCCGGCGCGCCCCCATGGCGGGGGCGCCCCTTCACGCGGTATCCTTCCGCCCATGGTGTTGCCGCGAGGAGCGAGCGTCGGATGAGCGCGCTTCCGGAGTCCGGCGCGGTGGTGGCCGGCAAGTACCGGGTCGATGGCGTGCTCGGGCGCGGCGCGATGGGCATCGTCTACGCCGCGACCCACCTGGTCACGGGCGCCTCGCTCGCGCTCAAGTGGCTCTCGGCAGGGAGCGGCTCGGCCGAGCAGCGCGCGCGCCTCTTCCGCGAGGCGCAGGCGGCAGGGCGCGTACAGCACCCGAACGTCGTCCGCGTGCACGACGTCGGACAGCACGAGGACGCCGTCTTCCTCGTGATGGAGCGGCTCGTCGGCCGGAGCCTGGGGGACGCGCTCGAGAGCTCCCCGCCGCTCGGGGTGCGGGACGCCGTCCGGCTGCTGATGCCGGCGATGCGCGCGGTCGCGGCCGCGTACGCGGCGGGCG
>JAHBWH010000250.1 GCA_019637115.1 Myxococcales bacterium | reverse complement strand
GGGGGTCACGAGGATGAGCCCCGCCTCGCCGCCGACGCGCGCCTCGAGGCGCGCGAGCGCGCGCTCGACGGCGGCCTGCGCGTCCGTCGCGGCGCCCTCGCACGCCACGCGCGCCAACCCCACGCGCAGGATCGCCTCCCCGACGCCCGTCGCCGAGCACGCGCCCGTCTCGTCGTCCGCCCACGTGCCCGCCCCCAGGATCGGCGAGTCGCCGACCCGCCCGGGCCGCTTCCCGACCGTGCCCCCCGTGCTCGTGGCGGCCGCGACGTGACCGCGCCCGTCGCACGCGACCGCGCCGACCGTGCCACCCGCCCAGCCCTCGCCCACCTGCCCCGCGCGCCAGCGCTCGAGGCGCTCCCGCGCCTTGTCCGTGATCATCGCGTCCGACGTTGCGAAGCCCTGCTCGCGCGCGAACGCCGCCGCCCCCTCCGCCGCGAGCAGGACGTGCTGCCCGTCCTCCAGGACCCGACGCGCGATGGCGATCGGACTCGGAAACGGCGGCAGCGCGCACACCGCGCCCGCGCGCAGCGACGCGCCATCCATCAGCGCCGCGTCGAGCTCGAGCGTGCCCGCGCGCGTGAGCGAGCCGCCCGTGCCCGCGTTGTAGAGCGGGTCGTCCTCGAGCACCTGCACGGCGCGCTGGACCGCGTCGAGCGCGCTCCCGCCGCCGCGCAAGACCTCGAAGCCGGCCGCAGCGGCCCGCTCGCACCCCGCGACGTGCGCCGCGCGCACCGACGGATCGACCCTCCCCGCGCCCCCATGGACCACCAGCACCTGCGTCATGCGCTGGGCGTGCCGCAGCTCGCCGCCGACGTCAACGGACGACGGTCGACGGCACGAGTCACTCCGGCGGGTTTCGCTGCCCCAGCAGCTCCGACGGGGTGACCTCACGCGCAGGTTGCGCGGACGCGATGGAGAAGCTCCGTGAAGAAAACGAGGTGAGACCTCACGCGCGCGGGTTGCCCGGGCACTCTGACGATGCGGCCGAAGCCCCGCTCACTCCCGCGGGTTGCGCTGCCCCAGCAGGAAGACCCACGCCGCGTGCACGAAGCCGTACGCGAGCCCGAGGCCCATGATCGTCCCCCCCAGCCACCGCTGACCCGAGCTCAGCAACATCGCGCCGCCGAGGATGGTGCTGCCGACGACGATCCCAGCGAAGAAGCGTCGACCGAGGCGGTCGGCGGCCGAGAGCAGGCCCTGCTCGCGCACCTGCACGCGGAAGGCGCCGTTGCGCAGGTCCTCGAGGATCTCCTGCAGCTGCAGCGGCGCCTCGTTCGCCGCGTTGCTCAGGCGCATCACGCCGCGCAGCACGTCCTGCGTGATCCGCTCGGGTGAGTAGCGCTGCTGGATGAGCCGCAAGAAGTAGGGGCGGACCTCCTGGAAGACGTCGAGCTCCGGGTAGATCTCCTTGCCGACCCCCTCCACCGTCATGAGCGCCTTGCCCATCATCAAGAAGCCACCTGGGACCTCGATGCCGTAGCGCCGCGACCCGTCGACCAGGTCGCGGATGAGCCCGCTCATCTCGATGTCGGCGAGCTTCTTGCCGAGGTACTTCTGCGCGAGGATCGCGACCTCGGCCTCGAAGGCGTTCCGGTCGACCTTGCGCGTCGGCTTGCCGATGGCCCAGAGCGCGTCCGCGATCGCGCGGTAGTCCTCGCGCACGGCGGCGACCATGAGGTCGATGGTGCGATCACGCAGCTGCGGCGTGAGGTGCCCGACGAGGCCGAGGTCGATCATGCCGACGATGGGTCGGTCGTGCTCGCCGAGGATGAAGACGTTCCCCGGGTGCGGGTCGGCGTGGAAGAAGCCGTCCTCGAAGATCTGCTGGACGATGATGTCGACGGAGGCCTTCGCGATCTTCTCGCCGCTGAAGCCCACCTTCGGGGCGTGGTCGATCTTCGGGCCGATGAAGCGCTCGAGCGTGAGCACGCGGCGGGCGCTCGCCTCGCGGTAGACCTTCGGGAAGCGGACGTACTTCTTGCCCTCGAAGTTGCGGGCGAAGCGCTCGGCGTTGTCGGCTTCTTGCGTGTAGTCGAGCTCGGCCGTGACCGCGCGATCGAACTCGGCGACCATCTTCACGGGGTTGTAGAGCTTCGCCTCGGGGACGGCGCGCTCGATCGCGTGCGCGAGCCAGTAGAGGAGGTCGATGTCGGCCTCCATGGTCTTCTTCACGTTCGGGCGCTGCACCTTGACGACGACGTCGGCGATGCCGTCCGCGGTCTTGAGCTTCGCGGCGTGGACCTGCCCGACCGAGGCGCTCGCGAGGGGTTCGGTCGCGAACTCCTCGAAGAGCTCCTCGATGGGCGCGCCGAGCTCGCTCTCGATGAGCGGCTTGACGTGCTCGTAGGGCTCGGGCGGGACCTCGTCCTGGAGCTTCTTGAGCTCGGTGATGATGTCCTCGGGGATGAGGTCCGGCCGCGTCGAGACGATCTGTCCGAGCTTGACGAAGCTCGGTCCGAGCTCGGTGAGCACGAGCCGGATGCGCTCGCCCACGCGGAGCTTCGGTGCGTCCTTGCTCGAGCCGGGCACGAGCATGCCGAGCCCCGAGCGGCGCAAGACCTCACCGAAGCCGTGCCGTGCCAGGACCGCGACGATCTGCCGAAGTCGCTCGAGGTCCTTGACGGTGTTGAGGATGGAGGGCGCCGCCATGAGCGGGGGAGCATAACAACAGTTGCGGCTCGCTTTCGAGGTTGCGGCCAGGGCCGTGGCGGGACAGCGCCCCATATGGGACGGCGCCCGCGACCCCTGTCGCGTCGAAGGAGCGCGTCGAAGAGGCGCATCGACGAGGCACATCGAAGAGGCGCGTCGCCGCCATCAGGATGAGGGCGCGGCCGCCGCGACTCGCCCGGCCGCCGCGAATCGCGCTCCTGCGGCCTCCACCCGCGCCCTCCTTGGGTTCCCTCGTGCGCCGTAGTAAGCCACGCGCATGCCCACTGAGCCCCTCTTCGACCGGCCCGGCGACTACCTGGACGGTCGCTTCGTCCCCACCACGAGCCCCGACGCCGAGCTCGAGCTCCGGAGCCCCGCCGATCAGTCGGACGTGGTGGCCCGGCACGGCGTCGCCCGCGCGCACGTCGACGCGGCGGTCGACGCCGCGCGCCGCGCGTTCCCGGCGTGGCGCCGGCTCGGCGAGGCGAAGCGGCGCGAGCTGCTGAAGGCGTACCAAGAGCGCGTGCGACATCACGCACCCGCGATCGTCGAGGTGCTCGCGCGCGAGGCCGGCAAGGCGCTCTGGGACGCGAAGAGCGAGGCCGGCGCGCTGGCCGCCAAGGTCGACCTCGTGCTCGGCGAAGGCGCCGAGTGGACCCGTGACCGCGTGCTCGCCGACTTGCCGGGGGAGATCCGCTACCGGCCGCACGGCGTGCTCGCGGTGCTCGGGCCCTTCAACTTCCCCGCCCACCTACCGAACGGGCAGATCTTGCCGGCGCTGCTGCTCGGCAACACCGTCGTCTTCAAGCCGAGCGAGAAGTGCCCCTCGGCGGCCGTCTGGATGGCGCGCTGCTTCGACGAGGCGGGCTTCCCCCCCGGCGTCGTGAACGTCGTGCAGGGCGAAGGCGCGAGCGCCGCGGCCCTCGCGAACCACGACGACGTCGACGGGGTGCTCTTCACCGGTTCGGCCGCCGTCGGCCGCTCGATCGTCGCGGCGAACGCGCACCGGCCGGGCAAGCTCGTGGCGCTCGAGCTCGGCGGCAAGAACGCCTCGATCGTCCTCGAGGACGCCGACGTCGAGGCCGCCGCGCGCCACATCGCGTTCGCGGCCTTCGCGAGCGCGGGGCAGCGCTGCACCGCGACCTCGCGTGTCTTCGTGGCCCGCGCCGTCGCCGATCAGCTCACCCAGCGCTTCGCCGACGCCGCGCGCGCCGTGACCGTCGGCTACCCGCTCGACGAGGGCGTCTTCATGGGCCCGCTCATCACCGAAGGCGCGCGCGACGCGCTCTTCGCGGCGCAGGCGCGCGCGCGCGCCGCGGGGTTCGAGGCGGTCGTCGACGGCGGCCCGCTCGACGTCGACGGCCGCCGCGGGTGGTACGCGCGACCGAGCGTGCACCTCGCGCCCCACGCGGACATCCGCGTCGAGGGCTACACGCACGACGAGCTCTTCGGCCCCGACGTCGCGGTCTACGTCGTTGACGGGCTCGACGAGGCGATCGCCCTCACGAACGCGACGGACTACGGCCTCGCCGCCGCCGTCTTCACCCAAAGCACCGACGCCTTCGAAGAGGCCGCCGACCGACTCCGCGTCGGCGTGCTCCACTGGAACCAGTCGAGCAACGGCGCGAGCGGCCGCCTGCCCTTCGGCGGCGTGAAAGACAGCGGCAACCACCGCCCCGCGGGCATCCTCGCGGGCGCCTTCTGCGCGTGGCCGCAAGCCATCCGCCTCAGCCCCCCCGCCGACGCGCCCCTCCCCAACTGGCCAGGCCTCTTCGGCTAAGTCGTCCACGTCCAGTCGTCCACGTCCACGTCGTCCACGTCCACGTCGTCCACGTCCACGTCCACGTCCACGTCCACGTCCACGTGCGCGTCCACGTCCACGTGCGCGTGCGCGTGCGCGACAGGCGGCATCAGAGAGTCCGTCCGAGTCCCCACCACGGCCCCACCACGGCCCCAACACGGACCCCACCACGGCCCCAACACGGACCCCAACACGGACCCCAACACGGCCCCCACCACGACCCCACCCCCAACCAACCAGGATCGCCCCGCAATCAGAACTCGGGCGTGTCGCCCGCTTCCCCGTCATCCACGTCGCCACCGTCGCGCCGAAGCGCGGCGCCCAGCACCGCGAGGGGATCGAAGCCGAGGATCTCGGTCACGCTCCGCGCGTGCGAGACACGCGCGCGCACCTCACGCACGATCGGCACGAAACTCCCAAAGAGCTTCGGCACGTCGAGCCCGCCGAGCGCCCGCGCGCTCGCCTTGCCGACGCCACGCACCGCGTCCGCCCCGAGCGCGGCCATGAAGGCGCGCGGCATCGGCGTCATGACCACGTTGCGCACCGCGACCTCGCGCGCCCACGCCCCCGCGTCCGCCTCTCGCAGGAGACCGCGGACCGTCGGGGTCTCCGCGAAGAGGCCCACGTGCACGGGCGCGACCATGCGCGCGACGGCGTCGACCATCACCCGGTAGTCGCGCCGCCAATCCCCGCCGAGCGGGCCCGTCCACCGCGTGAGCAGCTCCGGCCCCGCGACGAGATCGATCTCTCCGTGACGGCGCCGGAGCACGAGCGCCGTCCAGAGGTCGCCGTCCCAGAGCGCCATCACCGCCGCGCGCCCGTCGGGGAGGAGCACGTCGACGGCGCGGCCGAGGGTCTGCGCGCTCGGGAGCGGCACGTTCTGCAAGGGGTTCGGCCAGAGGCGGAGCTGCCCCGCCGCCTCGAGCTCGCGCGCGGCGCGGAAGGTCTCGAGGATCTGCGCGACGTAGGTGTCGTCGGCCCGGAAGCGCAAGGCAAGCCGCTCGGCGAGCTCTTCCATCACGCCCTCGCGCAGCGCGAGCACGCGGTGCGCGCCACAGCGCGCGGCCAGCGCGACGAGCGGCGCGTCGCTCCCCAGCTCGAGCGTCGTCCCGCCGAGCTCGCGGATCCGCCCGCGCTGCGAGTGGGTGGCAGCGAGCACCTGGCCCGCCTCGTCGACCACGACGAGCACGCTCCCGCTCGCGCGGCCGCCGAGGTCCGCCGCTGGCGCGTCGCTGGGGTCGGGCGCCCGCCGCAGGCGGTCGGGCAGGCCGGGCATGAAGAGCGAGACGAGGTTGGTCCAGCTCGTCGCGTCGAAGCCCTCGAAGCGGAGGTTCGCCGAGATCATGATCGCCCCCGCCGCGCCCGGGGCGCCTTCCGACGCTCGACCTCGAGGACGAACATCCGGCACGCGCCGTCGTCGAGCGGCACGCGCAACGTCGACTCGCCGCTCAGCGACTCGCCGCGGATCACGTCGCGCGCGACGGTCGGGCGCGGCAGCGCGATCTCGGCCTCGCGCGCCGCGCCGGGGTTCATCACGAAGAGCACGCGGTCCTCACCGTCGGGCGTCGCGTGGACACACGTCTCGACGGGCGGCATCGTCGCGTAGGGTCGCGCGAGGCTCCGCCGGTCGATCCAGTCGGCGACCAGCGCGTGAGCCATCGCGTCGCGCACGGTGGTGGGCGCGGCGCCGCCGGGCGCGGGGTGCGCGTGCGGCCGGAGCGTCTCGTCGAGGTGCGGCAGGCGCGGCCCGAAGACGACGTGGACGCCCGCGGCCGCGAGGCGGGCGAGCCGCTCGAAGCGGCGCGGGCTCGCGAGCTCGTAGCTCGGCGAGAAGATCACGTCGTAGCCCTCGAAGCGCGCGTCGGGCGCCTCGGAGTCGACGTAGACGTAGGGGATGTTCGCGGCCGTCAGCGCCTCGGCGACGCGCGCGAGGTCTTCCCACCACGCGAGCTGGATGGGCTGCTCGAAGCCGAGCGCGTCGCCCCGGCAGAGATCGATCGGCGAGCCGCCGGCGGCCTCGAGGATCGCGGGGCTGACGGCGCCGAGCAGGTGCGTCGCCCGCGTGAGCCGCTGGTATTCGCGCGGCCACTCGAGGGCGACCCGCACGCGCCGCTGCAACGAGTGGAAGCCCGTCTCTTGGAGCGCCGCGATCAGGCGCCGCCAATCGGTCGCCTCGGCGCGCGGCCGCCCGGTCGCGTCGATGGGCGCACCGAACCAGCGATCGCGATCGACCGCCATGTAGAGGTTGAAGCCGCGGAGGCCGTAGGCGCAGGCCGTCATCGCGGTCGTCAGGCTGTCGTGATGGGAGAGCGGCGTGAACCACGCGGGCGCGCCCACACCGAGCTCGGGCGCCCAGGGCGCGCTCACCGTCCCGGCCATGTAGAGCGTGCGGCGCTTGATCGCGCGGTGCTCACGGGCGGCGTGGTAGTAGTCGAGGCCGACGAGGTCGACCTCCGCGGCGAGCCCCGGAACGCTGATCGGCGCGCCACCCTCGCCGATCGAGACGTTGTGCGTCGTGGGAACGCCGCCGAGCCCCGCGCGACCGAGCCGCGCGCGGAGGTGGCGCAGGAACCCGCTGTGGAGGTGCTCGGCGAACGCGGCCCAGTCGGTCTGCCGCACGAGCTCACCCGCGCGGGCGTCGCCCTCGAGGCTCGCGTCGAAGGACGAGGGCGGCGAGGCCTCGGCCCACGACCCGTAGGTCCGACGGTGCGCGGCGGCGACGCCCTCGAGGCCGCCGTGGCGCTCATCGAGGAAGGAGTGCCAGAGGGCGACCGCGTCGTCGTGGTAGTCCTGGCAGTAGGGCCCGCTGCGAAAGAAGAAGCCGAGCTCGTTGTCGACCTGCAGGAGGACGACGGGGCCTTCGGGGTAGAGGCGTGGCGCGACGATCGCGGCGAGCGCCTCGTACCACTCGCCCGCCTGCTCGCGATAGGCCTCGCTCGCGTGGGAGGGCACGGCGAACATGCGCGGGGGGAAGTAGAGGACGACGGGGTTGCCGCGCGGCGAGCGCGCCTGCACCTCGGGGTCTTCCAGTACGCGGCTCGGCAGGCCGAACCCCGTCAGCTCGGCGTTGATGTGGGGGCCGGGTCGCAGGAAGACGAGCAGCTCCTCCTCGGCCGCGAGGTCGAGGAAGGCGCCGAGATCCTTGCGCGGGTCCTTCGCCCCGAAGTCGAAGTCGACCCCCTCCCCTCCTGTGCGCGGGACCTCGTGCACGCCCCAGGGCGCGTAGGTCTCGACGATCGGGAGCCCGAGCGCCTTCAGTTGACGGAGCGCATCTCGCCAATGCTCGGGTGGGAGCCGCCAATAGTGGAGCGCGCCCGAGAGGAGCGGGATCTCGCGGTCTCCGAGGCGGAGCACGGCGCCGTCGAGTCGAGGGCGAGCGCGGTGTCGTGCGGCGGGGGCCTTGGTCATCGGACTCTGCGCGCCGGGGGCGTCGTGGCAGCTCCCCCGGTCGGCGCGAGCTTAGTACAACGAACCGGAAGTTTGCGACCAGGTGCAAAGAGGCGCCCGTCCAGCAAGGCGCGACGAGGGAGCGGGCTGCTCACCCGTGACTGAGGAGCAACGCAGCTGGACGGGATGGATCTGCCGCACCTGGTCACGAACTTCCGGGGAGCTGTACTCGGCAGCCCGTCGAAAAACACTCCGACTCTTTCGACGCGCGTGCCCTCGACCCAACGTTCGTTCCAGGTCGCCGTGGATGATTTCTGCGTGGAGGTCGTCTGCCGCGCAGGCGTTGGACAGGCAGAAGCCCTTCGAGGAGGCCGGCGAGCGAGATCCGCGCGCTTGGCCGCGGATACCCGAAACGAACGTCGGGCGGGGGCAGCACCAACGCAAGGCTTGCGCTCGGGCCCTCTCGCACGCAACGCTCGTGGTCGACGGGGAACGACCGCGCGAGCGAGGCGCGTGTCGGGCTCCTGGCTCGTGAGTTGCTATCGGAGACCGACCATGACCTTGCGAATCGTCTGCGGCATCGACTTCTCGGACGCCTCGCGCGCCGCCCTCGACGAAGCGGCGCGGCTGACCCGCCTGCTCGGCGGGGAGCTGCACCTCGTGCACGCCTACGGGCTGCCAATGGCGGCGCTCCCGATCGACGGAGGCGTGATGTCCGGCCCCGAGCGCGCAGCGGACATCGCCTCGGACGCCGACGCGAAGCTCGACGACTGGGCGCGCGCCTATCCCGACCTCGACCTCGTGCGCCACGTCGTGCTGGGGATGCCCGCCGACGAGATCCTCCGCATCTCCGAGGAGACCGAGGCGAGCTACATCGTGATGGGGACCCGCGGCCGGAGCGGCCTCGCGCACCTCCTGCTCGGGAGCGTCGCCGAGAACGTGATGCGCCACGCGAAGGCGCCAGTGCTCACCGTCCGCCGGCCCTGACCGCGAACCGTCACTGGAATCGGAACGCGGCGCGTAGACCAAAAGCGAGGACGGTGACGCGCGCGCGCTCGTCGCCGGCGAGACCGCGGTGCAGTCGAGTGTCGAGCCCGATCTCCAGCGCGCCGAAGTGCGTCGGCACGCGCAGATCCACGCCGATCTCCGCGGTCGCGGCGAACGCGCGGGCCGCGGGCTGTCCCCCCGCGTGGCGGAAGAGGCTCTCGAGGCCGGCGCCGAGCCTCGGCTGCACGCGGCCGGTCGCGAAGCGATAGCGAAAGCCCGCGCCCGCCGTGTAGAGGGAGTCGCCCTCGGAGAAGGCGCGCGCGAGGTCCGCGCGCAGCACCACGTCGACGACGTCGAGACCGACGCCGAGCTCCAGCGCGTACGAGGGCACCGCCCCGCGCGAGCCGTCGAGCAGCGCGAGGCCCCCGGCGCCGACGCCGAAGAACCAGCTCGGCTGCATCGCTGGTGGCGGGGGCGCGATGGGCTCGGGCTCGTAGGTCGTGTGGTGCGTGACCACGACGACGGGCGACGGCGCGGGCGCGGGCGTCAGGATGACGCGCGGCGCGGGCGCCACGACCACGGGCTGGGTGACGACGGGATCGTCGACGTAGAGGAAACGAACCGGGCGACGGGCGTGGTCTTGGGCGTCGACGACCCCGGACGTGAGCGCGGCGAGCGCGAGGCAGGCGCCGAGGAGCCGAGATGCGCCGGTGGTTCGAGCGCCGGTGGTTCGAGCGCCG
>JAHBWH010000025.1 GCA_019637115.1 Myxococcales bacterium | reverse complement strand
GGCGGCCTCCGCGCGGGCATGGGCTACACCGGCTGCAAGACCATCGGCGATCTCCAGGCGAACGCGCGCTTCGTCCGCATGAGCAGCCAGGGCCTCCGGGAGAGCCACGTCCACGACGTCGTGGTCACCGAAGAGGCGCCGAACTACCGGATCTGACAGGCGGTGTGGGTCCACGTCGAGGGCAGAGGGCATCTGCTGCTCTTCGACGGCGGCGACTCGCGGCGTCGCGGACATCCTGCGCCGAATCTCGGCTGCGTTTCAACTCCCACGATGGAGCGAACGCGTACCCGATCTGGGACCGAACCTTGGACAGAGCGTAGGACACGGCGACGTGACCAACACGATTTTTCCCACAGAATCAAGAACTTCGTCGAATTGTCGTGGAGTGCTCGCTCGAGTGACCAGACTCTTCCCGCATGCGTGCGCTTCGGTGGGGTCTGGCGTGGCTCGTGCTCGGATGCTCTTCCGCTCCTCCCACGGGGGAGGACGAACCTGACGGGGGCGTCGACGGTCAGGTCGACGGGCGGTGCCAACCTTCCCCCTACGGGTGCATTCCCACACCGTACGCCCTCGTGACCGTCGGCGGCGAGCTGGTGTGGGTGGGACTCGAAGATGGGGAGGAGCCGCCCGCATGGCCGGCGCCCCGACCGAGTCCGATCGTGCTCGCGGACACCCAGGAGCTGCGTCCATCCGATCTCGAGGCGGTCGCGGACGTCCGGCTTCCAAGCCACGACGGTCGGGTGGACCGTGTCTACATGACGCTGGACCACGCGAGCTGGGGCGCACAGGAACCGATCTTCACCATGTTGCAAGAGATCTGCCGCCTCAACCGTGGCCGCCCGTCGGGAGAGGAGATCCGGCTCGTCCTCAGCGTCGATGCCAGCCTCCCGGGAGGGTTCCAGGCGGAGCTCTCGCGACGAGGATGCGGCACGGACGAGGATGGTGCACCGCGCTGGGTCACGCTCCGTCAGGGAGGCCAGCAGATCTGGACGCAGGACGTCATGGAGTTCGTCGAGGTCGAGCTCGAGCGAGACGACGGGACCCGCGCAAGGACGACCGCGGTGTGGGACACGCCTCAGCGAAGGACACTGAGCGTGGATGCGTTGGCGATGGAAGAGCGCTATCCGTTCCTCGGGTTGCTCGGCGCGGCCGAGGGGCCGCAGGGAGACCAGGGGGGCGCGGGCGGAAACATCGAGAGCTTTCCGAATGGACGCTTCTTGGTTGGCGACACGGCGCCGGGGCCGCTGCAGGCCTGGGTGTTGAGCCGCGGAGGCCTCATCGTCCCGAGCGACTTCCTCCACGTAGGGCACGTCGACGAGTGGATCTCCGTGCGGGCTGACGGTGTGGCCGTCTATGCCCATCCTCTTCAGGCGCTCGAGGTCATCGTGCGGGCCTCGGACGCAGAATGGGAGGAGATGCAGCGAGCCCTCCTCCGTATGGCCGAAGAGGCGGATGTCTTGGCCGTGGAACGCGACTTCGCGAACTACGCGCTGCTCCACGTCCGACGGTCGGACATCGTCGATTCGATTACGCATTTCCTTCGTGATCCCGCGAAGCGACCGCCCTATCGAGTCGCCGATTTCGACCTGACGCGTGCGGACCGTTTGCCGGGCACGCTGCCTCGCGTCGGGTGGAAGCGAAATTCGCGTGGTGGGATCGCGGATATGGGCGAGTTTCGAACGCGCTTCGCGGACTTCATCGTGCGAGGAAACGTCCGCGTGTTCGATGAGCACATCCTCCCTGGACTCGTGACGCTCTCGAACGCTGGTGTACGGACGCAGCCAGCGCCAGAGCTCCAATTCGGTCGTGGGTCGGCGCTGCCTTCGATGATCAATGCCGTCTGGCTGGATGACGTCGTCGTAACCGCAGATCCGGGGTTCGCGCCCTTCCGACGAGCCTTCGAGGCAGCCGTCGGACGCCGCGTCGCGTGGACCAACGGCACGATGACTTGGTACCTCGACGGCGGGGTGCACTGCATGACTCAGGTCTCGCGGCGTCCGCCATGTGAGCCCGTCGCCAAGCGAGGAGAGCTCATCTTCGACCACGACGCCCTGGAGTGCGTTTGCCTCGCGGGGGGCGACCCTGAGCGCGGGTGCGAGACGTCTGGTTGCGATCGTGCGACCAGCTGCAGCGAGTGCAATGGCGTCGGCTTCGAAGGGTGCGGCTGGTGCCCCGGGACGGGCTGCGTCGCGGTCACGGCCGGGGTCGCGACCGAGTGCGAGACTGCGCTCTGGACACGCCTGGCGCAGTGCATCGACTGCGAGGCGGCGACGAGCCCGACGCAATGTCGCCGGACAGCGGCGGAGTGCGCTTGGTGCGAAGGCACGGGGAGCTGCGTGAACGGTGCGTGGTGTGCCACGATTCCCGAAGCGTGCGGTGATCTCCGGAGCGCGAGGATGTGCGAGTAGGCGCGGCGCGCTCTCGCCCGACGCGGCGGCGCGTGATAGAGCGCGCGCATGCCGCGTCCCGTCCTCGTCCTCGACTTCGGAAGCCAGTACACGCAGCTCATCGCGCGCCGCGTCCGTGAGCAGCACGTCTACTGCGAGATCCACCCCTGCACGATGCCGATCGAGGAGATCCGCGCGCTGGAGCCGCCCGCGGTGATCTTGAGCGGTGGCCCCGCGAGCGTCTTCGCAGAGGGCGCGCCCAGCGTCGACCGCGGGGTCTTCGAGCTCGGCGTGCCGGTGCTCGGGATCTGCTACGGGATGCAGCTCACCTCGCACCTGCTCGGGGGTGAGGTCGAGGCCGCGAACGAGCGCGAGTACGGGCCGGCGGAGCTGAGCGTCGGGCGGCCGGAGGGCCTGCTCGGGAGCTTCGAGCCGGGCGAGGCCGTGCACGTGTGGATGAGCCACGGTGACCGGGTCAAGCGGCTCCCCGAGGGCTTCGAGGTGCTCGGGCACACCAAGAACAGCCCCTTCGCGGCGGTCGGCGACCTCTCGCGCCGGATCTTCGGCGTGCAGTTCCACCCCGAGGTCGTGCACACGCCGCGCGGCGACGAGATGCTGCGCGCGTTCCTCTTCGACGTGGCGGGCGTCGCGGCGGATTGGACGCCCGGCTCGTTCGTCGAGCAGTCGGTCGCGGCGATCCGCGCCCAGGTCGGCGACGGCAAGGCGGTCTGTGGGCTCTCGGGCGGCGTCGACTCCAGCGTCGCGGCGGTGCTCGTCGCCAAGGCGATCGGCAAGCGGCTGACGTGCGTCTTCGTCGACAACGGGCTGCTCCGCAAGGACGAGGCGAAGCGCGTGATGGACATGTTCCGTGGGCGCCTCGACCTCGAGATCGTCCACGTGGACGCGCGCAAGGAGTTCCTCGACGCGCTCGCGGGCGTCGACGACCCCGAGCAGAAGCGAAAGATCATCGGCAAGGTCTTCATCGACGTCTTCGACCGCGAGGCCAAGCGCATCGACGGCGTGAAGTACCTCGTGCAGGGCACGCTCTACCCGGACGTCATCGAGAGCGTGTCGTTCAAGGGGCCGAGCGTGGTCATCAAGAGCCACCACAACGTGGGCGGCCTGCCCGAGCGGATGAACCTCGAGCTCGTCGAGCCGCTGCGCCTCCTCTTCAAGGACGAGGTCCGCGAGGTCGGCGCCGCGATGGACATGCCGCACGACGTGCTCTGGCGGCAGCCCTTCCCGGGCCCGGGCCTCGCGGTGCGCTGCCCGGGCGCCATCGACGAGGAGAAGCTCGACGTGCTCCGAGAGGCGGACGCGATCCTCGACGAGGAGGTCCGCGCGGCTGGGTACTACGAGAAGCTCTGGCAGAGCTTCTGCGTGCTCGTGCCCGTGAAGACGGTCGGCGTGATGGGCGACGGCCGCACCTACGAGTGGGTCATCGCCGTCCGCGCGGTCGAGTCGCGCGACGGGATGACCGCCGATTGGGCGCGCCTGCCGCACGAGCTGCTGGCGAAGGTGAGCTCGCGGATCATCAACGAGGTCCGTGGCTGCAATCGCGTCGTGTACGACATCTCGTCCAAGCCTCCGGCCACGATCGAGTGGGAGTGAGGGTGCCGGTGCGCTCGCGAGCGCTGAGCTCGTCCGTGTCGGTGGCGCTCGCGCTCTTCGCGGGGCCTGGCGAAGCACAGGCACCTGCGGCGCGTGGCGAAGCGCCAACGCCCGCGGGCGAAGCGCAGGCCGCGCAGGCCGCTCAGGCCGCTCAGGGGGAGGCGCTCGCGGCGCTCCCTTGGGGCGACGTCGCCCCGCGCGTCGTCGGCGACGCGATCGAAGTGGCCGCCCTCGGCATGCCGGACGAGCGCATCGGGAGCTGGCCGGCCCGCCGGCAGAGCGCCCGTCGACGCGGGCTCGAGCGCGCCCGCGCGCACCTCGTGGCGTGGCTCGATGAGCAGCTCGCCCCTGCGAGCCCGCGCGTCGCGGCCGACGTCCACGCCGCGCTGCGAGATGCGGTGCAGGCGCACGCCGTCCGAGCGCTCGCCGACGGCGCCGCCGTCGTCGTGGCGCGGGTCGAGCTCGCGCGGCTCCGCGCCGCGTGGGGGGAGGGCGCGCCGTGGTGACGCTTCGACCCTTCGTCGCGCTCACGCTCGCGCTCTGCGCGTCCGCCTGTTACGGCGGCGTGCGCCCGACGCCCGCCGAGCTCCGCGTCACCGTCGACCCGCCGACCGCCCGCGTGCTCCTCGACGAGACCTTCATCGGCCCCGCGCGGCGCCTCTCGGTGCGCCCCAAGGAGCTCGCGCCGGGGCGCTACCGCCTGACGGTCGAGGCTCCCGGCTACTTCCCGCACGACCTCGATCTCGACCTGCCCTCGGGCGAGACCCACGTCCGGATCTCGCTCCGCGAGATCCCGCCGTGAAAGCAGGGCAAGAGTCCCCTGCCCCTGCCCCTGCCCCTGAGGCCCACGGCACCCGTAGCCCCGGGCCCACATTCCTTCCTGATCGACGGAACGGCGCTGCACGAAACGCTCCCCACGACCGCGCGTCGAAGACCTCGTGCCCGATGAAGCCCCGTCCTCCAAGTCCAAGTGGCGCCGCCGCGCGATCGAGCTGACGGTCTTCTTGGCGGCCTTCTTCGCCATCCGCGCGTGGCAGCGCCGCGACGTCGCGGCGGGCGACGCGCCTCCGCTCGACGGCGTCACGATCGAGGGCCAGCGCTTCGAGCTCGCCGGGGCCGAAGGACCGACCCTGGTGCACTTCTGGGCGACGTGGTGCGGCGTCTGCAAGGCGATGGATGGCAACGTCGCGGCGGTCTCGAAGGACGCGCGCGTCATCACCGTCGCCGCGAGCTCTGGCGCCGCAGAGCAGATCCGCGCGGCAATGGCAGAGCAGGGTCTCGTCGAGGGGGAGCGCCTCGCGTTCGCCGTGATCGCCGACCCCGACGGCCGGCTCGCCGCGACCTGGGGCGTGGGCGCTTTCCCCACGAGCTTCATCGTCGACGCTCGCGGCACGATCCGGAGCGTCGAGGTGGGCTACACCACGGAGCTCGGGTTGCGGGCGCGGCTGTCGCTCGCGGAGTGAAGCTTTTCCAGAAGCGAGCTGCATCCGCGCGTTTGCCAGAGTTCCGATGAACCCAGCTCCGCGACCCGCACCTCCTCGTTTCCTAGTTGCGATGCAGAGTCCAGCAGAACGAGTACTCGACGAAGCTGGTCGCGAAGACCACTCTACTCCGGCGATCGGCTCATCCCCTTACAGGTGGCACCGTGTGGCTGTCCCGGATTCGGTGATGTCCTTCAACTGGGCGCAACTGCGCAGCCAGGCGGTCGAGTACAAGTCATCTCCTCTCCTCAACCTAGAACGAGGCTCCCAATGCGAGCGCGGCTAATGTACATCGGTCTCCTGTCGTTCAATCTCGCGGCTTGCGGCGGGCTCCCTGACAACCCATGCGGAGAGTTGATCCGCAGAGGGGGCAGCTGCGTTTGTCCTCCCGACACCGTGCTCATCGACGATTGGACTTGCGAACGAGAAGATGGCTCTCGGATCTTCGCTCCTGGACGCCCGGACTCGTCCCTTTCCGATGCTTCCGATGTCGATGCCCGCGCTGCTGGCGACGATGGCGGTACCTCCGTCGATGCTGGCCCGGTCGTCGACTCTTCCCTCCGAGCACCTCGGCCGATCGCCCCCTTGAGTACGAGCACGGTCACCAGCCAGCGGCCCACGTTGCTTTGGTCACTTGCCGCTGGAGCCACTGGTGGCGAGGTCGAGTTGTGTCGGGACCGCGCGATGGTGACCGGCTGCATCCCAACCCTGATCGCGACCACCGACCGCCTCCGCCCTGAAGTCCCCTTGATGCCTGGCGTCTGGTTTTGGAGGGTGCGTGCCCGAAACGCAGACCGGGTCGGGCCCGACGCTAGCCCGACGTGGGCGTTCTGGGTTGGTCACCGGAGTGCCGACGGCGACGTCGACACTAGATGGGGCACCACGCTCGACGTGAACGGTGATGGCTTTGCCGACCTCGTGGTTGGCGCTCCAAGCGCCCGACGTGCCGGCGCGGTGAGTGTCTTCCTCGGTTCGGCAGATGGCCTTGCGGGGACCCCGACCTTGGTCCTCGAGGGGGTCACCGAAGGCGACCGTTTTGGCGAGGCAGTGGCAAGCGCGGGAGATGTCAACGGTGACGGCTTCGCCGACCTCGTTGTTGGTGCCTCGCGGGCCAACGGCGGTGCGGGTACTGCGAGCATCTTCCTCGGTTCGTCGTCGGGACTCTCGTCGACTCCTGTGCTCGTGCTCACGGGCAGCGGCGAGGGTGACGCGGGCGACAGTTTTGGGAGGAGCGTAGCTGGCGTGGGCGATGTGAACGGGGATGGTTTTGCCGACGTCGCAGTAGGGGCCCCGAACTCCCACCGCAGCGGGCGTCGCCGCACAGGTACGGCGAGCATCTTTCTTGGCTCGGCTCTCGGCCTCTCCAGCACGCCCGTTCGGGTCCTAACGGGGACTCTTGAGTTCGACCGCTTCGGCGTTTCGGTCGCGAGCGCGGGCGACGTCAACGGCGATGGCTTCTCCGATCTCGTCGTCGGGGCAACCGGTTCGTTTGGGACGGCCAGTGTCTTCCTCGGTTCGGCTACAGGACCATCCGCCATCCCGAGCCAAGTGCTCGCGGGTAACTCTGTTGGAGGATTTGGCGGCTCGGTCTCGAGTGCAGGCGACGTCAACGGAGATGGCTTTGCCGATGTCGTGGTGGGTGCCCCGGATGGCGGAACGGCCAGCATCTTTCTCGGATCGGCCGCAGGCACCCACTCTGCGCCGGTTCGCGTACTCGCCGGGGTTGTACCGCACGACTTTTTCGGGCTCTCGCTCGCCAGCGTAGATGTCAACGGAGATGGCTTCGGCGATGTCATTGTGGGGTCCCCGTACGCCGATCCTGGCGGCGGTGAGCGCACCTTCGTAGGCACGACTAGCATCTTCCTTGGATCGGCAGTCGGTCCCTCAGCGACACCAGCCATGGTGCTCGGGGGCCGTGCAGTATCGGATCACTTCGGTATGTCACTTGTGGATGTGGGCGACGTCAACGGCGATGGGGTCGCGGATCTCGTCGTTGGCGCGCCAAACGCAAGCCCGCGCGGGCGTACGAATGCAGGAACCGCGAGCATCTTTCTTGGCGCACCGGCAGGGCTCTCCGTCGCCCCTGCGAGGGTCCTCGAGGGCCAGACCGAGGGTGACCAGTTCGGTCACGTTGGGACTGGTTCAGGGTATTGACGGGCCGCCAAGTGGCAGCGGCGGTCGATCATGGTTGCCGCGTCACGGTACGAGTTCATAGCGTCACCCGCACGAGTCAGGAGAGGTAGCCGGTCCTGACGGCAAGGGTTGGCGTTGCGGTGCGTGGGCGGGCAGCGACCTTTTAGGCCGCGTAGCGCGCGATCCAGAGGGCGGTGTGGAGACACTCTCGGCGGCGCCCCTACGCGGTGCCCCAAGCCGCCCTCGCTGCTTGCGCGCCGTGCGGCACTTTCGATCTCAGCACCTGAAGGCGTGGGTGGGGTGCGCCGCAAAGCGGGAGACAGCACAAGACCCTCTCACCAGGTCGGCAGCGCGCTTCGCGCGGTCGGAGGTGACCGCTTCGCGTTGCCGCTTCATGGCGTGGGGGGCCCCCCGGCCAGCGCCACATCTTGGCTGCGTGTCATCCCTCGCGACTGGGTAAACGCGCACGGGTGATGGCCTTGCGGCCGTCAACTCAATTGCAGATCGTCGCGGCGAACGCGGCCGTTGTGTCGTAGCTCGATGCGTCGTCCCCAGCAGTCCTGGGGCGGCGAACGACCGCGCCGAACGAGGGTGCTGGTGTGCAGCCATCAGGACTCCAAATGCCTGCCAACTCTGCCGTCTCAACCCGAGACAACGCGGGAGGGGCTCCCCAGCAGACGAAGTCAATAATCGAGCCGGTCGAAGAGTACGAGGCGTCTGCGTAGACGGCGAGCTCGCCGGAGGCCGCGCTGGCGGCGATAGGGAATGCTTCAGGTAGCGTGTAGACGGCGTAGCTCCCCGGCCCGATCGTCTCCGGTCCGGTGGTGGCGATACGAGCATACGCGGGGCGCTGGCACCACTGGTGCGTCGTGAAGGTCACGGCCTCGCTGCGCGGATTGAAGAGCTCGACGCGGCGCGTGGCGAGATCGATCTGGGAGATCACGACAGCGGCGGGCTCGGTCGGGGCGAGGTCAGGGCAGTCGTCGCCGCCCGCGTCCGTCGTCCCGCCGTCGTCGGACGAAGCCGCGTCGTCGGCACCAGCGTCGATGCCGCCGGCGTCGATGCCGCCTGAATCCCGCCCGCCTGCATCGGCGCCTCCGCCGTCGGCGTCCGTTGGGTCGGCGTAGTCGTCGTTGCAGCCGAGGGCGAGGCTCGTGAGGAGACCGAGACCGAGGATGAGTCGCATGGGAGAGCTCCTTGGGGCGCGAGGGTGGCGAGACCGCGAAGTGGGGGTGGCCCGAGGTCGTGGGTTCGGGTCATCGCGGTGCGCTCGATCGGGATGGAAGCACCTTCGGCCCTCTGACGACAGGGCCTCGAGCCGGCTTCGTCTGCGCTGGGACCGAGGTGGGCTGGGCGCGGCTGAGCTCGAGCCCAGATCGAGACTGCGTCCGGAGACCGCATCCGAGTCCGCGTCCGAGTCCGCGTCCAAGTCCGCGTCCGCGTCCAAGTCCGCGTCCAAGTCCGCGTCCAAGTCCGCGTCCAAGTCCGCGTCCAAGTCCGCGTCCAAGTCCGCGTCCAAGTCCGCGTCCAAGTCCGCGTCCAAGTCCGCGTCCAAGTCCGTGTCCGAGTCCGTGTCCGAGTCCGTGTCCGAGTTCGCGTCCGAGTCCGCCTCCGAGTCCGCGTCCGAGTCCGCCTCCGAGTCCGCTCTTGAGACCATGTCCGAGACCATGTCCGAGACCATGTCCGTGTTCGCGACTGCGATGCGGCCTGTCTCGGTCACCCGAGCAAAAAGCACGTCTGCGCGGCGGCGACCGGGCGGCTCGGGTCGTCCTGCCACGCGACCGCACGGACGCGGGCGACGCGGCGTCCCGCGGTCGTGATCTCCGCGCGGGCGAAGGTGTCGACGGGGCCCGTGTTGCGCAGGTACTCGATCGTCAGGTTCACGATGCGAGGTACGACGCTCACGTCCTCCCGCCAGAGCAGCGCCAGCGCCGCCGTGCTCTCGAGCAACGCGCCGAGCGTGCCGCCGTGGAGCGCGCGGATCGAGAAGTTGCCAACGAGCGGCTCCGAGAAGCGCATCACGCCGAGCACGCCCTCGTCGTCGACGTGGCACTCCATGCCCATCGCCGCCATGTAGGGCACGGCGGCGACCACGGCGGAGAGATCGCGGCGCTCGCGCGCTTCCGCGAGCAGGGAGAAGAAGTCGGTCATCCTCCCGCCTCCGGCTCGGTCTTCGCGAGGCCATCCGCGAGCGCCGAGCCCTCCGAGAAGATCATGAAGGTCCCAGCCGAGGTCGCGAGGGGCGTCGTCTCGTCACCGAGGTCGGCGACGCCGCGCGTGAACGCGATCTGGTGGGTGAGGCGGTAGCACTCGGCGCGGAAGAAGATGTCGGCGCCCGGCGGCGCGCCGCGCAGGTAGTCGAGGCGCAGGTCGAGCGTCGCGATGCGCCGCGGCGCGTGGAGCGAGAGGAAGACCGCGGCGCCGCACGCGGCGTCCATCGCGGCCGAGATCGGGCCGCCGTGGAGCACGCCGGTGACGGGGTTGCCGACGAGCTCGGCGCGGAAGGGGAGGCGCAGGACGATGCGACCTTCGCCGGGCGGTCCGACGTCCTCGGCGCGCAGCCCCAGCCACGCGTTGTAAGGGATCGCGCGGCAGAAGGCGTCGTCGATGCGGCGCAGCCGCGCCTGTCGGAGCTCGTCCTCGTCGGTCATTCGAGCCGCTGGATCACATGGAAGCCGAAGGGAGACTCGACCGCGTCGCTGATCTCTCGGACCTCGAGGCGGAAGGCCGCGCGCTCGAACGAGGGCACCATCTGCCCGCGCCCGAAGCGCCCGAGGTCCCCGCCGGGCGGCCCGTTCGTCTCGTCGCTGTGTCGGCCGTGCATCTCGTCCCAATCCTCGCCCGCCCGCGCTCGGCGCGCGATGCCCTCGGCGAGCGCGCGCGCCTCGTCGCGGCTGCGCGTGACGTTCTCAGGCGCCATGCGCGCCTCGGCGTGCGAGACGAGGATGTGTCGCGCTCGGATCTCGCTCGGCCCGCGCTCCGGGTCGGGCAGGCGCTCGACGATCATGAACCCACGGTCGGTGCGGACGGCGCGGGAGGTCTGGCCGACGGGCGTCCGGAAGGCCTCCCGGACGACCTCGGGCGGCAGGACGCTGTCCTCGCGCGAGATGCGCATCTGCGAGGGCGGCCGGTCTCCGTAGCTCCGCGCCGTCTCGGCCACGTTGATGCCTGGCGTGCGGAGCAGGCCGGCGACGTTCTCGGCGCGCGTGCGCGCGTCCTCCTCGGTCCGCGTCATCGCCTCGCTCGCGCCCTCGGCGCCGGCCCACGCGATGGTGAGGACGCGGACCTCGATGACCGTGCTCTCGCCCCCCACGCCGGCAGGCTGCGCGATGGACGGTGCGGTGTCTTCGGCGGGGGAGGGCGTCGTGCCACCACAGGCGAGGCAGACGAGGAGCGAGGTCCAGAGGGAAGGGCGAAGCGGAGACGTGATGAACACGATGCGGGACTAGCACCCGCGCCTCTCGTGTACCAACGCCCGTGAGGCAGCGAGGCTCGGCGGCGCGGAGGTCATCCCCGCGCGAGCTTCTTCCACGCCGTGTGTTGAGGGACACCTGGGCGGTCGAGGCGCTCGTAGCCGTGCGCGCCGAAGTAATCGCGCTGCGCTTGGATCACGGAAGCGCTGCCACGGGCGGTCGCCATCCCGTCGAGCCACGCAAGGCTCGTGCAGAGCCCTGGCGCCGCGACGCCGGCTCGCGCGCACGCGGCCACCACGCGACGCCACGCCGGCAGCCGACGCCGCAGCTCGTCCGCGAAGTCGGGTGCCAGGATGAGCGAAACGAGGCCCCCACGGGCGAACGCCGCCGTGACGCGGTCGAGGAAACGCGCGCGGATGATGCAGCCGGCAGTCCAGATGCGCGCCACCTCGCCGAGGTTCGTGCCGTAGCCCTTCTGATCGCTCGCGCGCGCGAGGAGCGAGAAGCCCTGTGCGTAGCTCGTGATCTTCGCCGCGTAGAGGGCATCGCGGACGTCGTCGACGCTGACGCCCTCCACACGCGCGCCGCCGTCGCGTGCGATCGCGTCTCGTCCAAGCGCCGGCGCGATTCGCTCCCGTAACGACTTGTCGCCGCTGACGATGCGCGCGTCGACCGCGGCCGCGATGGTCGGGATCGCCACCGCGAGCTCGGCGGCAGCGATCACGGTCCAGCGCCCGGTACCCTTCTGACCCGCACGATCGAGCACGGCGTCGAGTAGGATCGCGCTCGGCGCTTCGGGATCTTTCACGCGGAAGATGTCCGCCGTGATCTCGACGAGGAAGCTCTCCAGCTCACCCGCGTTCCAGGTGGAGAATACGTCCGCGACCGCGTCCGGCGAGAGCCCGAGCCCGTCGCGCAACAGGATCGCGCTCTCGGCGATGAGCTGCATGTCGCCGTACTCGATGCCGTTGTGCACCATCTTGACGAAGTGGCCCGCGCTGCCCGCGCCGCAGTGCGTGACGCAGGGGCCGCCGGAGCCGATTGCGGCGATCTTCCTGAGCACGGGAGCGAGCCGCTCCCATGCTTCGAGGTCGCCGCCCGGCATCATCGACGGCCCGAGGAGCGCCCCCTCTTCGCCGCCCGAGACGCCCATGCCGACGAAGCGCCACGGACGTTGCTCCGCGCGTGTCGCGCGCCGATCGGTGTCGAGGAAGAGACTGTTGCCACCGTCCACGACGATGTCGTCCTCTTCGAGGAGCGGATCGAGCGCGTCGAGCACGTCGTCCACTGCCTGCCCCGCAACGACCAGGAGCACGATGCGTCGCGGTCGCTCGAGGCTAGCCACGAAGCTCGGCAGATCGTCGGCGATCGCGAGCTTCGCCTCCGGATGACGCGCGGCGAGCTCCCGGGCTTCGTCGACACGGCGGTCGAAGCCCGCCACCGAGAACCCGCGGCTCGCGAAGTTGCGCGCGAGGCTCGCGCCCATCACCCCGAGCCCGATCACCCCGACGTCGTTTCGTCCCGCCTGCATCGTCGTTCTCCTCGAACTCTCGTCTTTCGCGTCGCTCGCTACCATCGCGTGAGCTCTCGTCGCTCATCACGTCTCGTGTGTTTGCTCCGCTCGTCACGGCCGCTCGCACAGGCACGTGCTCGTCGGCGCGTCCCACTCACTCGGTTGCTCCGGCGGCGTCGGTGATCACGACGACGCCCTCGAGTCCCGTCGCAGGCAGCGCTGGATCCCCGGCGCGCAGGCGCGCGATCGCGTCGCGCTTGCCCGCGCCGACCGCGAACACGACATGGGTCTTGGCGGTCGCGAGGAACGAACGCGTGAGGGTGAGCCGACGTGGAGGTGGCTTCGGCGAGCGCTCGACCCGGATCACGCGTGCGCTCGGAGAGTCCCACGGGTGCTCCGACGCAGCGTCTCCGTCCGGAGCTCGAGGGAACAAGGACGCGACGTGCCCATCCTCGCCGAGCCCGAGCAGCGTCACGTCGAGCGCGCCATGGAGCTCATCGTCGATCGCGCGCTCCACGCGGGCGATCGCGCGGCTCGGAGCATCGAGTTCGTCGTCGTTCAGCAATGGCAAATGCCGCGGCAGCGCGACGAGCCGCTCGGCCTCTCCCGCGTTCGACTCGAGCGACGCACGCGGCACTACGCGCTCATCGACCCACGTGAGGACGAGGTCGGGCGGAGCGAACGCGACGGCGCCTTCCGTCGAAGGGGGCTCGAGGAGGGCCGCGAGCACCCGCAGCGCGCTCCCGCCCGAGATCGCGAAGCGCGAACCATGCGTCACGAGCGCCGCCCGCAGACGCACCACGGCCTCGCGAACGGGGTCGTCGGAGACCACGATCGTCGGTGCGCTCACGCGCGCTCCGTGGTCTCGAACGTTCGACCCGCGAGCCACGCGTTCGGCATCACACGCCCTCCGACCAACGGCCTTCGCAGCCGGAGAAGAGCGAGTCGCTCTCCATCGGGCCCCAGGACCCCGCGGGGTACTCGCGCATCGGCACCTCACCGCTCCGCCACGCGCTGGTGTAAGCGTCCGCGAAGCGCCAGCTCGCCTCGATCTCGTCGCTTCGGATGAAGAGCGTCGCATCGCCGCGGAGGGCGTCGAGGAGCAGGCGCTCGTAGGCCGGCGCGGTCGTCTCTCCGAAGGTGTCGCGGTAGTCGAAGCGCAGCGCGGCCGGCGTCATGTTCATCGCGCTGCCGGGGCGTTTCACCCCGAACGAGAGCGTGATCGCCTCACGCGGCTGGAGGCTCAACGTGAGCACGTTGGGTCGCCGCTGACACAGCAACCCTTCGCGCAGCGCGCGTCGGTACTCGTCGTCGTCCATACCGTCGGGGCGGTTGAAGAGTTGCAGCGGAGGCGTGCGGAACTGGACCTGCACCGCCGTGAAGCGCTTCTTCAGGCGCTTGCCGTGCCGCAGCAGGATCGGGACGCCCGCCCAGCGCCACGAGTCGATCTCCGCGCGGATCGCGACGAACGCCTCCGTGTCCGAGTCGCGCGGCACGCCCTCTTCGTCGAGGTACCCGCGCACGCGTTCACCTCGAAGCTCGCCCGCCGCGTAGCGCGCGCGCACGCTCGTCTCCGCGACCTCGCGCCGCGTCGGCACCCGCAGGCTGCGCAACAACGCGACCTTCTGCGCGCGCACCGCTTCGGCGTCGAGTGACGAGGGCGGCTCCATCGCGACGAGCGCGAGCACCTGGAGCATGTGGTTCTGCACCATGTCGCGGAGCGCGCCGGTGGCGTCGTAGTAGCCGCCCCGGCCGCCCTCCATGCCAAGCTCTTCCGCGACCGTAATCTGTACCAGCTCGACGTGCTGGCGGTTCCACACCGGCTCGAAGATCGCGTTGTGGAAACGGAAGCCGAGCAGGTTCTGCACGGTCTCCTTCCCGAGGTAGTGGTCGATGCGAAAGATCTGGAACTCGCGCAGGTGCGCGTGCAGCTCCGCGTTGAGCTTCTGGGCGCTCGCGAGGTCGTGGCCGAAGGGCTTCTCCACCACCACGCGGCGCCACGCGGTCGCCTCGTCCTCGCGTTGCCGCGGCAAGAGGCTCGCGGTGCACAGACGCGCGACGGAGACCGCGAAGAGCTCGGGCTTGAGCGAGAGGTAGAAGAGACGTCCCGTCGCGTCGCCTCCGGGCAGCGTGTCGAGCCGAGCCTTCAGGCGTGCGAGATCGCCCTCGCGTTCGACGTCCGCCGCCTCGTAGCCGAGGTGCGGCGCGAGCGCCTCGAAGGCGTCCTTCAGCTCAGGCGGGATCGCCTCGCGCAGCTCCTGCCGCCACGCCTCGTCGCTCTTCTCGCGGCGCGACACGCCGATCACCCGCAACCCCTCCGCCGGCTGCCCCTTGTGGACGAGGCTCGCGAGCGCCGGGATCAGCTTGCGCGCGGTGAGGTCTCCGCTCGCTCCGAAGATGACGACCTGGATCGGCGGCATGATGCAGAGGCTACACGAGCTCGTGCGGGAACTTCGACCACGGACGTTCGAGCCACGACACGGACGACGCGAAGACACGAACGTGTCACACGGCCGCCTGCAGGACACCGCCATCTCCGCGGAACGCACCTGCTGGGTGACCCTCACGTCGCCCTTGCGTCGGGCGTCGGGTCGCGCTCGGCGGCAGCGCGCTCGGCAGCCGACGAGAGGGCTCAACAATCGACGAGGCGGCACGCGATGCCCGCCAGGTGGCCCACCGCGGCGCCGAACATGCCCGCGTTCGCGTTCGACGCGTTGCCCTGCAGGCTGCGCGCGTAGACGCCCTGCGCGATCGAGGCCAGCCGGAAGAGCCCGAAGGCTTTCATATAGGCCCAGTCGGCGCGCTCGAAGGGGCGACCACCGAGCGCGAGGTAACGCGCGACGAAGGCCTCCTCGGTCGGGATGCCGGTCGCCTCGAAGTCGACGCCGAGGAGCCCACCGACGTTCGGCAGCGCGACCTCGTAGAGCATGCAGGTGTAGGCGAGGTCCGCGAGCGGGTGTCCGAGGGTCGAGAGCTCCCAATCGAGCACGCCGAGGCAGCGGGGCTCGGTGGGGTGGAAGATGAGGTTGTCGAGGCGGTAGTCGCCATGCGTCAGGGTCGTCGCGTCGTCGGCCGGGACGTGCTCGGGCAACCACGCCAAGAGGCGCTCCATCGGCGCGACCTCGCCCGTGCGCGCCGCGACGTATTGCCGGCTCCAGCGGTCCACTTGGCGCTTCACGTAGCCGCCGCGCGGGCCGAAGTCGCCGAGCCCGACCGCGTCGACGTCGACGGCGTGGATCGCGGCGAGCACGCGCGCGAGCTCTTCGTAGATCGCCGCCCGCTCGCGCGGGGGCTCGACGTCGGGGAGCTGCACGTTCCAGAAGATGCGGCCCTCGAGGTGCGCCATCACGAAGAAGGGTGTGCCGATCACCGCCTCGTCCTCGCAGAGCGCGACGACCTCGGGCACGGGCACGTCGGTGCTCGCCAGCGCCTTCATCACTTGGTGCTCGCGCTCGACCTGGTGGGCCTTCGCGAGGAGCTTGCCCGGCGGCTTCTTGCGCAGGACGTAGGCCCGCTCGCCGTCGCTCACCCAGAAGGTCGGGTTGGACTGGCCGCCCTTGAACTGTCGCACCGCGAGCGACGCGGCGGGGCCGATCGTGCGCTGCCACCAGGCGGCCAACGCGGCCTCGTCGAAGCGGTGGTTCTCTCGCACCTCGCGGGTGCTCGGCGGGGGCTCGGGCGCGCTCATCGCGCGCGAGGGTAATACGAGCGGGAAGGCTCCGGGGATGCTTCGGCGTTGTAGGCGCGTGGCGGAGACGGTGAAGCGTTCTCGATGGGCGACGGTGGCGCGGGCGGCGCTCGTCTCGCCGCTCCTGCTGCTCGCGGGCCTCGCGCTCCTCGGACCGCCGAGCCTGGAGGGGGGGCTCTTCGCCGTCGCGCTCGTCGTCGCCGCGTGCGGCTTCGTCGCGCGTCAGCGCGGGGTGACGCGCGGGGCGCTGGTCGTGATGGTGACGCTCGTCGTCGCGCGGCTCACCTTCGCGGGCGAGGGGCGCGAGCTGCGCGCGACCTCGGGCAGGCTCCTCGATCGCGTCCTCCCCGAGCGGGACGTCGCGCTCGGCGCCTCGCGGCTCTTGCTCTGGGCGGGCGTGGTCGACGAGCCCGGGCTCCTCGAGGCGCTCCGCGGAGGGTACGCGCGCATGCGCGCGGACCAGGGCTGGGTGCCGTCGCCGGTGCTCTCGACGCTCGTCCTCGGTCAGACGCCAGAGGACTACGTCACCCTCGAGCTGCGGCCGGCGGCGGCGAGCGAGGACCTCGTCGTCGTCTTCCTGCACGGATCGATGGGCAACGTGACCCTCGAGTGTTGGCAGGTGGCCCACGTCGCGCGAGCGGCGGGCCTCGCCACGCTCTGCCCTTCGACGGATCTCAGCGGCCGCTGGGATCGACCGAACGGGCGCGCGATCCTCGAGGGGACGCTCCGCGATCTGCGCGCGCGCGGGTACCGCCGCGTCGTGCTCGTCGGGCTCAGCGCGGGGGCCATCGGGCTCGCACGGCTCGCGCCACGCCTCGGTCCCCCGAGCGTCACGTCGCGGGTCCGCGGCGGTGAGGGGCTCGAGCTCGCGGGGGTGGTGCTCATCAGCGGCGCCGCCGACGTCCCGCGTCCGCGTCGCGTGCCGACGTTGGTCCTGCAAGGCGCGCGCGATCGGATGACGCCGCCGGCGCCCGCGCGCCGCTACGCGCAGGCGCTCGGCGCGCGCGCGCAGTACGTCGAGCTGCCGGACGCTGGCCATTGGCTCTTGCTCTCGCACCACCGCCAGCTCGAGACGCACCTCGGGCGGTGGCTGCGCGAGCGCGCGGACACCTCGCCTCGATGAGTGTTCGGCGGAGTCGTCGCGGTGGGGCGGAAGTAGGAGGTGGCAGGGCGGATGGGACGCGCTTAGAGGCGAAGGCGCGGTTCGTCGGGGGCGGATGGGAGGCGCTCCGAGAGACCGCGGAGGCTCGGTTCGTCGACGGACTCGAAGCGAACGGGCCGCTGGGGGAGATCCGCTCCGAGATGGCGTATGCTGACGCCATGGGAGAGGTCGAGACGCAGGCGTGCGCCCAGTGCGGGCGCGTGGTCCCGGCTCGGACGATGGTCCACGGGGGCAACGGCCTCATCTGCGCGTCGTGCGAGGCCGCGGTCGAGCTGCGCGAGGTGCACAGCCGGAGCGTGACGCAGGCGATCGCGGTCCCGCCGCTCGTCGCCGTCCTCGGGCTGGTCACCGTCTGCGTGCCTTACGTGAACCTGGTCGTGCCCTTCATCCTCGGCGTCGTCTCGATGCTCGCGGCGTTCCACGCGCTCCGCCTCGGCGTGACGGGCACGCCGTCCGATGGCGTCACGCAAGGTGTGCAGGTGGGGCTCATCGTGTCTGGGATCGTCGGGGGCTTGATCGGCCTCGGGCTGATCGGCATCAACCTGCTCGGCTGGGCGGCCTGCGCGCGGATCTGAAGGACGGCGTCGCCGCTTGGTGTAGCATCGCGCGCCATGTTCGACGCCTACGACCAGTACGACGCGCTCGGCCTCGCGGAGCTCGTGGCCCGCGGTGACGTCCGCCCCCGCGAGCTCGTCGAGGAGTGCATCGCCCGCATCGAGCGCGTCGCGCCGCAGCTCGGCTGCATCGTCCACCGCATGGACGACCACGCCCGCCAGGCGTGCGAGCGCGAGCCGCGCGGCCCCTTCGGTGGCGTGCCCTTCTTGCTGAAGGACCTCCTGCAGACGGTGAAGGGGCAGCCGACGCGCAGCGGTTCGCGCTTCTTCGACGGGCCGCCCGCCGAGCGCGACTCCGAGCTCTACCGCCGCTACGTCGACGCCGGCCTCGTCGCCGTCGCGAAGACGGCGACGCCCGAGCTGGGGCTCATGCCCGTCACCGAGCCCGAGCTGCACGGCCCGGCGCGCAACCCATGGAACCCCGAGCACACGCCGGGAGGCTCGAGCGGCGGCAGCGGCTCCGCCGTGGCCGCGGGGATCGTGCCGATGGCGCATGGCGGCGACGGGGGCGGCTCGATCCGAATCCCCGCGTCCTGCTGCGGCCTCTTTGGGCTCAAGCCGACGCGGGGGCGCACGCCGACCGGGCCGAGCTCGAGCGAAGGCTGGAGCGGCTACGCGATCGAGCACGTCCTGAGCCGGAGCGTGCGCGACAGCGCGGCGGCCCTCGACGCGACCCTCGGCGCCGAGGCCTACGCGCCCTACCACGCGCCCGCGGTGGCGCGCCCGTTCCTCGACGAAGTGGGCCGCGACGCCGGGCGTCTGCGGATCGGCTTCCACTGGGAGCCCTCGATGCTCGGCTCGGTGCACGCCGACTGCGTCGCGGCGGTCGAGGACGCCGCGAAGCTCCTCTCCGAGCTCGGGCACCACGTCGAAGAGGTGCGCCCCGCCGCGGACCCCGAGCACCTCACGAAGGCCTACTTCACCGTGATCGCCGCGAACACGGCGGCCGAGATCGTCGAGGGCGAGCGCGCGCTGAAGAAGAAGGCGCGCCCGAAGGACTTCGAGACCACCACGTGGCTCGGCGCGCAGATGGGGCGGCTCTTCACGGGCGAGGACGTCATCGTCGCGCAGCGCGACCTACAGACCGAGAGCCGCCGCCTCGTGCACCGGCTCGGGAGCTACGACGTCATCCTCACGCCAACCCTCGGGCAGCCTCCGCTGAAGGTCGGCGCGCTCCGCCCGGCGGGCCTCGAAGGCAAGCTTCAGGACCTGGTGAAGGCCGCGAACCTGCGGGCGCCGCTGCGCCTGCCAGGGCTGCTCGAGCGCACCCTGCGAGAGGTCTTCGCGTTCATCCCCTTCACCCCAGTCGCGAACTTCACGGGGCAGCCGTCGATGAGCGTCCCGCTCTTCTGGAACGCCGCGGGTCTGCCGATTGGGACCATGTTCACCGGGCGTTTCGGCGACGAAGCGACACTCTTTCGCCTCGCCGCGCAGCTCGAGGCCGCGCGCCCGTGGAAGGACCGGCGCCCGCCCGTGCATGCGGGGGCGCGTCGGGAGGATGCGCACAGCCGCCCCCGAAAGTGACACGGGCCCCTGTTGACGTTTTCGACATTCTGCTAGACCGCCGCCTCATGCGTGGCTCGCTCGGTCTTCTTCTTCTCGCGTTCTCCCTCTTCGCTTGCGACAACACGACCGCTCGCCTCGACGGCGACGGCTGCCAGCCGGCCTGCGTGACGGTCGCGGTGGATGGCGAGTCGAGCGAGGTCGACACGAGCACCGACTGCCTCGACGAGGACGAGAGCCCCGTGGCCTGCCTCGGCGGCGGCCAGGGCACCGTGCTTTGCCAGACGGGTCTGCCGAGCTGCGAGACGGGCGTCCCGACCTGCGCAGACGGCACGCGGCCCTTCTGCGGCCGCTGACGCGCCGCCGGTCGGGCTGAGGTAGCCTTCGCCCGATGGATCTCATGGCTCCGCTGCGCGCCGCCCGCGCGCTCACGTTGACCGCGGTCGACCTCTCGCGCGGCATCTGGCGCGAGGATTTTCGCGCCGCCTGGCTCGCCGAGTTGGGCGCGCTCGGCCCGCTGGTCGGCGGCGCCGCGCCCGCGCTCGTGCGCTCCTGGCTCGGCGACACCCTCGAGGCCTCGGTGCGCCGCCACGCCGCGCGCGACCCGGGAGGCCTCGCGCTCTTAATGGACGACACGCGCTGGAGCTGGGCCGACCTCGAGGCGCGCTGCTCCGCCGTCGCGTGGACGCTCTTCGGGGCGGGCGCGCGCCGCGGAGAGGTCGTGGCGCTCCTCGGCCCGAACGCGCCGGAGTACTTCGGGTGGGTGCTCGGGGGCAGCCGCGCGGGCGTCACCACCGCCTTGCTCAACACGCACCTCGAGGGGCGCCCGCTCCACCACGCCATCACGAGCGCGGGCTCGCGGCTGCTCGTCGCGCACCGCTCCAAGCTCGCGCCGCTGCGCGCGCTCCGCGACGCTGGGCACGAGCTGCCGCCGATCTTCGTCTATGGCGGCGCGGGCGATCTCCGCGGCGGCGAGCACGACGCGGACGCGGCGCTCTCGGCGGCGCCCGAGGAGCCCTTCGCGCCTGTGCCGGTCGGGGACGACGCGGACTTCGTCTACATCTACACCTCCGGCACGACGGGCCTGCCCAAGCCCTGCCGAATCTCGCACGGCCGAGCGCTCCTCGCGGGCGCGGGCTTCGGCCACGTCGTCTTCGGCTTCGGCGGAGGCGACCTGCTCTACAGCGTGCTGCCCCTCTATCACGCGAGCGCGCTGATGCTCGGCGGCGGGGCCTGCCTCGTCACGGGCACGCCGATGGCGCTCCGCGACGGCTTCTCGGCGCGCGCCTTCTGGCCCGACGTCCACCGCTACGGCGCGACCGCGATGATCTACATCGGCGAGCTCTGCCGCTACCTCGTGGCCGCGCCGCCCGACCCGCTCGAGAAGACGAGCCCGCTGCGGATCGCCGTCGGCAACGGGCTGCGCCCAGACGTCTGGCCGCAGTTCGTCGAGCGCTTCGGCCTGCCGAACGTGCGCGAGTTCTACGCCGCGACCGAGGCGCCCGGCTTCATCGTGAACCTCACGGGAAAGGTGGGCTCGGTGGGCCACGTGCCGCTGCGGCGCACGGGCTGGATGACGCTCGCGCGCTACGACGTCGAGCGCGGCGAGCACGTGCGCGACGCGCGCGGGAGCTTCGTCGAGTGTGGCCCGGGCGAGGTCGGCGAGCTGCTCGTGCGCCTGCCCGAGCGGCCGCTCACCGCGGCGTCGGAGTTTCGCGGCTATACGGACGCCGAGGCGAGCGAGCGCAAGGTCGTGACCGACGTCTTCGTGAAGGGCGACCGGTACTTCCGCAGCGGTGACCTGCTGCGTTACGACGAGGACGACTACTTCTACTTCGTCGACCGCGTCGGCGACACGTACCGCTGGAAGGGGGAGAACGTGTCGACGGCGGAGGTCGCGGACGTCCTGACGAGCGCGCCTGGGGTGGCCGAGGCGACCGTCGTCGGCGTGCACGTCCCTGGGAACGAGGGCCAAGCGGGGCTCGCGGCGCTCGTCCTCGAGCCGGGCGCGCGCTTCGACGCCGAGGCCTTCTGGCGGACGGTCCAGGAGCTGCCGAGCTACGCGCAGCCGCGCTTCGTGCGCCTGCTCTCCGCGCTCGACACGACGGGCACCTTCAAGGTGCAGAAGACGGGGCTGCGCCGAGACGGCGTCGACCCGCGCGCCGTCGACGACCCCCTCTACGTGCGCGACGCGGAGGGCTACCTGCCGCTCGACGCCGGGCGCTGGGCCGAGCTCGAGGCGGGCACGCGGCGCCTGTGATGCGTGCACGCCACGGCCGCGGCGTCCACGCGGCGCGCCTCGCGCCCGTCGCGATCCGCGCGGTGCTCCTCGCGCCCGCCGCGCTCCTCGCAGTGCTCCTCGCGCCCGTCGCGCTCCGCGTGGTGCTGGTCGCGCGCGTCGCGATCCTCGCGCCCGTCGCGATCCTCGCGCCCGTCGCGATCCTCGCGCCCGTCGCGATCCTCGCGCTCTTGGGGTGTGGCGCGAGCCCGCCGCCGCTCGAGGCGCACGAGCGCGCGGTCGGCGTCGAGGGCGCGAAGGCCGAGATCCGGCTCGGCGCGTGGCGCTGCGAGGTGCCCGCCGACCTCCTCGCGAACGTCGAGGTCCGCTTCGAGCGTGAGGGAGCGGTCACCCGCGTCGCGCTCGAGCCAGCGCCCCTCGGCGCGACCCTCGAAGGCCTCGCCGACGCCGAGGCCGAGACGCTCGCACTCCTCGAGCCCGACCACGCGCTGGAGCGCGCGCTCGACACGGTCGGAGGCCTGCGCGCGATCCGCTTCGAGGTCGGCCCGCGGCGGGTGTGGATCGCGATGCAGAACCCCTGGCGGGTGCTGCGAGTGCGAGCCGAGCGCGCGACGTCCGAGGGGCTGCTCGCGCTGCAAGTCGGGAGCCTGTCGATGGATGTGGACGGCGTGCTCCGCGAGGCCACGTTCCAGGGGCCAGGCGGACGCGCCCGGGTGCACGCGGGAGGAGACGAGCTCGTGGTGGAGGGAGCGGTGCGATGTTCGGGGGGCGACCGGCGTTAGCGGGGCTGCTCGGCGGTCGCGCCTTGCGGGGCAGGGGTTTGGTTCTGACGCTGTCGAATCCGCGGGTGAGGCGTTCGCGTGCTCTTCGTGGTTGGGGGTGAACGGCAGCCGCACCTTCCGGGGCCGCGACGGGGGCCGGGACCGCGGCCGCGGTGGGGTTCCGACGCTGTCGTACCCGCGGGCGAGGCGTTCGCGTGGTATTGTCATCAGTCGGGGTTCCATCAGTGTCGTACCCGGTGGCGGCGGCGTTCATCAATAGCTCGTCGTGGTTAGTTGGATAATATTATGCAAGCCATGTGAAAAAGCCGCCACTGAATGGAATTATGAATGGGGATGGGGCCGCGTCATGGTTGGGTTCCAAATCACGGTCGTACCACCCGTAATGTGTGGTGGGTGGGGTTGGATGGCAGTTGCGCCGCTGGGGATGGGGCTGCGACAGGGGGCCGGGACCGCGGCCGTGGTTTGGGTTTTCGACGCTTTGTATCAAGTAATAATAAGGTGACGTTTTACGCGACAATGTGTAGTGGGTAGAGTTGAATGATAGTCTTGCAGTACCAGAAGACCAGGACCGGGCGAGGCCGGAATCGCGCGACCGTGGTGGGGTTCCGAAGCCGCTTCAATCAAATCGCCCGCGCGGGCGTGTTCGTCTGACGATAATCGTCGTTAGGGGTTCGATGTGTGTGCCATCGATCGTGAAATGTTTTATGTTGTCGTTGTTTGGGGTTCCGTCATGGATTAATATCGTCAGAGGCGTTCAGCGTTGCGTGTTAATAGTTGGGGTTGGTGCGGTCGCCCAGGGGATCGGGCGCAGCGAGGCTGAGACCGCGTGCATCAGTGAGTTCCGACGTCAACCAGTATGGGTGGGGCAGTTAATGTTTGTCAATGTCGTGGTTAGGGGTCTGGTGCGGTTGCTTCCGGGGTGGGGCAATGATGGGGATTGGACACATGGCCGCCGGTGGGGTTCCGTCTGTGTAGCCCATGGAGTAGAAGACGTTTAAGACCGCGTGTCGTGGTTAGGGGTCTGGTGCGGTCGCACCTTCCGGGGCCGAAACGCGACAGGAGCCGGAGACCGCGGCGCAGTAAGAGTTCATTGCCAGTCGTACCGCAATGAGCGCGGCGTTCGCGCGATATGTGTCGTCGTTGGGGGTTGATTCCCGTCTCGATCGACCTGGTGACAAAACCATCGTGGTGGTGGGGTGCGCGGTGGGCTCGTTCGGCAGGATGAACTCATCTCCGTGGTGTTGGTCAGTGGTTGGGTCGAAGGTCAGAACTGGCGCTCGGCGAAAGAGGAGTCGCTGGGGATTGAGACGCCGGGCGCTCGGGGTGCCGGGGCGTGGTCAGCCCCGGGGAGAAAGGAGTGCGCCAGCCGGCTGATTTGCTCACTTCGTCTGCTCTCCGGCTGTCATCACCTCTTTTCATGCGTGGGTTGAACGCTGACCACGCCCGTCACCCTCCACGCCCTCGAAGTCTCCGCGGAGAGGCTGATCACGCTTCTCGGACCGCTGCTGCCGCGGCTCGCGATCGAGGGACCGCGCGCTGGCGGACCAACTGCGGCGCGCGGCGATGAGCGTCGTGCTCGGTTCAGAAGCGGAATCGCGCGCACAACCCAGACGGACGCCGATCCGCGGAGTGCATGATTCCGCGAGACGTCGAGTCCGCCCGGACCTAGACGAAACTCTGAGCGGGCGCGCGGGTACGCGCGCGCGACGACGGTCGGCGTCGGTCGCACTTCGCGGTCGCGCTCGGCTCAGCAATGAACGCAGCGGCGCTTTGCGCGTCCGCGCGGGACCGCGCTTCGTCGACGCAGCGGCGCGCGCGGACGCCGCGCTCGCGCTCGCCGACCGCGTCTGCGCGATGGCATACCAGCTCGCGACCGCCGCTGGCGCAATGCAGCGCACACCGCGCACGCCGCGAAGCGATCGGGCCGGTTCGATGTCTGCTCGCGCCACGCGCACGAACGCAGCAAGACGAAACGTAGTCACCATCTCGGCGCTCTGCATCTGCCCAGGTTCGATAACGCCGGAACCCCACCGCAGCCGCCGGTCCCAGTCCCGTCGCGGCCCGACCAGAAGGTGCGACCCCGCCCACAGACCTAACGACGACACGCCACGCGAACGCTTCACCCACGAATTACGCGCGCGTCGTGCCCTAACGACGACACGCCACGCGAACCCTTCGCCCGCGGGTTCGACAACCGGGAACCCCACCGCGGCCGCGGTCAGTCCCCGTCGGCCCCAACCCAGAAGGTCGCCCGCCCCGAACCCCAGCCGAACATCTGCCGCGGTGCTCACCCACGGAGTACGCGCGCCAGGCACCCTCAACGACGACACGCCACGCGAACCCCTTCGCCCGCGGGTTCGACAACGCCGGGAACCCCACCGAAGCCGCGGTCCAGTCCGTCTTTGGCCCCGGCCGGAAAACGCGACCGATCGAGCTTAGACGACGCCAAAACAACATGACGCCTCGACCGCGGAGTGTGCGCCCGCGTAAAGGACCCCCAGCGACGACCACTGCGCGAACGTCTTCGCCGCGGGTTCGAGCTCGCGAACAACATAGCCGCGGTCAGGTCCCTGTCGCGGCCCGGCCGGAAGGTTGACCGCCCTGAACCTAACGACGACACGCCATGAAACGCTTCACCTATGGGTACGCGCGCCAGGCACCCCTGCGACGACGCGCCATGAACCAGCCGCCCGCGGGTTCGACAACGCCGGGAACCCACCGCAGCCGCCGGTCCAGTCCGTCTGTGGCCCGGCCGGAAGGTCGCGACCGCCCTGGGGCCAACGACGACCGCCACGCAGACGCTTCACCGGAGTACGCGCGCCAAGCACCCCTGCGACGACACGCCACGTGAACGCTTCGCCCGCGGGTTCGACAGCGCCGAACCCAGCCGCGGCCGCGGTCACGCCACGCGAACGCTTCACCCACGGGTACGCGCGCCAGGCACCCCAACGACGACACGCCACGCGAACCCTTCGCCCGCGGGTTCGACAGCGCCGGAACCCCACCGCGGCCGCGGTCCCGGTCCCCGTCGCGGCCCCGGCCCCGGAAGGTGCGACCCGCCCACAGACCCCAACGACGACACGCCACGCGAACGCTTCACCCACGGGTACGCGCGCCAGGCACCCCTACGACGACACGCCACGTGAACGCTTCGCCCGCGGGTTCGACAGCGCCGGAACCCAACCGCGGCCGCGGTCCCGGCCCCCGTCGCGGCCCCGGAAGGTGCGACCGCCATCCAACCCCACCCACCACACGCCACGCGAACGCCTCGCCCGCGGGTACGACAGCGCCGGAACCCAACCGCGGCCGCGGTCCCGGTCCCCGTCGCGGCCCCGGCCCCGGAAGGTGCGACCGCACCAGACCCCCAACCACGACACGCAACGCGAACGCTTCACCCACGGGTGCGCGCGCACAGGCACCCCAACGACGACACGCCACGTGAACGCTTCACCCACGGGTACGACAGCGTCGGCGGGTACGATAGCGTCGGAACCCAACCGCGGTCGCCGTCGCGGCCGCGGTCTCCGCCGCGGGCCCCGGGCGCCCGGAAGGTTCGGCCGGCTCGCGACCCCGAACGCGTCCCCCTCCACGGGCAGGGTGCGGCCCGCGGTGGCTGCTACGCTGATGGCGTGCGCCGCCTCTATTTCGCCCCCATCGGTCTGATCCTGCTCGCCTTGCTCTGGCTCGCGCGTACGCCAGAGGACGAGGTCGGTGTGGACCGCGGGGTGGGCGGGTCGCTCGACGCCGGATGGCTCGACGCGGGGTTGGGCGACGCGAACCTCGAGGCGTCGACCGAGCCGGAGCCGCTGGCGGGCGTGCGGCGGCGGGCGCGCGAAGAGGTGGCCGCCCTTCGCGCGGCGATCGAGGCGGCCCGGGACGCCCGGGTGCGCGAGGCGAGCGCGGAGCTCGCGGGCGCCCCCGGATCGCGCGTGGGCGCGACTCCGCCGTCGGTGCACGTCCCGCCCGAGGAGGACACGGAGCGCCTCGGTCGACTGGACCCGACGTACATTCGCACCGCGATCCGCGACCTGCAGCCGCTCTTGCGGGAGTGCTACGACCTCACGCGCGAGTCCGCCGCGCGCGCAGGGGAGGCCGCTCCGCAGGGGCGGCTCGTCGCGCGCTTCGTCATCGGTGGAGAGCCCGGCCTCGGCGGCGTGGTCGAGGAGTCGGAGGTGATGAGCGAGAGCGAGCTGCGGCACCCGTTGCTCGAAGAGTGCCTCACGCAGACGCTCTACACGGTCGAGCTGCCCGCCCCCGAGGAGGGCGGTCGTGTGACGGTCCATTACCCGTTCGTGTTCCGAAGCGCGGAAGAGCCGCGCGAGGAGTGACGTGTCGCGCTCAGGCCGGTCGGCCATCGGCCATCGGAGACCCCGGCACCCGGAGCCCCATCGCGAGTCACCACACGCACGAGCCGCGATGGGGAGCAAGACCGTTGCGATGGCGCGCTGCGGACCGGCCTCGCTCGCAGGTCTCGGGGTCAGCGCGTCGCGAGCTCCCGCAGCCGCGCCCGCCACTCGGGGAACGCGTCGGCGTGCCCGTGGCGCGCTTGGGCTGTGAAGCAGGCCTCGAGCCCCGTCGCGTCACCCGTGAGCGCGAGCCGGATCGCCTCGTCATCACCGGGGTCGTCGGGGTCTGGCGCCTCGAGCCCGACCGCCCGCTCGGCGTGGCGCAGCGCGCCGTCGAGATCTCCCGCCGCGACCAGCGCGACCGCGCGGCTGCGCTGCGAGATGTGGCAGAAGGGCGCCGCGTCGATCGCGCGCAGCGAGAAGTCGAGCGCGGGCCCGACGTCGAAGCGCATCCCGTGGAGGATGCCGAGGCGCTCGGCGCCCTGGTGCTCGTAGGGGTGCAGGTCGAGCAGGGTCTGCGCGACGGCGATCGCGGCGTCGACGTCACCGCGGCGGACGTGCACCTCGCCCATCGCCGTCAGCGCCTCCCGGTTGCGCGGGTCGAGCTGGTACGCCCGCTCGGCCGCGGCGTTGGCCTCGCCGTAGCGTGACGCCTTCGCGTAGGCCCAAGAGAGGTTCGCCCACGCGCCCGCGTCGGGACCGAGCTCGGTCGCGAGCTCCTCCAGCAGGGTCGGTTGCCCGATCCGCGCGAGCCCGCCCGCGGCGTTGATGCGCCACTCGAGGCGTTCGCGGGGGTCGTCCTCGCTCTCGGCCTGCACGAGGGCTGCTTGCGCCGCCAGCGCGTCGTCGAGCGAGCGCATCGCCCAGTAGATCTCCCACGCGAGGTGCTTGGGCACCCGATCGCGGCACATCTCGCGCACTCGCGGCAAGATCAGGCGCGCGCGCCCCGCGAAGCGGTGGGCGGTGAGCCACGCGGACTCCGCGTGCGTGCGGAGGTCTCCGCGCACGCCCGCGGCGTCGAGCTTCTCGGCGAGGAGCGCCGCTCGCTCGTAGCGCGACTCGTCGATGTGCTTCCAGCAGAGCTGGATGAGGCCGACGCCGAGGTCCCCGTAGGCCGCGACGGCGTGGCGGAGCGAGCGCTCGGCGTCCTCGTGTTTGCCGAGCGACTCGAGGAGCGCCGCCTCGACGTCGTACACGCCTGCGTCCTGCACGTGGCGGACGGGCTCGAGCAGCGCGAGTCCCGCAGCGTCATCTACCCCGACGAGCCCCCACGCGAGCGCCACGCGCGGGTGCGGGAAGTCGGGCGCCAGCTCGATTACGCGCCGCAGCAGGGCGTGCGCCTCGTCGCGGGTGAGGTGATCTTCGGAGAGCAGCTTGCCGAGCTGGTACTGCGAGACGAGGTCTCCGGGCGCGACGTCCAAGAGCACGCGATAGAGCGCGATGGCGTGGCCTCGCTGGTTCATGCGCTGCAAGAGCGACGCGGCGTGGCGAACGAGCTCCGTGTCGCCGGCGCGGGCCTCGGCGACCTCGCGCACGCGGGCCGCGGCGGCCTCGCGTGTGTCCGCGCGGGCGCACGCGCGGAAGAAGGGCTCGACCAACGCAGCGGGATCGCGCGTGGGTCCGTGGAGGAGCTCGGCGAGCAGCTCCGCGGCCTCTGCGTGGCGTTCGTCCGCCTGCAAGCGCTTCGCCAGCGCGAGCGCGATGTCGGTCGACCCGGGGTGCCGCTCGAGCGCGGCGCGGAGCACGGCCTCGGCCTCGGGGCCGCGCCCGAGCGCGCCGAGGGAGCGCGCCAGGAGGACGGGCGCCCATGGCCGTCCCGCGTCGCGCTCCAGCGATCGCCGGAAGGCGCGCTCGGCGGCGTCGTGATCTCCCTCGTAGGCGTCGAGCAGCCCCGCGATCTCGAGGACGTAGGGGTTGTCGGGGCTCGTCGCGAGCGCGACGCGGCTCGCGTGGCGCGCGCGTCGCGCCAGCTCCGCCGCCGAACGTCGCACCGGCTCGTCGATCGCGCGCGGCGGCAAGATCGCGCCGATGTCGTCGAGCGCGGCCTCGTCGCCGTCCGCGTCCGCGTCGTCGCCACTGCCGTCGACATCGAGGAGCTGCCGCGTGTACACCCCCGCGAGCGTCTCGATCGCGCGAGGGTGATGTGGCTCGGCCGCGATGGCGTCGAGCAGGTACTTCTCCGCGGCCTCGAGGTTGCCCGCGAGCCACATCGCCTCCCCCATGCCCTCCAGATCGCGGGCGTCGTCGGGGTCGCGTCGCCACGCCTCGAAGTAGGCGACGAAGGCCTCGTAGTAGCGGCGCTCTTCGTGGAGGAATCGCCCGTGGAGTTGGTGCGGCCACTCGTCCTGCGGGAAGCGCGAGCGGACGAGGTAGAGATCCGTCAGCAGCGCCCCCTGGCTCGCCGGGCTCCGGTGGCGGGCGTAGAGGTCGAGCCGGGCCCACGTGCGGTGGTGCCACGCGAGCTTGAACGAGGCGTCGATCGCGAGCGCCTCGTCGCAGAGCTGGATGACCTCCTCGGCGGCGGCCTCTTCGTGCCCATCGCCGCCGGAGACCCGCGGCCGGAGCTCGCTGGCCCGATCGAGGAGCTCGAGGTGGGGTTCGTCGACGAGGCCCGCGGCGTCCGCGGCCGCGCAGCGCGCCTGAGTCTCTGCGTCGTCGTCGCGCCCGAGCACGACGAGGCCGCCGTTGCCGAAGAGATCGCCGGCGCGCTCGGTCCACTCGAAGGGCTTGATCGTGGGGCGGTGGGTGGCGGGGTCGGCCGCGAAGAAGACGCCGAGGGCCGAGTCGTAACCCGTGATCACGGCGACGTGCGAGGTCGTCGAGTACTCCTCCTGCACGATCACCGGCACGCCGAGATCGATCGCGGCGCGCAGGCGCTCGGGGGTCGCCGCGATGCGGCGCGCGACGAGCCCGTGGCGCCGCAGGAACGCGGCGATCTCGAACATCGGGGTGCCGTGCTCGCGCTTGACCGCGTCGGCGATCTCCTCCTGCCGCATCTCGATCGCCAGATAGCGGAAGCAGAGCTCGAGCACCGCGGGCCCGCAGTAGTTCCATCGCTGCGCGGTGGTGGGGAAGGCCGGGAGGCGACGCGAGGGCGCGTCGGGGCTCCGCTCCAGGTGCTCGACGCGCGCGCGGGCGTAGCGTCCCGCGGGGCTCTCGGGGTCGTCGCGCCAGACCGCACGCAGCGCCTCCAGCGCCGCGGCGCGCTCGCCGCCCTTCGCGTGCGCGAGCGCGAGCGAGAGGCGATCGTGCAGGCGAGCGTCGCTCGACGGGGCGCACACGATCACGCGGTGCCAGGCCTCGGCCTCTGCCTCGTGCGCGTCTCGCGCGGCGTGGCTGGCCGCGAGGAGCCGCCACGCGCGCGCGCCGTCGGCGCCGCTGACGTGCGTCAGTGGCTCGAGCCAGCGCGCGCACGCCGCGAAGTCGCCGAGGACGTAGTGGAGGTTCGCGAGCGCGAGCCGAGCCGGCGCGGCGTCGGCGTCGAGCGCGTGCGCGCGCTCGTAGCAGGCTCGCGCCTCGTCGCGATCGTCGAAGGCGAGCGCGAGGTCACCCGCGGCGAGCTCGATCGCCGGGTGCGACGCGAGCCCGCGCGCCTCGGCGAGCGCCGCCTCGGCGAGCGGGCGACAGCGCCGCTTTACGTAGGCCGCGACGCGCGCCGCGTGCGCGCGCGCCAAGAGGTCGTGCGGCGTGGCCCCGCGCGCCGCCGCGAGGGCCGGCTCGAGCGCGAGGAGGACCTCGTCGACCGGCGTGGCGCGATCGTCGAGCTCGAGCTCGGCCCGACGGACCTCCAGCGCGAGCCGCGCTGCGTCGTCGCTCGCGCGTCCGCTCGGCGCGCCGTCGACCGAGGTGTCGTCCCCTGCGGCGTCCGGGCTCGAGGTGCCGTCCGGTGGGACGCCCGAACCAGCGTCGGCCGGAGCGGTCGCGCCCCAGGGCTTCGATGAGCCCCAAGGGGTCGAGCTCGAGGAGCCCTCCTGCTCCCCCTCGCCCGAGGCCCTCGGGGTCGACACCGCCCACGACTTCGTCGGGATCTCGTCCGGCGCCACGTGTCGAAGCGCGTGGTCGTCGAGCTGGGGCGCGAGGGCGCGCGCGGCGAGGGGGAGCGCGGCGCGCGCCTCCGCCCAACGCTCTTCGCGTACGAGCGCGTCGATGGCTTCGAGCGTCGGGATCGTCGCCTTCGTCGCTGCCGTCGTCACGCTCACCTCACCCTCCACCGCGCTCGTCCTCGTCGTCTCGTGTGTCGCCGTCTCGCGCGTCGTCGTCTCGCGCGTCGTCGTCTCGCGCGTCGTCGTCTCGCGCGTCGTCGTCTCGCGCGTCGTCGCCTCGCGCGTCGTCGTCTCGTGCGTCGCCGTCTCGTGGGTCGCCGTCTCGTGGGTCGCCGTCTCGTGGGTCGCCGTCTCGTGGGTCGCCGTCTCGTGCGTCGCCGTCTCGGTCATGGCGCCACCCCCGTCTCGTGTGGTCTCGCTCATGGCGCCACCCCCTCTCGCATCGCCGCGTACGCCCCTGGCGCGATCTCGCGCAGCGTCCGCGCGTCCTCGTCTGCGCTCGCCGCGCCGACGCGCGCCCCGATCCGTGCGAGCGCCCACCGCGCCGCGGGGTGCCGTGGCGCGCGCTCGAGCAACACGCGCCGAGGCTCTTCATCGCCGAGGGCTTGGCGTGCGCCGGCGTGCTGCGCGGCGAAGTGCCAGACGTCCGCGAAGCTGCTGCCCGAGGCGCGCTTGCCCTCGTCCGAGCTCGCGGCGGCGAGCCGCGCGACCGCCTCCCACTCGCCCGCCGCTTCTGCGAGCAGCAGCCGCGTCGCCCGCGAGACCTCGTCCCCCTCGCGCTCCTCGAGCGCGGCCAGGCCCTCCCACGCTGCGGCGGTGTCGCCGGCCTCGTGACGAGCCATCGCGAGCCAGGCGTAGAGCGCGCGGGCGTCGTCGCCGGGCGCGAGCGCCTCGAGGAGCCCCCTCGCGCGCCCGAGGAGCCGCGCCCCGTGCAGCAGCGTGAGGGTGCCCTGTAGCGCGCCGCGCTCGAGCCCTCGGAGGCGCCCGAGGATGGCCGCGGCGTCGTCGCGCGCCTCGCGCGCATCGAGCGCCGCCCAAAGCAGCGGCCAGGCGAGGCTCGGCGTGGGCGCGACGCTGGGATGCGTCGCCAGCGCGATCGCCTGGTCAGCGTCGGCGTCGAGCCGGGCCCAGCCGAGGAGTACGCGCGCCGGACCGAAGCCGTCGACCATCCGGATCGTCTCTTCGAGCGTGGCGACGCCCGCAGCGAGGAGCGCTGGGCGGTGCGGCGCGGCGGCGAGGAGGAGCTGCGCCTGCTGCCAGCGAAGCTGCGGATGCGGGCCGGCGGCCGCCTCCGCGGCCTCGTAGATCGCCTCCGCGGCGTCCACCCGGCCACGACGCAAGAGGCGACTCGCGAGGTCGCCGACCGCGCCCAGCCCGCCGCCGAGCAGCATCGAGGTGAGGTCGCGGCAGATCCCGAGCGCCGCGTCGTCGTCCGTGAGCATGGCCACCACGTCGGTGAGCTGCGCGACCAAGAGGTCGTCGGGGCCCGTGGACCGAAGGCCCGAGATCGCGCGGCCCATCGCGCCGTCGACGTCGGCCACGGCCCAAGCCGCCGTGGACGCGACGGCCCACGCCTCGGGGTCACCCGGGCTCACGGCGCAGCGCGCGTCGGCGATCGCCACCGCCTCGTCCCACGCGCCCTCGTGCAGGAGGCGTCGAGCGAGCCGCACCGCGACGGGGCCTTCGGGCTCGTCGGCGTGCGCGCGGCGCAGGAGCGCCGTCGCCTCGTCGAGCTCGCCGGCGCGCTCGAGCACGGTCACGAGCGCGCTCTGCGCGAGCGCGTCGCGCGGGCCGAGCTCCGTCGCGAGCTCGGCGCGCACGCGCGCGAGCGCGGCGTCCCCGCGCCACGAAGCGAGCATCGCGCCGCGCGCGAGCGCCTCGACGTTCGTCGGGGCGAGCCGCAACGTCGCGCGCAGGGCGCGCTCGGCGCCGCCGAGATCGCCGAGGCCGAGCCGCGCGCGAGCGGCGCCGAGCGTGTTGCGATCGTCCAACCAGTCGCGGTTCGCCGCATCGGTCCACGCGATCGCGGCCTCCTCCCAGCGCTGCAGGAGCTCGAGGATCTGCGCGTAGATCTGGAGCGGCCACTCGGCGTCCGGGAAGCGGCGCCGCACCTCCGCGTACCACGGCTCGAAGGGGCCGTCGGGGAGCCGGAGCCGGCCGACCTTCGCGTCGTCGAGGAGCGCCTCGCCGCGGACGCGCCAGAGGATCGCGACGTCCGGCGCGCGTTCGAGCGCCTCGTCGGCCAGCGCGGCGACGCGCGCGCGTGGTGGGACGTCGCCGTCCTCGTCGACGAGGCAGCGATCGACCGCGACGGCGGGCGCGTGCTCGAGCACGCCGAGCGCGTCGAGCTGGGCGAGGCGCTCCTGCGCGGCCTCGCCCGTCCCGGCGATGATGAGGCCCGCGTCGTCGAAGAGCCGCGTGCGGGCGCGCAGGGCCTCGCGGTGGAGCAAGCGAGCGCCGCCCTCTGCGTCGGCCAGGAGCGTCAGCCCAGCGTGCGGCTCGACGCCGAGGACGAGCGGGAAGCCGGTGTCGGTCGGTCGCTCTTCCTCGAGCACGACGAAGGCGCCGACCGAGAGCGCGTGCGCGATCGCGTCGTCGTCGGCGCGCACGCGGCGTGTCCGCACGCCAGCGCGCTCGAGGGCGATGCGGACGTGCGCCATGACGGGCGGTGGCGTCGACGTGGGCGGCGCGAGCCCCACCAGCGCGAGCAGCCACGCGGTGATCTCGCCCGTGGGCGGTGTCTCGTCGGTCACGCTGGCGAAGCGCCACGCGGGGCCTTGCGTCACGCTCTCCTCCTCGCGCTCGAGGGCGCGCAGGACCTCGCTCGCCGCCTGGTGGACATCGCGGTGGGCGTGGTGTGTCGCATCGGCCGTCGCGTCACGGAGCGCCCGCAGCGCCTCGACGGCGCCCGCTTCACCCGCCGACCAAGCGGCGAGGAGCGCGTCGAAGCGGCGGCGCGGCGCCTCGTCCCCGCGCGGGTGACGGTCGGCAGCCTCCCGATGGTGGGCCGCGACCTCGCCGAAGCGGCGTCCGCGCAGCGCGGCGTCGATGGCGCGCGCGCGATCCACCGGCGCGTCGACCGCGTCCGGCGCGTCGACCGCGTCCGGCGCGTCGACCGCGTGAGGCGCGTCGACCGCGTGAGGCGCGTCGACCACGGGGCCGAGAGCGCGCGCGGCGCGCGTCGCGCCGTGCCTCACGAGGAGCTCGGCGACGTCGCGCGCGAGTGGATGCGCAGGATCGCGCCTCAGCGCAGTGCGCGCGCCGAGGACGGCCTCGTCGAGCGGACCGCCGCGGGCGACGCTCTGTCGCGCGCGGAGGATCCGCGCGTCGTCGTCGTCGCGGCCATCCAGCGCGCGGTCGAGCTCCTCCCAACGATGCGCTTCCGCCAGCTCGAGGACGCCGTCCTCGCTCGTCGATTCGATCATCACCCCTCCGTCGCGGCGAGCTTTCCACCGCGCCCCTCGCGGTGTCCAGCCTCGCGGACGGGCGTGTTTTGTCCATTGGGGACAGGCGAGGAACGAGAATGGCGTTCGTCGCGATGCGGCGGCGGTCGTTCGCGGTTGCCGGCGGGCCGCGCGCCTGACATGACAACCGACCCGATGGCTCAGCGCCGAAAGAAAGAGGTCCCCACCGTCGTCCGGCGAGGGGAGGGGTCGCGCTCCAAGCGGCTCGCTCCCGATCTCGAGCCCTTGGCGCGAGGCGAGGCGGAGTTCATCCGCGGCAAGCCCCGTCGGCCTCGTTTGCAGGATCCGCGCGCCCTGGCGCTCGTCCCCGGGGTCGCCAACCGCGACGCGCGGGCGGTCTTCGAGGCGCGCGTGGAGGCGATGATCGCCTACCGCGACGAGGAGGGGCCGCTCTCGCGCCTCCTGGCCGAGGCCCTGTGGATGGGGCTGTGGCGCGGTCGCAGCGTGACGAGCTTCGACGCGCTCGCCGAGGAGGTCCTCGATCTCCCCGGAGACGAGGCGCGGCGCCTCGCCGAGCTCGCCTGCGCTGGGGCCTCCATGCCGGCCGAGACGCTGACCGAGGAGCTGCTCGCCGTCTGGTACCGCGCCGAGGCCGCCCTGCTCGAGGCGGAGGTGCCCGGCGAGATCACGGCCGCCGACACCGAGACCCTGACCGTCCGGGTGAAGGTCGCTCCGGCGCCCATCGCGCTCGAGGCGATCGGCCGCCGTATGGCGCCCTTGGTGCTCGACCGGCAATCACGAGGTCGCTGAGGGCCGGATCCGACGGGCGGAACGAAAAACCGCTTGCCCCCGGCACCGTCATCGATACACTCCCGCTCCCCTATCGCCCAGGCTCGCCCGGGCCCCGCGAAACTTCGGAAGAAATCATGTACGCAGTCATCAAGACGGGCGGCAAGCAGTACCGCGTCAGCGAAGGCGACCTGCTCCGCGTCGAGAAGCTCCCCGGAGACGTCGGCGAGTCCATCGCGCTCGACGAGGTCCTGATGCTGGGCGGCGAGACGGTCGCCATCGGCAAGCCCCGAGTCGAGGGCGCGAAGGTCACCGCGACCATCGTCGCTCAGGATCGCGCGAAGAAGATCATCGTCTTCAAGAAGCGCCGCCGGAAGAACTACCGCCGCAAGAACGGCCACCGCCAGCCCTACACGGAGCTGCGCATCACGGGCGTCACCGCCTGAGGCGAGGAGAGGACCATGGCACATAAAAAGGGACAGGGTTCCACTCGCAACGGTCGCGACTCGAACGCCCAGCACCGCGGGGTCAAGGCCTTCGGTGGCGAGACGGTCAAGCCCGGGAACATCCTCGTGCGGCAGGTCGGCATGACCTTCAAGCCCGGGGCGAACGTTGGCATGGGCAAGGACTACACCCTGTGGTCCAAGGTCGACGGCGTCGTCGTCTTCGAGCGCGTCGGCAAGAGCCGCAAGCGCGTCAGCGTCCAGCCGATCGAGGCCGAGGCCGACGCGGCCGAGTGAGCTCGTCGAGCGCTTGAGCACGAGAGCCGCCTTCGGGCGGCTTTCGTCGTTCAGGGCCCGTTCTCCTGAGCGGTTCGGCGGAGGTCGAGCGGACGGGCCCGAGTCGAGGGCGGCCGATCAGACGTCTCCGCCGTGACGGCACACGCTGGGCGATGGGGCAGGGCTCGCGACGACTCGGGCCCGGTCGCCGCTCGCGCGGTACTTGGCGTCCTCGTTGCGCTCGCGCACACTGTGGCGAGCGCTCTCGATGTTCCGGCTCCTCGCGTGCTTTCCCTCGCTTCACCCGCTCCTCGCGCGGTTGACGATCGCGCTCGCGGTGTGGACCCCCGTCGTCAGCGGCGTCACGCCCGAGCGCGAGGCGAGGCGAGAGATCCGCAAGGACACCCGCGGCAAGCCCTCGGAGGCGCCGAGCGGGTCGAAGTGGGTGCAGGTCCGCGAGCACCGCGTCGAGGGCCTGCGGGTGACCGAGGTCGTGCTCGGCCGGGCGAGCCTCGACGACGAGCTGCCGATGATCGTCCACCTCCATGGGCGCGCGAGCGCGCCAGAGGTCCCCGACGGCGACCACACGGACACGCCGCCGATGCGCATGATGCTCCCTTGGGCCCCCGACGCGCTGGGAGATGGCTTCACGTGGTTCCCGGTCAGTATCACCGAGCGCCTCGATCCCAAGGTCCTCGGGTTCCACATCGAGCAGCGCGCGGATCAGCTCGCGCACGTGATCAAGCGCCTGATGGTCATGCGTCCGACCGAGGGGCGGGCGTTGGTCACGGGCTTCTCTCAGGGCGGGATGCTGACCTTCGGGCTCGCGCTCACGCACCCGGACCTCTTCGACGGGGCCTATCCGATCGCCGGGTGGTTCCCCGTCCAGTGGCTGGACGGGCTGATCGATCCCGATCGCACCTACCCACAGATTCGCGCGCTGCATGGCGACAGGGATCCGATCGTGCCGATGCGGGAGGCGCGAGAGCTCGTCGCGCGTCTGGTCGAGCTCGGCCTCGACGCGAGCTTGGAGACGCACCATGCGCGGACCCATGCGACGACCGAGGCGATGCACCAGCGCCACAAGTCGTTCTTGCTCGCGATGATCCGAGAGCGTCGGCGGGTGGAGATCGAGCGAGGTTGAGAGGTCAAGACGTCCCCTGCCCCTGCCCCTGCCCCTGCCCCTGCCCCTGCCCCGCCCTTGCCCTTTCCCAGGCTCGCCCTTTCCCAGGCTCGCCCTTTCCCAGGCTCGCCCTTTCCCAGGCTCGCCCTTTCCCAGGCTCGCCCTTTCCCAGGCTCGCCCTTTCCCAGCTCGCCCTTTCCCAGGCTCGCCCTTTCCCAGGCTCGCCCTTTCCCAGGCTCGCCCTTTCCCAGGCTTGCCCCTGCCCGGACTTGCCCCTGCCCGGACTTGCCCCTGCCCGGACTTGCCCCTGCCCGGACTTGCCCCTGCCCGCGCTACCCTGCCTGCTTGCCTTGCTCTGGACGAGCGGCACATGAGCCGCGAAACGGCTTTCGGCAGGGGTAGCGGACTCGTCTCCCTCGACTGCACTGATTAGGGTCGGGGGGGGGGACGACTCAGGGCAGGGGCAGTTGGGGGGCTGCTCTCTGCTTTCACTGGGAACTGGGGGGCAAGGGCAAGGGCAAGGGCAGGGGACTGCTCTGCTCTGCTTCTTTTACCCCGCCAGCGCGCCAATCAGCGCCCCCGCGAAGACGAGGAGGAAGCCCGCCCCCCGGAAGAAGGCGTTCACGTCATCACTCGGCTCGAGCATCTCCGGCGCGGTGCGATAGCTGATCTTGGGTGGGGCGTCGCTCGCGTCGACACCCCAGCACGCCGTCGCGCCCCGGTACGGGCCGCCCTCTCGCTCGACCTCGAGGCGACACATCGTCCCGACGACCTCGATCTCTTCGCCGGCGCGTAGCCGCCGCTCGGTCGTGAGGCCGTCGTCCTCGGAGACCGAGACCGCCTCGATCTCGGCGTACCGCGGATCGACCAAGAGATGGCCGGTCCCATCGTCGACGAAGAACGGGTGGGCGCTCACCTCGTGCGCGATCTCGCTGCGAAGCGCTCCGCGCGCTCCCGGCATCGCTCGATACTCGGCGACGTCTCGGTACACGCAAGGGGTGCCGTCGACCGCGCTCGGGATCGTTCGGATCGGGGCGATCCGTCCGACCACCCGGAACCGCCCCTCGGTGAGGGACGCGACGACGCAGAGGGGCGTGTCCTCGGGCCTCCGGGCTCGCTTGCGGGCGCGGAGCGCGGCGACGCCCCAACAGAACGCGGCTCCGAGCGAAGTGACGGCGAAGAGCGACCAATTCACGGCATGGACCTCGGGGCCTGACCGTCCGTCGAAGGGGGTCTCGACGGGCTGTGAGCGGCCCTCTACAGGCTGTCGGCACTCGTCCTTGCCGGCAAGGGCGAGCGACGCGTTTCTGCCGCCCAATCCGGCGGGCGTCGTCGTGGGAAACCCCACGCTGCTGTTGACCTTGGACCCCCGCCTGCGGCATCGTCCGGTGCGATCTGTAGCCCGTGATGACCAAGCGCACGAAAACGACCCAAGAGCCCGGCGACGGCGACGAGCCGTCGTTCGAAGAGCTCGTCCGTCGCCTCGAGGAGGCCGTCGAGCGCCTCGAAGCGGGCACGCTCCCGCTGGACGAGTCGTTGAGGGTCTTCGAAGACGGCGTGAAGTTGGCGCGGGCCGGGGCGCTGCGCCTGGACGAGGCCGAGCGCCGAGTGGAGCTCCTGCTGGCGGGAGAGGGCGCGCCCAGCGTCCGACCCCTGCAGGACGGTTGACGAGGAGTCGTGGTGTCGATGACGAGCGAAGTCCTGACCGTACCGACCGCCTTCGGTGACCTCTCCGAGCTCTCGGAGGGGCTCGCGGATCGCGTCGACGAGGAGCGCATCATCCTCTACGGCCCCTCACCCTTCAGCGAAGGGGAGACCGTCGGGTTCGCCGTGCTCCTGATGGACGGCACCGAGGCGCTGACCGGCGTCGGGCGGGTCGCCGCGGCGGTCGACGGTGGTGAGGAGCGCGCCCCCGAGACGCGCTTCGACATCGTCTTCGACAGCCTCCAGCTCGATGGACGATCGGAGGTCGTCTACGAGCGCATCGTCCTCGCGCGCCAGTCGCTCTATGGCGCCGATCCGGCGACCGGAGAGGTCTCGCTCGAGGATCTCGAGGCCGAGGTGTCGGGCACCGACGCCGCGTACGGCGTTGGAGACGACGTGGACGGCGAGGCCGCCCTCGACCCCTATGCTGCGGGCGGTGATGACGCGTTGGGCGAGGAGCCCTCGGCCGAGGCCGGGTATGGCGCGGAGCCCGAGGGGTACGGCGCCGAGGAGGCATACGCCTCAGCCGACGAAGCGTACGAGGTGCCCGCGGAGCCTGCCGCCGATGCGGCGGAAGCGGAGGTCTTCGCGTCGTTCACACCCTCGGCCGACGAGCTCGGCGCCGAGGAGCCCGGCGGGTGGGAGGACGCAGCGAGTGAAGCGTTCGACGACGCGGGCTTCGACGAACCCGTCGAAGGCGCGACGGTCGTCGGGAGCGTCGAGTCGTTGCGCCCGTCGTCGCTCGCCGCCCCGTCCGGCGCTCCTCCTCCGGCGCTTCCGAGCGCACCAGCGGGCTTCCGCTTGCAAGCCCCGCCTGGCGGCGTGCTCACCCGTCCGATGGCGCCGGCGACGTGGTGGCCCGAGGCGACCCCCGTGCAGGCGCGGCCATCGACCGGCCACTTCCAATACGGCGACACGTTGCCAATCCCGGCCGCGCCTCCGCGCCCGACGCTCGATCCTTCCCTGCGCGTGAGCCCGGCGCCGCGACCCGGTGACCGGCTCCAGCCGCCCGCGCCACCTTCGTTGCCGCCGACGGGCGCCGCGATGGCGCCCGCCACCGAGGCGGTGGCCCTCGACGACGCGCTCGGCGACGACGCGCTCGGCGACGACGTAGAGGCGTCGGACGACGTCGACGCCTTCCTCGACGCGGGCGGGAACGACGACGCGGCCGACCCGAACGACACGTACGACATCAACTCGGACGCGCCCGACGCGTACGAGCTCGAGGGCGGCACCTTCGACGATCTGGAGGCCGAGACGCAGCACGCGGTCGAGCTCCCGGAAGATGACCGCTGAGCGACCGTCCTGAACCCCGCGACGCCGAGCGCGACCCCTGCTGAACGACCGTCCTGAGCGGTCGCGACTCTGCCAGACGCACCCGCCCTCGGCGCCGCTGCGTATCGGCGCGCTCCGATGTCCGTCGTTTGCCGGACGATCGCTTCGCCCCTTCGCGTCGCCGAGGCGGTACTTTTCGGCGCATGACTACGACTCGCAGAGACTTCGTCCGTACCCTCGCCTTGATCGCCGGAACCAGCCTCCTCGCCTGCGGGGACGACGACGACGATCCGACGATGGACGCGGGCGAGGACCCGATGGACGCCGGCGACGATCCCATGGACGCGGGAGAGGATCCCATGGACGCGGGCCGGACGGACGCGGGCGAGGATCCGACCGACGCAGGAGAGGACCCCGACGCTGGTCCGATGGACGCGGGCGATCCACCCGTCGCCTGCGATTCGGTCACCACGACCATCGGGACCAACCACGCCGGCGGCCAAGCACACGCGGTGACCGTCCCGGCGGCCGACGTGGCAGCGGGCGAGCCCCGAACCTACACGCTCTCTGGCGGCAACCATACGCACACGATCATGGTCTCGGCGGAGGACTTCGCGATGCTCGCGTCCGGCGCGACGGTGATGGTCACGTCGAGCGGTAACGGCGCTGGCAACCACACCCACGTGGTCACGTTGGCTTGCGCCGCCGACGAGGGCTGAGGAGGAGCCCGACGCCCGACAGCCGGCGCTCTTGGAGCCACACGGGCCATGGTCGTGGTAGACACGGCGGATGACGCGGGCGTGGCTTTGCCTCCTCCTCTTCGCGTGCGCTTCGACCGCGGGCGCCCAGAGGCGAGCCTGGTCCGAGCACCTGCCCGCCCTCGAGGCCGCGCGCGCGCTGCAGAGCAGCGAGTCGCGGGCGCGGCGCGAAGCGGCGGCCGCGCTCGCGACGCGAGGTGACGAAGAGACCGCCCGCGTCGTGCTGCTCGAAGCGCCCGTGAGCGAGCGGGACGCGAGCGTGCGCCGTGCGCTCGGCGAGGCGCTCGAGGCGCGCGCTCACGCGTCGAACGTGGAGGGGCTCGGCGAGGCGCTGCGGACGGCGAGCCCGGTGGACGCGACCGCTCTGTCGAGTGCGCTCGCTGCCGTCGGGACGGCCGAGGCGGCGCAGGCGCTCGTGGACGCCCTGGTGGCGCGTGACGACCTGCGCGCACCGATCGCGGCGGCCCTGCGCTCGATGGGGATCATCGCGACCCCAGCGCTCACAGCGCGGTTGCGCGACGAGCCGACGTTCCTTCCCGCCATCGAGCTCCTGGCGGGCGACGTCGAGGCGACCCCGATGCTCGCGCGGCTCGCCGATGGCGCGGGCACGGGTTTCCCGCCGCCCGTCCGGCGCGCCGCCCTCGTCGCGCTCGCCCGCGCTGGGGACGCACGCGCGCGGCCCGCCGTCCTTCGGGCGACCGAGGACCCCGACGAGAACGTCGCGGCGCTCGCGTGGGACGCGCTCGCCCGCGTGGGACGGCCAGGCGACGTGGGCCTCCTCGCGGCTCGGCTCGAAGGCGCCGAGGGCGCGCTGCGGACGAAGCTCCTCCGGCAGGTGATGGCGCTCGACGTCGGCGTCGCCGAGCCGCTGCTGCGTGCGGAGGTCACGTCCGACGACCCCGACCGCGTCCGCGCGGCGGCCGACCTCGTGCTGTCGAGCCCGCACGCGGCGCTTCTCCCCATCTTGCATGGCCTGATCCGTGAGGGCAGCCGCGCCGAGGAGGCCGCGGACGCGCTCGTGGAGGTCGACGCAGGAGCAGGCCTCGGTGTGTTGGCGAGCGAGCTCGAGCACGGCGCCGCGGACACCCATGAGGCCGTGACGCTGGCGATCGCGCTCACCATGCGTCGTTGGCCGTTGCCGCGCGTCGAGCGAGTTCGGGGGCTCGAGGCGCTCAGGGGTCTGTCCGGTGAGCGGGGTCTGTGGCTCCGCGCGGTGGCGCAGGACCCGACCGTCGCGCCAGCCTGGCGGGACAGGCTCGGAGACGTCGCGCCGGATCGGCGCGCCCTCGCGGCGTACGCGCTCGCGCTCCTCGACGACCGGGACGCTCGGCCCGCGCTCGTCGATGCCCTCGAGGCAGAGACCGACGTGGACGTCTGGCGCACCGCGGCCGTCGCGCTCGCGATGCTCGGAGGCACACTCGAGCCAGCCCCCTTGCTCGCGGCGCTCGCGGACGAGGCCCGCGCGCCGGAGGCGGCGCTGTTGGTCTCCGGTGCGCCCATGTCCGCTCGCCACGCGAGCCGGCGCGACCGGCAGCTCCGCCGATTGCTACGCAGCACCGATCCGCGTGCCCGTGCCCACGCGGCGCTGGCCCTCGGTCGACTCGGCCAAGGCGGCGCCTGGCGCGCGATCCTCGACGTCGCCACCGATCCGACGCCCACGGTGCGGCGCGCCGCGGCCAGCGCGCTCGCGACGCTCCCGCTCTCCCCCTCGGCGAGGGGGGCGGTCGCGAGGCACGCCCGAAGGACGACCGAGCTGCCCTTGCGCCGGCTCTTCGAGCGCGCCGCCTCGGGCCTCCCCTACGCGGCGCCGCGCGGCCGCGAGGTGCTCCGCGCTCGCGTCGTCTCCTCGAGCGTCGCCGGGCTGCGGGCCGAGATCGCGCTGGGCGACGGTCGAACGCTGCGGCTCCCCGTCCCCGAGTCGGGCGAGCTGGTGCTCGCCGACCTGCCCTCGCAGGTCGCGGACGTGCAGATCCGCGCGGGCGCGCGCTGAGGCGGCCCTTCGCGGACCCACGACACGCCACGAGCGAACTCGCAAGGGCGCGCTGAGGCGGCCCTTCGCGGACGCACGGGACGGCGCGCGCCGCGCCCCGAGCGAACTGGCGGGGTCGTTCGCCGATTCGTTTCCGGCTGGGCGAGCCTGTCTAGCGGACGTCGAGCGCGAGGCGCTCGGCGCGTGCCGACGAGGCCCACGTCCGGTGGTCGCCGGGCGCCCGGCGGAAAGCTCGACGTTTCGACGCGCACTTGGATATCCTCGTCGTCGGGCAACGCAATCGTTGACACGAGTGGCCCGACGGTGCGTGAATTCGAGGGTGGTGTGGCGTTCACGGCGACAGGGCGTCGCCGGGGGTAGTGGGGTGTGAGCACGGAGGCTCCGAAGGAGACCGAGGATCCGAAGATGAGCGCGAGCAGCGCGAAGGGCCCGGATCCGCTCATCGGGCGCGTCGTCAACGACCGCTTCCGGATTGTCTCGCTCATCGCGCGCGGTGGGATGGGGAAGGTGTATCGCGCGGAGCAGTCGCCGCTCGGGCGCGAGGTCGCCCTCAAGGTCCTGAACCCCAACTACAGCGGGGATCAAGACCCCGAGTTCCATAAGCGCTTCTTCCTCGAGGCGTCCATCTGCGCGAAGCTGACCCATCCGAACACGGTCACGATCTTCGACTACGGCCGCACGGACGACGACATCTATTACATCGCGATGGAGCTGCTCGAGGGCCGCACGCTCCACCGTGCGCTGCGCGACGAGACCCGCTTGCCCGCCGAGCGCGCGATGCACATCGCTCGGCAGATGTGTCGCTCCCTGCGAGAGGCCCACGCGCTTGGTGTCATCCACCGCGACCTGAAGCCAGCGAACATCTTCCTCGTGCGCCACGGCGACGAGAAGGACTTCGTCAAGGTGCTCGACTTCGGGCTCGTGAAGGACCTCGACACCGGCGAGGACCTCACGCAGACGGGCCTCTTCATGGGCTCGCCCAAGTACATGGCGCCCGAGCAGATCCGCGGCGAGCGGGTCGACGCCCGCTGCGACATCTACGCGCTCGGCGTGATCCTCTACGAGATGCTCACCGGCAAGGTCCCGTTCGACCGGCCGAACTCGGTGAACATCTTGATGGCGCACGTGCACGAGCAGCCGCCTTTGATGGCGGATCTCGCGCCCGACGCCGGCATCGAGCCGTTGCTCGAGCAGGTCGTCATGAAGTGCATGGCGAAGAAGGTCGAAGACCGCTTCGCCAGTATGGACGAGGTCCTCGTCGCCCTGAAGGGGGTCGCCCAGCAGAGCGGGCTGGCCGTCTCTCGCAGCGGCGAGATGGGCCTCAGCAGCGAATTCGCGGCCGGAGGGTCTACTGGAGCGTTCGCGGCCGTCCGCATCAGCGGCGACGCGAGCGGCGGCGTCAGCGTCAGCTCCTCGGGCGAGGGGCCCGCGTTGAGCGGGCTGGCCGACCTCGATCAGCCCTTCGAAGATCCGAACCGCAAGGGCAAGGCGATGCTCTTCGTCGGCGCGGCGCTCGTGGTCGCCGCCGTGGTCGGCGGCTGGATGGCGCTCCGCCAGCCCGACGCGCCCGATCCCGTCACCTCCGTGCCCGAGCCGCAGCCTCCGCCGGAGACGCCCCCCGAGCCCGACCGGCCGACGACCTCCGACACGCCGCAGAGGCCGCGCGTGGTGGTCAACCTCCGCTCCGACCCTCCCGGCGCGATGGTCCAGATCGGCGACGTCGAGCACGGGCCTACGCCCACGCAGCTCGAGTGGCTCGACGCCGACGCGACGCCTGGGCGAGAGGTCACGTTCCAGTTCCACCTCGACGACTATCGGGACTTCACCGTCACGCGCACGGTCGTCGGGGCGACCCTCGACGTCGACGCGCGCCTCGAACCCGCGGCGGCGACGCCCGCGTCGATGGTGATCCGGCGCCCGCCGAGACCGCGCACGACGACGATGACGACCTCCATGGACACGTCGAGCCCTTCGCTCGGCGTCAAGGGCTACAAGAACGAGCCCTACTGAACGCCCCAGCGCTGCTCGCGAACTCCTAGAACGAGGACACTGTGACCACACACGACGCCTCTCGCCCGCCTCGCGATTCCGTTGACAGCAGAGAACTGCGCGCGCGCGGCTCGAGGGCCACACCGTGGCTCGTGCTCGCGTTGGCGCTCGTCACCGTCTCGGCGCTCGCGGACGTTCGAACGGAGGCTCGTCGACACTTTCGGCGAGGCATGGACCTCGTCGCCCAAGGCCAGCTCGAGGAGGGCATCGCCGAGCTCGAGATAGCCTACGACACGCTCCCGCACCCGAACGTCCTCTACAACATCGGCCGCGCGTACGCCGAGGCCGGACGCTACGAGGACGCGGTCGAGTATTTCGAGCGCTATATCGAGAGCGACCCGCCGGACCGGGCCGAGGTGCAGTCGTTCCTGTCGGCCCTGCAGAACCGCATCGCGGCGCGTCAACAGGCGGCCGCAGCGACGACGACGCCGACGACGGCCCCAACCCCCGAGGCGCCACCGGTCGAGCAGATCGACGTGAGCAGCGAGGAGATCCTCGCGCTCGAGGAGTCCGCGACGCAGATCGCCGCGCTCGCCGAGGCGACGCAGAGCGACTCGCTGCGCGACCGCGCCGAGCGCTTGCGGGCGCTCGCCGAGAGCCTCCGGCGCCGCCAAGCGGCCGCCGACGAGCGTCCGACGACGACCACCGAGCCGACCGAGGTCGCGACGACCACGCCGACCGAGACCCCCACTACGGAGGAGCCCGCGCTCGGCCTCGGTGAGCAGCGCACGGACCTCTTCGAGGAGGAGGTCGTCTCCGCCTCGCGCTTCGCGGAGTCGCCGCTCGACGCGCCGAACTCGACGCACATCATCACGCGGCAGGACATCCGCCTCTCGGGCCTCACGGACCTCGGACAGCTGATGCGCCGCGTCGCGGGCACCGAGGTGATGACGCACTACGCGAGCATGACCGATGTCGGCATCCGCGGCGCCAACCAGCGGCAGTCGAACAAGGTGCTCTGGCTCATCGACGGGCGCACCGTGCGCCTCGACTTCCTCGGCTCCCCGTGGACGCAGCAGCTCCCGATCGGCGTCGAGGACATCGAGCGCATCGAGGTCATCCGCGGCCCGGCCGCCGCCGTCTACGGCGCCGACGCTTTCAGCGGCATCATCAACATCATCACCCGCAGCCCGAACGAGTCGCAGTCCTACGTCCGGCTCGGCGGCGGCAGCCGCAACACCGCCCGCGGCTCGGCGGGTGTCAGCGGGCGGACGGGACCGATCTCCGTTCGTGTCTCGGGCGGCTACGAGCGCGCCGACGCCTTCGTGCGGCCCGTGGGGTCGGAGCGGGTCGACTACCGCGTCTCGGACGTCTTCGACAACACCCGCGCCAGCTATGAGCGGACGTACATCAGCGCGGACGCGCGCTTCGACTTCGGCCGCGGTTTCGTAGCCCGCGCGGGTGGCGCGTACAACTTCGGGGCGGGCTCGATCCAGGGCATCAGCCGTCTGCGCGAGGTGCCGGTCAACGACTTCTTCCTCGGCCAGACCCACTTCACCCTCACGACGCCCATCGGCGTCGGCCTCCGCGTCTATTGGAACCGAATGTTCGCGAACGCGGACGGGACCTTCGAGATGCCCCCGAACGCGCTCTCGACCTTCGGCCGCATCGAGCAGGACGTCATCGACACGGAGCTCAATTTCAACCGGACCTTCCAGCTCGGCGTCCCGCACACCTTCGCGATGGGTGTGGGTCATCGCTTCAAGGGGGTCGACTGGGACTGGATGCTCGAGCCGCGGACCGAGCAGCACCTCTTCGCGTACATCCAGGATGCACTCCAGCTGCACGAGCGGCTCCGCCTGACCGTGAGCCTCCGCCTCGATCGTCACCCGCTCCTCGAGGGCATCCAGTTCTCGCCTCGCGGCTCACTCGTCTGGCGCTTCCTCGACGGGAACTCGCTCCGCTTCACGGGCGGCACGGCGTTCCGGTCGCCGGCCTTCCTCGAGAGCTACCTGAATTTCTCCAACCGCACGCCCCTGCGAGCCGCCACGGCGCTCGCGACCGGCAACGAGAACCTCTCCCCCGAGCGCATCGTCAGCCTCGAGCTCGGCTACATGAACCAGGCGACCGACTACTTCTCGCTCGAAGCCAACCTCTATTACAACCTGATCTTCAATCAGATCGTGCTCGCCTCCGTGAACCCGTACCGACTCCGCGATTGGGGCGCGGGGCGCGCGGGCTACGACGCGGGGCGCGATGCCTTCCCGCTCGGGGAGCTGCAGTTCAACAACGAGGACGCGGTCTTCCGCCAGGTCGGCGGTGAGCTCGGTGTCCGCGCGTATCCGGTCCGCGGTCTCGACGTCTACGCAAACTACGCCTATCACGACACGTCCCCCACCGACAGCTCGGCCTTCCAGGACAACCCGGTGCGCGGCCGGGACCGGCGGACGTCGGCCCACAAGATCAACCTCGGCGTCCAGTACCGCACCACCTTCGGCCTCGACTTCAACGTCGACTTCCACTGGGTGTCGAACCAGGTCTGGGTCGAGCAGGTCACGGACACGCTCACCGGCGTCCGCTTCCAGGACTTCCCACTCGATGGCTACGTCTTGCTCAACGCGCGCGTGGGCTACCGCCTCTTCAACGACCGCCTCGAGCTCGGCGTGACCGGCACGAACCTCACCTTCCAGCGCATCCGCCAACACCCGCTGAGCCAACCGATGGACACGCGCATCATCGGTGACGTCGCGCTCCGCTTCTGACCCGACGAGAGCAAAAGCGCCCATGACGACCCTCCGACCCGGACGCAGCACGTCGGCCGCCACCGCGGCCATGCTCGTGATGCTGGCCGCGACGCCTGCGCTCGGCGACGTCCGGACGGAGGCCCGCCGGCACTTCAGGCGGGGCATGGACCTCGTGGCGGCGGGGCAGCTCGAGGAGGGCATCGCGGAGCTCGAGCTGGCCTACGAGACGCTCCCCCACCCGAACGTCCTCTACAACATCGGCCGCGCGTACGCCGAGGCGGGGCGGTACGAGGACGCGATCGAGTACTTCGAGCGCTACGTCGAGAGCGATCCGCCCGACCGCGCCGAGGTGCAGACCTTCCTCAGCGCGCTGCAGGCGCGCATCGCGGCGCGGCGCGGCGGCGCGACGCCGCAGGCCGCGGAGGTGGTCCCCGACGAGGACGCCGCGGAGCCCGAGGGCTTCTCCGCGACGGCGGACGAGATCACGGCGCTCGAGGAGTCGGCGACGCAGATCGCCGCGCTTGCGGAGGCCACCCAGAGCGACTCCCTGCGCGACCGGGCGATGCGGTTGCGCGCGCTCGCCGCGCAGCTCCGCGGCGCGTCACGACCCTCGACTGGGGAGGGGGCGGCCGGCGGCACGACGCCGTCGGGCGAGGAGCCCGCGCTCGCCCTGGGCTCTCGAACCGGCGGAGACGAAGACATCTACGGCGAGCGCGTGGTGTCGGCCTCGCGCTTCGCCCAGTCGCCGCTCGACGCGCCGAACGCGACCTACATCATCACGCGGCAGGACATCCGCCTCTCGGGCACCACCAACATCGGCGAGCTCCTGCGCCGCGTCCCGGGCGCCGACGTGATGACGATGACGCCGGCGGACACCTCCGTCAGCTTCCGCGGCTTCAACCAGCGCCTCTCGCCGCGTACGCTCGTCCTCGTCGACGGCCGCTCGGTCTACGTCGATCCGCTCGGCGCGACGTTCTGGGAGATCCTCCCCTTCAGCGTCCAAGACATCGAGCGCATCGAGGTCATCCGCGGCCCCGCCTCGGCGCTCTACGGCGCCGACGCCTTCAGCGGCATCGTCAACATCATCACACGGACCCCCGGCGCGCAGGGCGAGCGCTCCAACGTGACGCTCGCGGGTGGCAACGCCGGCCGGGTCCACACGCACACGTCGACCTCGGGCCGCGTGGGCCGCTTCGCCTACCGCACGGCCGGCGGGTACAAGCGACAGAACAGCTTCTCCCGCGAGGTGACGCGCGACCGCGTCGACCAGGACCTCGTCTGGGATCAGGAGAACCTCGGGTACGAGACCGTGCACGTCAACACGGGCGCGAGCTACCGGCTCGCCCCTGCGGCGGAGCTCACCTTCCAGGCTGGCCTCAACCAGAACCGGCAGCGCTTCCAGGGCACGAGCCGGCTGCGCGAGGTCTTCGCCCAGGGTCCCGCGACGCACATCATCGGCGGGCTCAACACGAGCTGGGGCTCCATCCGGGCGTTCTGGAACCGAATCGGCGTGTTCACGGGCGTGCCAGCGGCGCCGGTGGGTGGCGACCCCGTCTTCAGCCGCTTCACGTGGAATACCTACGACGTCGAGGCGGAGTTCGCGCGCGAGTTCCACTTCCTCGTCGACCACAACCTCCACATCGGCGCGGGCTATCGCCGCAAGCAGATCGAGTGGACCTACCTCTCGGACGAGCAGTTCGAGAACCACTTCAACGTGTTCTTCCAAGACACGATGACGATCCTCGACCGGCTCATCCTCGTCGCGAGCGGCCGGATCGACTTCCACCCGCTGCTCTCGTCGCCGGTCTTCTCGCCCCGCGGCGCGATCGTCGTCCGGCCCACGGCGGGCTCTGCGATCCGAGCGAGCGTCGGCACCGCCTTCCGCACGCAGACCTTCCTCGAGAGCTACCTCCAGCTCCCGCTCTCAACCCCCGTCGCTGGTGCGCAGGTCGTGAGCCTCGGCTCCGAGCCCGCCGCCGACCTGCTCGGCAGCCCCCGGCTGACGCCGGAGCGCATCGTCTCGGCCGAGCTCGGTTACCGAAACGCCGACAGCGACCTCTTCGATTTCGGCATCTCCGCCTACTACAACCGGGTCACCGACCTCGTGCTCATCGGGCAGGTCCGTCCGCTCTCGCTCCGCGAGCAGGGGCGCTTCCCCGCAGGCTTCGACGAGGGTACGGGGCGCTTCACGCTCGGCACGATCGGCTTCCAGAACGACCCCACGGTCTACGACGTGGTCGGCGGCGAGCTCGAGACCCGCATCTACCCCGTACGCGGCCTCGATGTGTACGCGAACTACGCCTACAACCGCATCTTCGTCTCGGAGAGCCAACTCCAAGAGACCGAGGACCGCACGAGCCGCCACAAGATCAACTTCGGGGCCCAGTACCGGACGTCCTTCGGGCTCGACCTCTCGGCGGACTTCCACTGGGTGAGCCGCCAGATCTGGCTCGAGCAGGACGTGGACGCCGAGCGCGGCGTCATCTTCGTCGAGCTCCCCGTGAGCGGCTACTACCTGCTCAACGCGCGCGTCGGCTATCGCCTGCTGAACGACGCGCTCGAGCTCGGCGTGTCCGCTTTCAACATCACGAACAACCGAATCCGCCAGCACCCCTTCGGCCAACGTCTCGAGACGCGGGTGCTGGGCTCCGTGTCCTATACTTTCTGAAGCCACCGAGGATCTCATGCGACACCACACTCGCCTCCTCTCTCTCCTGGTCGTGATGGGCGCACAGGCTTGCGGCGATCCTCCGGTCGACGACTTCCGAAGCGAGGGGGGCACCGCGCCGGACCCGACCGGCGTCATCGAAGGCGCGGTGCTCTACGCGGGCCCCCGCCCGGAGTGCGAGTGGGAGGGCGAGCGGGCCGTGCGCATCCGCGGGCGCGTCGTCTTGACGCTCTTCGTCTTCGACAACCCGCCGCCGCCGACGGGCAGCGCCTCGACGGCCGAGAACCTCCTCGTGATGCCGGCCAGCGCGTTCTTCCCGAGCCTCGACGACTGCATGCCGCAGATGCCGACCGCCGCGCAGCGCCGCACGCCGCTCATTCGGTCGGCGGAGTTCCAATGGCCCGAGATCCCGCTCGGTCGCGACTACCAGATCCGCGGCTTCTTCGACTACGACGAGGACTTCAACCCGTTCTTCTCGGTCTCGAACCTCCCCACCGCCGGGGACATCGCGGGCGGCGCGCTCGTCAATCCCTCGGACCCCTCGCTCGGCTTCCGCCGCATCCGCTTCGGCACCGCGCGGCAGAACCCGAACGGCCAGGTCGTGACCGGCGTCTCGGTGTCGCTCGGCGCGGTGGTGAACACCGAGCGGCCGATCTTCCGCATGGAGACGTTGCCGCTCTCGAGCGAGCAGCTCCTGCCGACGACGCCGGACGCCGTGATGCGTGAGGAGATGCTCTGGGGAGCGACGCGCACGCGGCTCGTGATGTACGACCGGAACGTCGAGAACGCGCAGACGGCCGCCCTCCTCGGCGCGATGTCCGAGGGCTTGCTCTCGTTCGATCCGGCGAACGCGTCGGCCTACGCTTGGTACGTGCGGCCGGTCGACGCAAACGGCGACGGCGTGCAGGACCTGCACCCCATCCTGGGGCGCTCGGCGATGATTCCGTGGTTCTTCCCGGCGACGATCATGCAGCGTGTCCGGTCGCCACAGGAGCTGGCGGCGGGGATCCCGGCGGTGATCCTCATCCCCACCGTGCGCCCGACGCAGATCCTCAGCAGGGACGTCTTCTACCCGTCGATCGACATCGCCGTCCCCTCGGTCGGTGTCCTGCAGACGGCGCTCGACCTGCGCTGCCGCTTCCCGCTCATTCCGCCCGGAAACCCGGCCGAGACGCTCGAAGCGGGCGGCGAGGTGACGGCGGAATGCTCCGAGATCCCGACGGGCTACTACGCGGTGAACGTGCTCCACGGCCTGGCTGGTGGCCGCCCGATCGGGGGCGAGCCTTGCGAGATGGCCGCGGAATGCGGCGGGATGGGCGTGGCGTGCATCATGGGGCGTTGCTCCGACACTCGTTCGGAGAGCGGCTTCAACATTCGGGAGGGGCAGTTCTCGAGCCAGGCGTGGACGCTGCCAAACCCGCTCGGCGATCCCGCCCAGGTCGACAACCCCGTGACCGAGCAGGGCAACGCGGCGCTCTTCATCGTCCACGATCCGAACCCCGAGGGCCCGACCGGTCGGCAGGGTGGCCGCGATGGGTGCGCGACGGCGCCGTCGGCCGAGGGCAACCGCGCGGTCGACTACACGGACTTCCGGAACTTCGGGGAGGACGCCGATGAGGTCCGCGACCTCTGCTGCGCGCCCATCCGACACCTCTGCGGGTTGCCGCTCTGCGGCGCGGGCCCCGTGGATCCCGGGGATCCGGGGGGCCTGCAGCTGCGCCTCTCCCCGACCGAGGTCGTGGACGGCGTGCCGAACTGCGTCCCCTTCGAGATGCCGCTCTTCTGCTGCCAGCCGGAGTGAGCGCCGCCACGCGCCGAAGGTTTTTGACCCCAGCGCGCGCTCGGGATATCGAGCACGTCGAATGCCTTCGGTCCTGACCCCCGGGAACTTCGACGGCGTGCACCTCGGCCATCGGGCCTTGGTGCGCGCGGTCTGCGAAGGCGCCCGCGCGCGCGGGGTCGAGGGGCGGGCGATGTTCTTCGACCCACACCCGGCCGCCCACTTCCGACCCGAGGACGCGCCACTCCAGCTCACGAGCGTCGCGCGCCGAAGCGACCTCCTCCGCCGCGTCGGGATCGACACGGTCGACGTGCGCCGCTTCGACGAGGCCTTCGCCGCGCAGTCCCCCATCGACTTCGTCCAGGACGTGCTGGTCCGCGACCACGGGGTGCGTGAGGTCGTCGTCGGACCCGACTTTCGCTTCGGTCGCGAGCGGGCTGGAGACCTCGCGACCCTCCGAGCGCTCGGTCGTGAGCACGGCTTCGACGTCACGGTGGTCGATCCCGTCGTCGCAGAGGGAGGTGTCGTCTCGTCGACGCGCGTCCGCGCGGCCCTCGCGGAGGGGGACGTCGCGCTCGCCGCGGCGCTCCTCGGACGTTTCCACGACGTCGACGGGGTCGTGAGCCCTGGCGATCGCCGCGGGCGGACGATCGGCTTTCCGACCGCGAACCTCCAGGTCGAGACGGCCCTGCCCGCCGACGGCGTCTACGCGGTGGCATGCCGCGTCGTGGCGGACGGCGACGTCGGTGGACACGAGAAGCTGCTCGGGGTGGCCAACCTCGGCGTGCGCCCGACCTTCGGCGCGGGTCGCAGCGTGGAGGTGCACTTGCTCGACTTCGACGGGGACCTCTACGGTCGCGCGCTCCGCGTTGCCTTCGTCGCGCGCCTCCGAGGCGAGGTACGCTTCGACGGGATCGACGCGCTCGTGGCGCAGCTCGGTCGCGACGTCGCGGCTGGGCGTGAATCCCTCACTCGAGCCGACCCGGAGCTGCTCGCATGGATGTAAGCCGCATCGACCGCTGGACCCGCGCTCGGCTCGACGACGAGGCGCGGCGGATTGGAATCGCGCGTCCCGAGGCGCTCTCGCGTCCGGAGCTCGAGCGGCGGGTCCGCGAGCACCATCGTTCCCCGGTCGGGCGAGCGCGGCGTGCCTTCGCGAAGGTGATGGGCATCGCGCGATCGCTCGCGAGCGTGACGAGCCTGCCTTCGTCGGCGCCTTCGTGGTCGCCGCCGCCGAAGCCGGATTGGGGGCGTGCGGCGGACGTCACGTCCGAGACGGTGTCTGCGTCCGAGACGGTGTCTGCGTCCGAGACGGTGTCTGCGTCCGAGACGGTGTCTGCGTCCGAGATGGAGACCGAGACCGCGTCCGAGACCGTGTCCGTGTTCGAGCCCGCGTCCGAGACCGAGACCGAGACCGCGTCCGCGTCCGAGTCGGCGTCCGAGAGCGTGGCCGCCTCTGCGACGGAGTCCGCGTCCGAGAGCGTGGCCGCCTCTGAGACGGAGTCCGCGTCCGAGACCGTGGCCGCCTCCGAGACGGAGTCCGCGTCCGAGATCGAGTCCGCTGCGATCGTCGCCGCGGAGGCCGCGTCGTCCGAGGCCGCCGACGACGAGCTGGAGGCGTTGGTTCGGCGCGAGCCGATCCCGACGCGGCGGATGGCGCGCATCCTCGCGCAGCAAGGTCACGTCCGGCGTGCGCAGGCGATCTATCGCAAGCTGCTCCGGGAGAGCCCGGACGACGCTTCACTGCGGGCGGAGGCGGACGGCGTGGGCAAGCCCCCGAGCGCCGAGGACGAGGGCGACGACGACGACGTCGACCGAGACGAGTGTGTCGCCGTGAAGGCCCGGGCGGGGGAGGCGCTCGTCGCATGGCACGTCTCCGCCGAGGGAGTCCGCCGCGCCGAGCAGGTGGCCGGGGGGGCTGGTGAGCTCGTGTTGCGGGCGATCGTGCTCGACCTCGCCGAGAGCGGGCTCGTGCGGCGACAGGCGCGCGAGGAGCCGATCGAGCGGGCGGGCGAGCGAGTGCTCCAGATCGACGGTCGCGCGCGGGTCGTTGCTGCGGTCGGGCTGCGCTCGGGCGATCGATTCGTCAGCGTCGCGCACGCACCCGCGCTCGAGCTCGTGGGGCGCTGAGGCTTCGCCCCTCGGACCGAGGGGCTTTCACTCCACGCGCGCTTCTGGCAGGGTTCCCGTCCAGAGAGGGGCTGCTGCGTGTGGCAGCTCGCGGGAGGAACACGTGGGCGACTTGATTCAGAAGATCATCGACTTCTTCATGGGGCTCTTCGGCATGAAGAAGGATGAGGCGCTGCCGGCCTCGACGACCTCGCACGAGGCGAGCTACGGCGGTCACGCCCCCAGCGCCTCCTCGTTCGCGTCGAGCTCGGACGACGACGACGACGACTCGTCGAGCTCGGATTACAAGGTGATCGTTCAGCGCCACGGCGCGGCGCTCATCGAAGATCCCGACGACGGCGAGCGCATCTGGCGCAACGACCACAACCTCGAGGTCCCTCGTGAGCAATGGGTCGACGAGTGGGGCCCGGCCGGGCGTGGCCCGGACGACGAGACGCTCGCGAACTTCCTGATGCACAAGCAGGTCTTCGAGATGGCCTGCCAGGGCGATCCGCTCGAGGCCGAGCAGAAGCTCACGGGCTTCGGTTACCGCGACGCGGGCCACTACTATCAGGTCTACGGCACGGTGATGAAGCACTTCGCCGACCCGCACGGGCCGAACGTCGACGACGGCACCTTCCAGAGCCAGCGCTTCATGAGCGCGTCGATGAAGGCGAGCCAGATGGCCCATCGGGCCAACATGCAGCAGACGACGCAGGCAGACCCTGCGCTGATCGCGCCCGTCGAGGGCGTGACGATGGAGACCTACGCGCAGATCCAGGCGCAGGCGACCAGCGCCTCGCCGGACCAGTTCGCGGCGCTCCTCGCGCAGCACGGAATGGACCAGGCCAAGTGGCAGCGTGTCTCGAACGAGTGGAACGATCGGATGTCGAAGGACACGACGCACACGCTGGTCACGATCTACGGCCAGGCGTTCCAGAGCGCGGGCACCGGTCAGTTCGGCGCGGCCGCGCAGGCGCACGCCGCGACGGGCTACGACGGCAGCGCGGCGGGCGGCGCCGAGCCCATGCCCTTCGAGCGTTGCTGTGAGATCCAGGGCGCGATCCAGGCGTGGTCGAACACCGGCCAGGACGTGAACGCGATGCTCGCGCAGATCTTCAAGATGAACGCGGCCGAGTTCGCGGGCGTGCACAGCTGGTGGCTCTCGCAGCTCACCGCCGACATGACGCGCTTCGCGGAGTACGACCGGCTCGTCAACCACTACCAGGCGCAGTATTCGGCTGGCGCGCCTGCGGCGCCCGACGCCGACCTCAGCTTCTGACGTCCCCCGATCCGGAACGCCGCGCGGCCGTGATCCGCAGGCGGCGAAGAGGCGCACCATGATGACCCTCTACGACCTGGCGGACGCGGTGGGCGCACACCGCGAGCGGCTCCTCGGCGCGTACCGCGACGAGGAGCCGTGGGAGCCCGTGCGCGCGAGCTACGGTGTCGCGCCGCTCGGGGCGCGGGACGCGGAGCTGCGAGCGTGCCTCGAGGCCGTGGCGGCGTGGGGGAAGGGGGCCGCGCAGCAGATCGGGGGACCCGAAGCTCCCGCGCTCGCGGCGCGCGTCGACGAGCTCGTGCGAGACACGATGAGCGAGGTGGCGCCGGCGCCGGCCACCGGCGCCAAAGCTGGCCTCGCGGCCATCTTCGCCAACGCGACCGCCCACGTCGGCTGGTGGAAAGAGCGCTATGGCAAGGTGAAGCTGACGGACGCGGCGCGCTGTCGCACTTGTGGCGCGCGACAGACGCAGGCGCTCGTCTTCGAGTGCATGCACTGCGGTCGCTTCCTCTACGGTGATCCGAAGGCGCAGACCTGACCCGCCTTCCGGACGGAGCCGCGCTTCGCGGCCCGAGCGGCTCGCAGAGAGGGCGCGAGCGCCAGGCGGAGCGCACGTGGCGCGGTGACGGAGGCGCGACGACCGAGGCGCGGCGACCGAGGCAGGGTGACCGAGGGGGAGCGCACGAGGTCGGGTGAATCAGCGGCGGCGTCGCCGCGACGAGCGAATGGGGAGACGAGATGAGCGAGCACGAAGCGTTGGTCCAGCGTTGGCAGGCGTTCCTCGACAAGATCTTCGAGCGACTCGACGAGATCTGCACCGAGGCCGAGCCCGGCGTGAAGGCGATCGGTGCGCAGCACCCCGATGATTCGTTGCCGCTCGGCAACGCGATCACGGGCCTCGATCACCGCGTCCAACAGCTCAAGGATCGCATCGAGAAGACCTGGGACGATCAGGTCGGCGAGAAGTTCGAGGTCGACTCGAAGCTCCACGATCGGGGCCTCGACATGAAGCAGGACGCCGAGCTCACCTTCGACGAGCGGTGGACGCTCGCGAAGGCGCGGTGGCTCAGCGACCTCGCGCGCGACGCCTTCCCGCGGGCGCTCGCGGCGATCGAGCAGCCTGCGCCGTGCACGAGCTGCGGCGCGCCGCTCGCGGTGAAGAATCGGCTCGAGGTGGAGGCGGTGACCTGCGGCCACTGTGGCGTCGTCAACCAGGTGGCGCCGCCGCCGGCGGTCTACGCCTACTTCGGGTTCGGGGTGACGAACCTCGCGGAGGCTGCGGCCCTCCCGATTCGCCACGCGATCGAGCGCCAACGCGTGCAGGTGGATCGCTGGCGCCGCGCGCGTGATTGGGCGCCCGAGCCCGTCGAGAGCCTCGAGGAGTGGGAGCGCATGGAGCGCAGCTATTGGCGCACCCTCGCCGAGGAGCGCGCGCGTCTGCGCAACGAGCCGGTCGACGAGGCGTTCATCGAGAGCCGGATGATCTTCTTCTACAAATACTCGCTCGAGAACAACCAGGTCTGGGTGCGCGCCAAAGGCAAGCGCTACACCTGAGGCCACCTCCCCGAAGGTGCTCGTTCGACGGTTCGGGGCCTGACGCATACCCCTGGCGTCGGGAGTCCATCGGTCGCCTCGGGCGGGGAACTGCACCTTTCGTCCTCGAAAGGATACGATGGGAGCCATCGTGCCCACCTACCTCTTCGGCGACTCCTCGCCTTTCCCGGACGGCTACGACTTCCTCGCGGAGCTGCGTTCGTTCGTCCAGGCGGCGAGCCGGGCGCTCCAGCTCTCGCACGAGGCCGATCTGCTCGAGCAGAACCTCGGCGAGCGCGCGCAGGAGCACCTGCACGCGATCGACGCGCTGCAGAGCTTCTTCGACGGGGTCACGGCGCTCGTCGCCGACCGCGCCGCGCGCGCGCGAGCGCCGCAGCTCGTCGCCCCGCACGCGCGACAGATCCTCGAGCACGTCGAGCGGGTCGCCGCGAGCGCCAAGCAGGCGCGGGCGCAGCACCTCGACACGGAGTCGGTCGACGCGACGACGCGCATCCGTGAGCGCCGGACCGAGCTGCGCAACGTGCTCGCGGCGTATCTCCTGGCCGATCCGCTCCCGACGCTCGGCTGGGCGCTCTCGCTCAGTCTCGGCGGCACGACGCCGCACGGGCAGGTGATGCTCACCCACCCTGGCGCGCTCACCACGTGCTTCATGGTCGACGTCACGGGGGACCCACGCTGGAGCCGCCCGCGGAAGCTCGGCGAGATCATCCAAGGGGTCACCCTGCAGGTCGGCTACAAGAAGGCCTTCTTGCGCAGCTCCCTGCACCCCGACGTGCACACGCTCGACGAGCTCTACATCAGCGATCTGGAGATCGGGCCCGACTCGATGGAGCTCCACCTGCGTCGCAAGCCCGACGCGCCTCGGGATGCGTTCATCCTCGACCTCGACATCGGGCTCGAAGGGGAGCCGCTCGGCCGCGTCACCCGCGCGAGCGACAAGGGCGGGGAGAGCGACGCGCCCTTCGCGCCACAGGGCGAGCACCTCGACCTGCTGAAGGAGGTGGCCGACGCGATCCGACGAGAGTGCCAGTCGCTCGTAGCGCGCAAGACGCGCCTCGTCTTCGCGCAGCTCGACGAGCACGACGTCTTCGAGCGCGGGCTCGTGCGCGCGGTGCTCGAGCGAATCGCCGCGCGCCTCGCGCCGATCGCGGCGCAGGTGAACGCACACTCCCCGAACCCCACGGAGCTCTCGCTGAAGTTCGAGCGCGACGGCGGGCGCCGCGAGGAGATCTACCTGCGCAAACAGGAGCTCATCGACCTCGTCGAGCCGCTCCCGCCCGAGGCCCAGGCGCTCTTCGAAGGGCTCGCCTTCATGCCGAAGAAGCGCTCGATCCCGCCCGTGCCCCCGCGCGCGATCTGAGGCTGGCTGCAGCCTCTTGCCAGAGCTGCGAGGGCGCGCTCACCCGAGGGGGAGCGGGACCTGGCTCGACTCTGAGACGGGGGAGCCGAGCGCCTCGACGGCCGCGATCGCTCGCTCGACCGACGCGCGGTCGGGGGAGACGACGAAGAGGAGCTCGTGGTTCTTCGTGTGGGAGACCTTGCCCACGCGGCGTCCGCTCGGGTCGTGGATGCCGATCTTGGCGCCAACGTAGCGGGCGTAGCGGACGCGGGCGACGCCGACGTGCCCGCGAGGCGCGAGCATCGCCTCCAGCGTCGCGCGGTCGAGGAAGCCCTCGTCGCTGAAGCTCACGACGAGGTGGCGCGCGCGCGCGCTCGTGATGACCTCCGCGAGCGCCTCCGCGATGCGCACGCGCGAGTTGAAGTCGCTGCGTCGCTCCCGACAGTCGACGCGCTTCTTCGCGACCCCGTACGTCTCGGGAGTGTCCCCGCGCGCGAGGGTCTCCCAGACGTGGTAATTGCCGAGGTAAGAGTGCTGGTTGTAGGGCGGGTCGAGGTAGAGAAGGTCCGCCTCCACCGCGCCCACCACCTCGCGGGCGTCGCCCTCGAGCGCCTCGCCGCGTCCGGGGACGAGCGCCGGCATGCGCAGCGTGAGCTCGTTGTGAGCGCGGCGCGCGTACGCCTTGAGGTACGCCATCTGCACGCCCGTGGTCGAGTCGACCCGATCCGCGGCCTCGAGCAACGAGGTGAGCACGACGGCCTCGAGCGTCGGCTCGAGCGCGAGCTCGCGGATTCGCGCGCGCATCGCGTCGATGCGAGCGCCGTTCTTCGGGTGGAAGAAGCGCGCCTCCTCGCAGAAGACCTGCGTGACGTAGCCCGGTGAGGGGGGGAGGGCTGCGAGCTCGTCCAAGATGCGCTGCGCGGGCGCGGTCACGACCTCGGGGTCGGCGGCGACGTAGCAGCGCGCGAGCGTGCTCGCGTAGCGCAGCAGGTCGGAGGCGACGACCTCGTAGCCGGCCTCGCGGAGCGCGCGCCCGACCCGCGCGGTGCCGCTGAAAGGATCCAGGACGCGCCGAACGTCGGGGAACGCGCCGACGGCCGCGAGGATGTGCGGCAGCAGGAGGCGCTTCGAGCCGAGGTATTTGATCACCGGGCGCCGAGTCTCGCACGAGAAGGACCGTGCGTCGCGTCGGCGCGGGGTCGGGGCTCTTTCGGCGTGGGTTCTTCGCGCCGTCCGCTATGCTCCGCCGCCCATGAGATACGACTACGTGATCGTCGGTGGTGGCTCCGCCGGGTGCGTCGTCGCGAGCGAGCTCGCGCGGCGGCTCCCGGACGCGCAGGTGCTCTTGCTCGAGGCGGGCGACGACGCGCGCGCGCACCCCGAGACGCTCGCCGCCGACCGCTACAAGGAGGCGTTCACCAACGACGCGCTGATGCACGAGCGCTTCAGCGTCGTCGACCGGCGCTGGGGCTCGCGCCGCCTCTTCATGGGGTCGGGGCGCGGGCTCGGTGGCAGCGGCTCGATCAATGCGATGGTCTACACGCGCGGTGACGCCCTCGACTTCCGGAGCTGGCCCGAGGGCTGGCATTGGGACGACGTCGTGCCCGACTTCGAGGCCGTCGAGGCGACGCTGCGGCCCCACCGCCGTCCGCCGACCGACTGGACCGAGCGCTGCATCGCCGCGTCCGAGAAGGCGGGCTTTCGGCGGAGCGAGGATCTGAACGACGGAGATCTCTCCGGCGTGCTCGGCTACGAGTGGATGAACTACGAGGGCGACGCGCGCCGCTCGTCGTTCGCGGCGTTCCTCGCGCCGGCCCAGGAGTCCTGTCCGAACCTCACGGTGATCACCGGCGCCTCGGTCGACCGGCTCGACATCGAGCACGGGCGGTGCGTCGCGGTGCGGTGGCGCGGGAACGGCGCTCACGTCGTTCGCCCGACCGAGGAGGTCATCCTCTGCGCTGGTGCCCTCGTGACGCCGACGATCTTGCAGCGCTCCGGCGTGGGCGACCCCCACCACCTCCGCTCGGTCGGCGTCCAGGTCGCGCACGATCTCCCGAGCGTCGGGGGCAACCTCCACGACCACCCGAACCTCCAGCTCTTCTTCCTCGCCCGCCAGGCGATCGACTGCGTCTACCCGCAGCTCTACGGGTTCCACCGCGCCCGCCCTTCGACGGATCTTCCCCTGCAACAGAGCGACAGCTGCTACGTCTTCTATCCGGCGCGCTCGTCGTTCCGCGAGGGGCTCATCCGGCTGCTGCCGGGCATCGCGCTGCCTCCTTCGCTCTATGACCACACGCCCCTCGCCGGGTGGATGCGGTCCGGGATCGCGCGAGCCTTCGAGGCGGACGTCGTCCGGCGCCTGGTCGAGCGCCTCTGGGGCGTCGTCGTGATCTTGGGCAAACCGAAGAGTCGCGGATCGGTGCGCGTGCGCAGCGTCGACCCCGAGGTCCCCGCCGACATCGACATCGGCTACTTCCGCGAGCGCGAGGATCTCGACGTGATGCTCGACGGAGTGCTCCGGGCGCGTGACATCGCGCGCCAGTCGCCGCTCACCGAGCTCGGCGCGCGCGAGCTGCTCCCTGGGCCGCTGAACCGCACCCGTCGCGGGCTCGCCGCGTGGGCCCGCAAGAACGTGATGACCACCTACCACTACGCTGGAACCTGCCGCATGGGCGTCGACGGGGGCGCGGTCGTGGATCCTGGGTCGCTCCGGGTGCGCGGGCTGGAGAACGTCCGCGTCGCGGACGCGAGCGTGATGCCATGGACGCCGGTCGCAGCCCTGAACGCGCCGACGATGATGATCGCGCACCGCGCGGCGCGGGTCATCGCGAGCCCTGGCTGAGCACCGCGCGAGATGGGTCACACCCCTGTTCGAAGGCGGGGACGGCTGGTACGAGGAGGTATGGGGAACCGGCCGTCGCGTTGGGCATGGGTGCTGGCTCCGCTCTTGGCGTGCGGGGCAGGCACCCGAGGAGCCGGGAGCGGCCTGAAGCCCGAGGAGCCGCCGAAGGTGGACTTTCCCGAGGGAGAAGCCCTCCTCGACGAGGCGGCGCTCGAATGGGCGCGGGGCTACGCCACTCCTCCGCCCACGGTGCTGCGCGCCTATCTCCTGGATGGTGATTGGCTCATGGACCGAACCGACCTCGGCGTCGTGAGCCACCGTTTCGTGCCGGCCGTCATCTACTATCGGGGCGGACAGTCCGGGAATTGTTACGGACTGGCCGTCCTGCTCTACCAGGCCGAGCAGGCAGGAGCGTGGGGGCGTCCCTCCATGCGCAGCGAAGTCCAGCCCAGCCAGGTGAGCTGCGCCGCCGTCCTCGAGATGCGCGGAGCGCCGCCTTGAGCCGGACGCGCTCGAGCTCGTCATCGGCGCTCGCTGGTGTGACAGCCTGAGCGCACGCCGCTGTCCCACTGAGCAAGGCACTCCACGGCCGCCAGGGTGACGTGCGCCATCCTTCACGACTTGGTGACGGATCTGGGCCCGCGGGTTGGTGAGCGGGGCTCTCACTGCCTTTTTCTGTCAGGGCAGCCCTGTCGCAGGTGCGTCGAGTCTCCCTCAAATGGGGGATGCTGTTGCCGACTTGTCCAATATTGCAGTCGATGCGTCTCACCCAAATGGGTGAGACATGGAGTCTCGGTTGCGGCCAAGTCATCGAGATCGCCAAACTTTCTCTCCGCATGATCTCGGCACTGAGTGTATGATATGGAACGTGGGGTCGTGACCGCGGCCGTGAGACCGAGCGATCGGTTCCGAGCGTCCGAGCCTCCCCCGACTAACCCACTGACTTCGTGAACCGCTGGAGTTGACGCCGGCTGCGCTTGGGCGAGCGCGGGGGCGTCGAGGTCACTCCTGCAGTCTACGCCGTCAGACCTGCCAACCCGACCTCGTCACCCACCTGGTGAGTCCGCCCCTCCCCCTCCCCACCGACTCGAAGCTCCCTCGCTCGTCGCTCGCTCGGCGCCGATCTACTCCAAATGGAGTAGATGCTGGGGCTCGGGACGCGTCCGAAGGGTCCGCGTCTACCTCGTTCGAGGTAGATGTCACGCGGTTCGTCTTTTGGCTCGATCCCTCGCTCCCGATGGGGGTGCGCGATGCATGAGCCGGAGCACCTCGTCTGGGGTTTCTTCGTCCATCAGGCGGTCACCTCCGCGCAGGCGCACGGCCTGGACGGACACCGCCTCCTCCACGGGCTCCCTTTCGATCATGACGACCTCGCCTGCCCCGGTTACCGGCTGCGCTGGCGGGAGGTCGTACAGGTCGCGTCCCGGATCCACGCTCACCTCGGGGACGGCGGCGCGGAAGACGTCGGCGCCCACATCGCCGAGTCGACGCCGCTCCACCGGACGCTCACCGAGACACTCTCGAAGCCCGCGACGGCCTATCGCGTGATCATCTCGCTTTGGGGCCTCGTCTGCCCGCTCCGCTTCGAGCGCTTCGAGGTGAGCGGCTCGTCCCTCTCGTGGATCGTGGGCCTCACCCCGGGGGCTGCCCCCTCGCTCGGTACCTTCCACATGATCACGGGGGCCCTCCGCGGCCTCCCGCGCCTCTACGGGCGCCCCGACGCGCTGGTCTCTTCGGAGGTGCGCGAGGACGGGGGCATCTACGAGGTCCACTTCGGCGACACCGAGCCGCCGCGCCGCGAAGGCGTCGCGGCGCGGCACGCGGCGACGAGCCTGCTCGAGGCGCTCTCGGCGTTCGACCGCGAAGCACGCGGTGCGATCCTCGCCCAGATCCTCGACCTGCTCGAGGAGCCCGATCGCCGCTCTGCCACGCTCCTGCTCCAGGAGCGCCTCGGCCTCACCCGCACCGAGGCGCGCGTGGCGACGCGGCTTGCGGACGGTCACGCGCTGGCTGCCATCGCCGCCGAGCTCAACATCGCGGACGCGACCGTCCGCACTCACCTGCGCAACATCTTCCGCAAGACGAGCACCGGCCGGCAGGCCGAGCTCGTCGCGCTCGTCCACCGAACGCTCGGCGGCTGATCCCGCCGCTCGGCGGCGCGAGACCGGTCGCGCTTCCTCCGTATGCTCGGCGGTGGATGCCTCCGCTCGGCGAGGCGGAGCGGGACCGCTCGCCGCCGAGAGCGGAGGGAGCGCGTCAGCGGATGGGCGGGCGCAGCGGCAGGGTCATTTACGCCAGAAGCGCCGGACCCTCGCGAAGAACCACCCGAGCGCTCCGCTCGGGCGGGGGCGCTCGGGCTCGAGGGGCGGCCCCTCGTAGGGGCCGAGCTCTGCGACGACCTCCTCGACCGCACGAGCGCGCTCGACCTTCACGGGGAGGGCGGCTCCCGTCGACACGTCGCGGGCCGAGACGTCCAGGAAGCATTGTGCGTCGAGCGCGAGCGTGAGCTCGAGCTCGCGACCAGCCCCCGTCTCGGGGATGCCCTCGACCGAGAGCGTGCCGAGGTACTCGTTGGCGGCGGCGTCCTTCCGCTCGCCCTGGAAGATCGGCACGCGGTAGGTGCCGTCATCGCTCGTGGTCTTCACGATGAACGAGCGCTTCGTGGGCACCTTCGTGTTGCGCGGCAGCAGGCGCAAGAAGCGTCGGCCTTCGCCCGCGAAGCCGACAGAGAGCGGCAGGACGTCGACGAGCTCGACGTGCCCCGCCTCGTCGGCGAGCAGCGCGGCGCCGAGCGCGACGGCTTCGTCCGGGTTGATGCGTCGGCTCGGGGCGCGGCGGAAGAGCGCCTCGACCGCCTCCTGCACCTGCGGCATGCGCGTCGAGCCGCCCACGAGCAGCACGTCGTCGACCGAGTAGAGCTGCAGCCCCGCCTTCTCCACGGTCTCTTTGGTCAGCGCCACCACGCGCTCGCAGAGCTCGCGGACGAGCACGCTCAGCTCCTCCTGCGAGACGCTGACCGAGAGCATCACGGGTCGGCCTTCCCGGCTCGCGAAGTGCGGGAGGCTCACCATGAGCTTCTTCTGAACCGAGAGACCCTTCTTGCACTCTTCGGCGGCCTCCCGGAGCCGCGCGATCTGCTGCGCGTCGGGCTCGAGCTTCGACATGCCCTCTTCTTGGCGGAACGTCTCGAGCAGGTGGTTCGCGAGCCGATCGTCGATGTCGATGCCGCCGAGGAAGGCGTCGCCCCCTGTCGCGACGACCTCGAAGCGGTTGCCCTCGATCTTCAGCACCGAGACGTCGAAGGTGCCGCCGCCGAAGTCGAAGATGACGAGCGTGGCGGTCTCTTTGCGTCCGTAGCCGTACGCGACGGCGGCGGCGGTCGGCTCGGCGACCAGGCGCCCCACCGTCAGCCCCGCCCGCTGCGCGGCGTCGCGGATGGCCTCCCGCTGTGCCTCGCCGAAATACGCGGGGACCGTGATGACCGCGCGGTCGACGGGGCCGTCCAGGTGTCGCTCGGCCACGTCCTTGACCTCTCGTAGCAGGCGCTCGGCGACCTCCTCGAACGAGACGACCTGGCCGGGGAGCTTGGCGCCGAAGCGGTGCGAGTCGGTCGCGACGAGGGGGAAAGCGAAGTAGGGCTGGAACTCGTCGGCGAGCGCCTCCGAGTAGGCGCGGCCGACGAGCCGCTTGCTCCCGTAGACCGTCTCGCTCGGGTTCAGCACGAGCCGCTTCTTCGCCGCCGGGCCGACACGGACCTGCCCGTCGACGATCGCGAGCACCGAGGGCACCGTGTTCGTGCCCCAGCGCGTCGGGATGACACGCGGCTTGCCGTCCTCGACGACCGACGCGCAGGTGTTGCTCGTGCCGAGGTCGATGCCGATCGCGCGGCCGACGCTCGCGCCGCGACCCCGGATGCGGGTGGCGATGCGCGCCGACGTCGGGTCCGACGACGGACGCCCGTCGGTCGGCGACGCCTCGTCCGACGCGGCGGCGCCCGGAGCGTCGGCCGAGGTGGCGG